>DATMBA010000275.1:0-6901 GCA_035559635.1 Roseiflexaceae bacterium
CGAAGCGCGCGAGCCGCGCTGGGGGCCTGCTGTTCGCGCTGGTGGCGATCGTCTTGCTGGCGGCCACGCTGGCGCTGGCCTTCCCGGACCTGGTGGCGCGCTACGTGCCGGTGCAAACCCCGCTCGCCGCGCCCACGCCGCAGACGCTCGTCCAGCGGCCGTACTCGGTGGATCTGGAGGTAATCGTGCCGCCGGGCGGGGATGTGCGGGCGGCCTTCGTCGCGGCCTACACCGCCGCGGCGCAGGCGCAGTTCGGCCCGGCCACGCGCATCAACACCAACGCGCCGCTGGCCTACGTGGGCGGTGAGCCGCAGAAGCTCGGCGAGGACGCGAGCGGCGCCAAGTACCGCGCGACGGTGAGCGGGTATGTGCTTGTGCCGCTCTCCTGAGCAGGGCGTACGCAGCCGGCGCTTGAGGCGGCGGACCTGCGGCCCCCGTCCCCGGTACCGGTTTCGTTGGGAATCTTCTCTGGAGGGCTGCGCCCCTCCGGGCCTCCCCCTATCCCCGCCATAGGGCGTAGGCGTTCTGGGCGCCTTCCCACGCCCGGCCCGTGAACGGGGGGGTAACCTTTACAAAGGCCGCGCGGCGGCTTGCACTCCAGCCCGCGCAGGCGGGCTTGGCAAGGGGGAGCCCGCCGCTTCAGCGGCCGGGCGTGGTGACACACCGAGAACGCCTCCCCCCTACCTGTCCCCGCCATAGATCATCTGTACAAACAGACCCCCGCGTGCTATCCTGGTGACACGCCCAGTAGACGCTCTGATCAGACCCCGCCAGCGTTGCGCAGACGCTGTCTGCCGGCGCCTCAGCTGTGCCCTGTACCGGCGCACCGCGCGCCGCGCCGTCCGATCGTGTCCCAGGAGGAGTGGTATGCCCAGGAAGACAAAATCCAAGACTGCCCCTGCGGGCTTCACCGGGCGCACGGCGCCTGCCAGCCCCAGCCCGCTGTCGGCCGAGGAGTTCAAGAGCGCCCTCGTCAGCCACGCCACCTCGCGCCCGCAGGTGCTCAGCGAGCAGGAGTACCGCGATCTGCTCGACCGATCGGTGGTGGCCGGGTTTCAGCACGGGAGCGCCCTCCTGAACGAGGTGCGCACCACGCTGCAGCGCCTGGCGGACAGCCGCACTCAGCCGGCTACGCTGGCTGGGGATGCGCCGCAAGCGGACGAGCTACACCAGGCCATGCAGAAGATCGACCAGGCGATCGGCCGGTTCCAGTACGCTGCCCTGTGGCACGTTGGCGCCGAAGCCACCCCCGACGCCGCGCCCTGGCATCAGGCGACGAGCGCCGCGCCTGACGCCGCGCCCTGGCATCAGGGCGGGCCGGATGAAGGGCTGCGGCAGGCGTCCCCAGTGATCGTTCACGCGGCGCCGTCGCGGGCCAGGAAGAAGAAGTAGCGGGCGCCGCTGGCCAGGAGCAGCCGTTATGCGTGTGCGCCGCGCCCGGGCGCTGGTCGTGGTCTTCCGCGGCGAGCGCCCGGTTGTCTATAATTTTCTGACGCAGCAGGCGCTGGCCTGTGACGCCCGCGCGCTGGACATCCTCGGCGGCGCCGGCGAGTGGCGTCCGCTGGACGAACTGTTCGACGGGCTGCGGGCGTTCGAGCCGCAGTCGGTCGCCCGGGCGCTCTACGCGTTGATTGAGCAGGGCGCGCTGCTGGTGGAGGGCAGCGCGGCGGCCGAGCGGGACGCGGCGTACGAGCGCGGCTGGGAGTGGGGCGAGACTGCCGGGCTGTACCACTTCGGGCTGAAGAACACCCGCTTCGTCGCGCCCTCGGCGCTGGCCGAGTGGTTCGCCGCGCGCCGCGAGCAGGTCCCCCGCCCGCCGCTCTATACCACCAACGATGGCCGCCCGTCCACGCCCCTGCCGGACCCGGAGGCCCGGCGCCAGCCCTTCGCCACGATGCGCCGCCGGCGAAGCACCCGGCGCTTCGGGCCAGGCCCGCTCGCGCTGCGGGACCTGGCCGACTGCCTGTTCGCCGGCTTCGGCATCACCGGCTTCCTGGAGGACCCGCTCACCGGCACGCTGCCGCTCTCCATGACCCCCTCCGGCGGGGCACGCAACCCCTACGAGGCCTACGTCTATGCGCGCCGTGTCGCCGGGCTTGAACCCGGCATGTATCACTATGCAGCGATCGACCACACGCTGGGCGCGCTGCCGGCCGCCGTCCTCCCCCCAATCTCGGTGCTGCTCTCCGGCCAGACCTGGGCGGACCCGGCCGCCGCGCTGCTGCTGCTGGTGGCGCGCTTCGAGCGGACGATGTGGAAGTATGCGCACCCCAGCGCCTACCGCGTGGCGCTGATCGAGGCCGGGCACATCGCGCAGAACGTCTTGCTGGCGGCCACCGCGCGCGGGCTCGCCGCCGCGCCGACCGCCGCGCTGGACGATCGGGCGGTGGACTGCACGTTGGGGCTGACGGATCTGACCGAGGCCGCCATCTACGCGGTGGTCATCGGCCCGGGCGCCGAGCCGAGGAGCACGCCATGACCGCCCCGCCCCCCGTGACCACGCGCGCCGAGTTGATCTACCTGCTCTCCGTCGCCGCCGAACTGGAGCATTCACTGGCCTGCCAGTACCTCTTCACCGCCTTCTCGCTGAAGCAGGCCGGAGACCCAGGGGTGAGCCGACAGCAGGTGGGCCTGGTACGCTCCTGGGCCGCGACGATCGAGGGTATCGCGCTCCAGGAGATGCAGCACCTGGCGCTGGCCTGCAACCTGCTCACCGCGGTGGGCGGGGCGCCGAACCTGCGCCGCCCGAACTTCCCCCAACTCGCCTCCGCCTACCGGCTCGGCATGCCATCCTCGCTCGCGGCCTTCGGCGTGGAGACGCTGCGGCGCTACGCCTGCTGGGAGCGGCCCGAGGAGCCGGGCTTCTGGGACCAGCTGTGCGCCGGCCTGGCTGACCCGGCGCTCGCCGCGCCCGCGCCGGCCGACCCGCTGGACGCCGACGAGCGGCGCTACCGCACGATCGCCGAGCTGTACCACCTGATCGACTCGGCCTTCGACGCGATCCCGGCGGCACGGCTGTTCGTCGGCCCGCCGGCGGCGCAGGTTGGGCCGGAGTTGATCCCGTTCCGCCCGCCGCTCATCCGCGTGAGCGACGCGCAGGCGGCCCACGCCGCCATCCGGCTGATCGTCGTGGAGGGCGAAGGGACTCCCGGCCATACCGAGCACAGCCACTTCGCGCGCTTCTACCGCATCCTGACCGAGCTGCGACAGGCGCTTCAGGAGGATCCGGCGTTCGAGCCGGCCTGGCCGGTTCTCGACAACCCGCTGTTCGACGCCCACACCGACAGCTACACCCCCGGCGCGAACCGCGTGACCGACCCGCTCACCCGCCGCGTCGGGATGCTGTTCACTGCCTGCTACGACCTGATGCTCCAGTTGCTGATGCGCCTGTTCGGCCACGGGGGCGAGGACACCGCGCAACTGCGCACGCTGGCCAACGCCTGCATGAGCCTGATGACCGGCGCGATCCGCCCGCTGGGGGTGATTCTGACGCGTATGCCGGCCGGCGCGGCCTTCCCCGGCCGCACGGCGGGGCCGAGCTTCGAGACTTACCTGGACACGCAGCCGTCGCCGCACCGCAGCAGCGCCTGGGCGGTCGCCCGCGAGCGCTTCGGCCAGATCGCCGACGACTGCGAGGTGGTCGCGCGGCTCCCCGGCGCGCCCGGTGGGCTGCGGGAGGTGGCGCTGCTGCTGGATTTCTGGCGCGGCGCGCTCGGGCGCGCCGCGGGGAGGGCGCCGTGAACTACCTCGCATTGCCGCGGGTCGCCTTCGCCGGGACCGACGCGATGGCCAACCCCTCGACCGCCAACAACAACAACACGATGAACCTGGTGGATCACGCATATGTCCGGCTCCGCAACCCGAAGCAACTCGACCCGCCGGCCTACCGCGCCTGGCTGATGTCGCCGATCACGCTCACGATCCTGCCCACCCCGGATCAGCCGGGGGCTACCTTCGCCTCGCTCATGGGCCTCTGGAACTACTTCGGCGACCACGCGGTGTCGTTCGGCTCCGCGGCCACCACCAGCATCACGCTCGCCGACGGGCGGGCCCTGCTGCCGCACGAGTCCGCCGACCCGCTGCTGGGTGCGGCGGTGAGCCTCAGCGCGCGCATCGTGGATCTGGACCCGGCGGACAACTACTGCACCCAGATCATCGCCGGCGCCTTCCGTGTGTTCGGGCAGGACACGGCCGGGCGCCCGGTGACCCTGCTGCACGGCGAGCGGCCCACGGTGGCCTGCTCGCGCTGGCTCAGCGACAGCCGGCCGTTCGGCGCGGGGATGTTCCAGTGCGTTATCCCGAACGAGCGGCTCGAGTTCGACGAGTCCGGCCGCTCGCCTGCGCTCGACGCGCTGCGCGCCGCCGCCCACGCCGGGGCGGGGATCGCGCTGCGCTACTGCTTCTACACGATGCGGACGCGGCCGGGTATGACCCCGGCCTTCCTGGCCGAGCAGTTCGCACAGGGCGTGCCGCTCGCCAACCCGAAGTACGGCATGCTGGCCGGGTCGTTCGGGCCGTGGGACGGCGCCGGCCTCCGGTCGGCGCCGGTGGGCCGCGTGCTCTACCGGCCGTCCTCGCCGCTCTGCGCGCCCGCGCCCGGCGCGACTGAGGCGCCCCGCCCGCATATCAAGACCCACGAGGACCTGGAGCACCTGTGGCGCGGGCGCGCGGCCGCCCCGCAGACGCCGGCCGCGCCCGGGATCGGTCCGGCCGTGGCGGTGGTGGACCTGGAGCGCCAGACGGTCGCGCTCGACCTGCTCTCCACCTTCCCCGAGGCCGCGCCCGACGACATGACGAAGTTCGACTTCGGGCCGGTGAGCCTGCGCCTGAGCCACACGGCCGCGGACGGGACGCAGCAGGACGTGGTGGTCGGCCCGGTGGCGTATGACCGCGCCAGCTACGAGACGTTCGGCGGCGTGGTGGAGGTGCCGCTCGCCGGGCGCGACGATGTGGCCCCCTTGCTGGACGCTGGCCGAATCTGGCTCTGCCGGGACGCCGACGGCGCCGCGCTGCTGCGCGAGATCGCCACGGTCCAGGTGGAGACCGACGACCGCTGCGTCTACCTCCAGGAGGGCGAGCCGACGACGATCACCGTGCGGGTCTTCGAGCGCGGGCGGCCGTCGGAGCGCGCGGTGCGGCTGCGGATCCAGCAGTGGCGCGACTACAACCGGCCCGAGCCGGTGGACGAGACCACCACCCCGCCCACCGTCACGGCAGCCTTCTTCGGCTACGAGCGCGTGCGCAGGGGCGACCCGGATCTGCTGGTGGCCCCGGCTATCACGGCGCCCCCCGGCGGCGTGGCGCGGCTTCGGCTCCGCCCCAGGCGGCCCGGCTCCTACAAGCTTCGCTTCATCCCGCCTGGCGCGGCTGTGGACCCCACGCACCCGGATTGGGGCACGGAGTTCTTCGCCAACCTGCGCGTGCTGCCGGACGACGACTACAGTGGCGTCGGCGATGAGACGATCGCCAGCTGGTCCTTCATGTACCAGGAGGTGTTCGGCTACTACACGCTGATGTACCCGATGATGGCGACGATCATCCCGTGGGGGCCGCACGACGCCCCCGACGACCCGGAGCGCGTGCGGACGTTCGCGGCGCTGATCCGCCAGTTCGTCGACGAGCAGGTGCTCGACTCGCCGATGTACATGCCGATCACCCGCGAGCTGTCGGCTGGCAAGCGCCGGCTGATCCAGCGCTGGTGCGAGCTGCAGCTCGGCCCGGCGCGCGCGCAGGAGCCGCCGCCGTGAGCGGCCTGTTCAGCACCTACGTGCCTCAGGACCGCCGCCAGGCGCTCGCCCGTGGCCAGGACCTGCCTGACCGGATGTGGGGCGCGGCGCTGTTCGCGGACATCTCGGGCTTCACGCCGCTGGCCGAGAGCCTCTCGCTGGCGCTCGGGCCGCAGCTCGGCGCCGAGGAGCTGACCGGGCTGCTCAACCGGGTCTTCGGCGCCCTGATCACCGAGGTGGAGCGCTATGGCGGCAGCGTGATCGGCTTCGCCGGGGACGCGATCACCTGCTGGTTCGACGACCGCAGTGGTGAGTTCGCAGCGTTGCGTGGTGCGTTGGACTCGCCCGATACGCAGCACGCAACACCCCACACCCCACACTGGGCGGCAACGCTACGCGCCGCGGCCTGTGGCCTGGCGATGCAGTGCGCGATGGCGCCCTTCGCCGAGGTGGCCATCCGGCAGGGTGTGGCGGCGCGCCTGGCCGTGAAGGTAGCGGTGGCGGCCGGGCCGGCGCGCCGCTTCCTGGTAGGCGACCCGCAGCGGGGGCTGCTGGAGGTGCTGGCCGGCAGCACCCTGGACCGGCTCGCCGCCGCCGAACGGCTGGCGCTGCGCGGCGAGGTGGTGCTGGAGGCGGAGAGCGCCAACGGGCTGGCCGGCTGCCTCGATATCGCCGGCTGGCGCGAGGCCGGCGGCGTGCGTGTCGCGGTGGTAGGCGGGCTGCGCTCCGCGGTACGGCCGGACCCGTGGCCGGCGCTGGCCGACGCCGATCTCCCGCCCGAACTGGCGCGGCGCTGGATCGCGCTGGCGGTGGCGGAGCGGATCGAAGCCAGTGGCCATCTGCTCGCGCAGCTCCGGCCCGCGGTCGCGCTCTTCCTGCAGTTCGGCGAGATCGACTACGACGGCGACGACCGCGCCGGCCCGCTGCTGGATGCCTATGTGCGCGATGTCCAGTCCGTCGTGGCGCATTTCGGCGGCTGTCTCGTGCAGCTCACGATCGGCGACAAGGGTAGCTACGCATACGCCGTGTTTGGCGCCCCGCACGCCCACGACGACAACGCCGCGCGGGCGGTGGAGGCCGCACTGGCCCTGCGCGCTTCTCCGCCGCACGCCCCCATCCGCACGGTGCGCATCGGCGTGGCGCAGGGCTGGATGTACGCCGGCTCATACGGCGGG
>DATMBA010000276.1:0-3167 GCA_035559635.1 Roseiflexaceae bacterium
GCAGCAGCCCGACCCGGCCACCTTCGGCGCCGAGCCACACGACGTGGCCGGCATGGCGCCCGCCGCTCCGCAGCAAGCCGCGCCCGCTGCCCCGGTGTTGGTGCAGGTCACCGCCACCGCCCCGGTGCCGACCATGGCGCCGGTGGCGGTGACGCCCACGCCGCCGCTGACGCAGGCCGAGGCGGAGGAGCGCGCGCGCCGGGCGGCGGAGGCCATGCGGCAGAGCACCCAGGGCATGGAGGCGCAGATGCCGGGCGCGCCGTAGGGGCGCAGCAGTTGCCGCTCACGTCCAGCGGAGAGCGGTTGGGTTTCAGGGAGGGCTACACCCTCCCTCATCCTCCCACGCTCCCATGAGCTGCTATCCGCTTCTCCGCTTCCTATCCGCTGTCCCCCTCCTCACCCCCGCCCCGGCGTGGTAGAATACCCCGATGGACGCCCCGGGCCGCGGGGCGGGACGAGCAGCGCATGCAAGAGATTCTCCCCTCTCCTGAGCGCACCGCCGCGCTGGAGCGTGAGGTGGCGCACCTGCGCGAGCGGGTCGAGCGCGACCGGCGTGCCCTCGCGGTGCTCTACAACGTCAGCCTCGCGTGCCGGGGGCGCACCACCCCCCGCGCGATCTTCGAGGCCGTTCAGCGCGAGATCCAGGCGATCTTCTGCCCCGACGCCTGCTATATCGCGGTGTGCGACGGAGGCGGCGCCGGGGGGCGCGCCGGCGTGTTCAAGGCCGCGCTGATCGTGGACGAGGGCCAGGCCGAGTACGCCGAGGGCGTACCCCACGGCGCGCTCACCGGCCTGCTCCTGCGTGACCGCCGGCCGCTGTTGTTCCGCGATCTGGCCGCCGAGCGCGCCGCGCTCGAGGTGCAGCCCGAGTCCTTCGGCAACCTCCAGAAGCGCTCGCGCGCCTGGGCCGGCGTGCCGCTGCTGATCGGCGAGGACGCGCTCGGCGTGATCTCTATCCAGCGCTACACCCCCGCCGCCTACGACGAGGACGACCTCGACCTGCTGCAGCGCATCGGCAACGTGGTGGCTGTGGCACTGGAGAATGCCAACCTCGTCCAGCAGCAGCGCGAGTTGGGCGCTGCGCTCGCCGCCCGCGTGCGCGCCCGCACCGAGGAGTTGGCCACCCTCAGCGCGCTGGCCGCCGAGCTGGTGCTGCAGCGCCCGCTCCCCGAGTTGCTCGGCCGGGCGCTGCGCATGGTGTTGGATCTTACCGGACTGCACGGCGGCACCGTGCGCCGGCTGGACCGCCAGCGGGACGAGTTGGTGCTACTGGCCCACGTCGGTCTGCCGGACGCCTTCGCCCGTGTGGCCGAGCGCGTGCCGGTGGCCGGCACGCTGGTGGGCCAGATCGTCATGCAGGACCGGCCGCTGACGCTGCGCGCCGGCGCGCACCGCGCCTACGCCGCCCACCTCAGCCTGACGGTCGAGAGCCTGCTGGGGGTGCAGCTGCGCGTAGGCGAGCGGATCGTCGGCACGCTGACGCTGCTCGGCAACCAGCCGGCCGACTTCGACCAGCAGCAGATCGACCTGGTGCAGGTGATCGGCAACCAGATCGCGCTGGCGATCGAGAACGCCGCGCTGCTCGAGGAGCGCGAGCGCCAGGTGGCTGAGCTCTCGGCCCTCAGCCGCATCGCCCACGCCGCCGTCTCCGCGCAGGACCTGCCCACCCTGCTGCGCCAGGTCCACGAGGCACTGGTCGGCTTCATGCGGCTGGACGCCTTCGCCATGTTCGTATACGACCCGCAGCGCGGCGTGATCCTGGAGGGCCTGGGCATCGACGAGGGCCAGGACTACGTCTTCTACCGCAACCAGCCGCCGCGCCCCGGCTCGTTCACCGAGTGGATCATCCAGCACCGCCAGACGCTGGCCTTCCGCGACATGCTGGCTGAGGTGGGCGCCTACCCCACGCTGCGCCCGGCCACGGTGGGCGCTGCCAAGCCGGCCGCCTCCTGGATCGGCACGCCGATGCTCGATCGCGAGGAGCGCGTAATCGGTACGATCGCCATCCAGAGCTACACACCCTACGCCTTCGACCTACGCGACGAGCGCTTCCTGGCCAGCGTGGCGCGCCAGGTGGCCCTGCATGTCCAGAACGTGACGCTGCTCACCCGCCGCGAGCGCCAGATCCGCGAGCTGCACGCCATCGGCCGCATCAGCCAGCAGATCGCTGGATCCTTCGACCTAGACGCCATGCTGCGCGCGATCTACCAGACGCTGCAGGAGGTCACCGGGGCCTCGTCGTTCTTCCTGGTGGTGTGCGAGGCCATCACCCACCATATCACCCACTCGTTCTTTATCGACGGCGGCGAGGAGATCGACTTCCGCCCGCCAGGGGGTCAGCCGCCGCCCGGCAGCCTGACGGACTATATCATCCGCAAGGGCGAGCCGCTGCTGTTCAACGACCTGAGCAGCCAGGCCGAGGAGCTGGCACGGCTCGGCATCGCGCCACGCAGCTACGGCAGCCCGGACCAGCCGCGCTCCTGGGCCGGCGTGCCGCTGCTGGACCAGGACGCCCGCCCGATCGGGGTGATCGCGCTGCAGGACGGCCGCGCCTACCAGTACGACCAGCAGACGCTCGAGTTCCTCTCCCAGGTGGCCTCACACCTCAGCCTCGGCATCCAGAAGGTGCAGCTCTTCGAGCAGCGCGAGCGCCAGATCGACGAGAACGCGCGGCTGTTCGCCCAGGCTCAGGCGCACGCCGCCGCCGCCGAGCGCAAGGCCAAGCAGATGGCGTTGGTGCACCGCGTCACCCTGGCGCTCAGCAGCCGGATCGACCCACAGGAGATCCTGGAGCTGGCCTGCCAGGAGTTGGTGGGGCTGTTCTGGGCCGACCACGCCGGCATTGTGCTGTTCGACGAGGACGGGGAGTGGGGGACGGTGGTGGCCGAGTATCCGCAGAGCGCGGTGCGTGGCTCGCGCATCCCGCTCACCAGCGAGTTGATGCGCCAGCTGATCGAGGGCCGCCAGCCGATCACGATCGACTCGGTGGCCACCAGCCCTATGCTGGAGCCGGTGCGCGACGTACTGCAGGGCATCGGGGTAGAGTCGATCGCCATCATCCCGCTGGTGAGCCGTGGCCGGGCGATCGGCTCGATCGGCATCGACAGCATCGGCCAGCGGCGGGCGTTCACCGCCGAGGAGCGGGAGCTGTTTATGACGGTGGCGGC
>DATMBA010000277.1:0-8471 GCA_035559635.1 Roseiflexaceae bacterium
GGCTATGCCCTCCCCTGGCCCCTCCCCGAGGTATTCGGATAGGCTTTGAGATGAGATGGTCATGGCGCTACGAGATAAGTACGGCCAGGAGATCGATGCGCTCGTCTCCCGCTACCCGCAAAAGCGCAGTGCGGTGCTCCCGCTGCTCTATATCGCCCAGGACGAGTACGGCTATCTGACCGAGCCGGCGGTGCGCGAGGTGGCGGAGATCCTGGATCTGCCGCCTACCGATGTGTTCGAGGTCGCTGGCTTCTACTCGCTGCTGTACGAGCAGCCGGTGGGCCGCTGGGTGCTGCAGGTGTGCGACGACGTGCCCTGCTGCTTCTGCGGCGCCGAGGAGTTGGTGGCCACCCTGGAGCGCACGCTGGGCATCAGGGTGGACGAGACGACGCCGGACGGGATGTTCACCCTCCAGCGGGTGAAGTGCCTGGCGGACTGCAACAACGCGCCGCTGCTGCAGGCCAACCTCGAGTACTGCCGCAAGCTCGATACCCCCGAGAAGGTGGACGCGCTGCTGCGCCGCCTGCGCGAGCGTGCCGCCTCCGGCGAGAAGCTCAGCATCTCCGGGCGCTTCGCCGAGCAGTGAGCCGTCGAACGTTCGTACGTTGAACGTTCTAACTCCCGCTGTGCAGATACGCCCTGGCTTCACCGTCTGGGGAGGCTCGGTGGGGCTTTGCCCCGCCAAATAAGTAAGGATGTGGGGAGCCTGCGGCCCCCACACCCCCGTGCGCGCTCACGTGATCCCTGTCTTAGCGCGTCCGCGCCGATCCCCTGCGCCCCTGCCCCGCCGGCGCAGCCGCCGCGGTGTGCTCCTTGATATCGATCCAGGTCACCGCGCCCTGCGCCGACATGCCGGCCTCGACAGTGACCTCGACCCGCCGCGTGCCCTGCGTGATCGTGTACTCCCACTCCTGGTCCACCGCGTCCATCTCGCTCGCCACCACGGTCCAGCCGTTCTGGCGGAAGGCCGCCTCGAAGGCGCTGCGGGCGGCGTCGGGGGCGGCCTGTGTCGTGTAGGTATCCTTCACCTCGACCCCGCCGCGTTCCTGCTCGGTCTCGTGCTGGACGCAGGTGGCGTTCAGGGACGCCGGCGGGGCGAAGATCGTGGTGCACGCGTTCGGCCCGGTCGTCACCGTCTCGTTGTCGTCGTCGTCGTCGTCGTGGGCGTAGGCCGGCGCCGGGCCAGCCAGCCCGGTCAGGAGGGCGAGCAGCAGCGCGCCCCCGACCGCAGCTCCGATTCGCCACCTCCTCCACACCCGATGTTCAGCTGCCATGCGTTCCCTCCTTGCGGAAAGCCATCTCGTCCCGTGTGCCTGGAGTGTAGCAGGGCAACATGAAATGGTGATTAAGTGGGGTTTCCGGCACGTGCGTTGACACGCGCGCGCCGGAAGGGGTGGGTTGGCGGGAGGGCGCAGCCCTCCCGCGCCCCTCGCCTGTGGCCAGGGAGGTGCCGGAAGAGGTGGGTTGGTGGGAGGGCGCAGCCCCTCCGAGTCTCCGCAAGGGGCGCCGGGTGTGACGAACGTTCTTGCGCTGCCGACCACGCCCGGCGGGTCAATCCGCGGGATCTCACCCCCACGCCCGCCGGCGCGGGCTGGAGTTCAGGCCGCGCCGGCGGGCGTGGCAACGGGTAGCCCGCCGGGCCCAGAGGGCACCCCACGGGCCGGGCGTGGTGGCGCGCCCGCACGCCGTTTCGTCACACCCAGGGGCGCCTTAACCCGATTCTCATCTAGGCGCCGTACACTATACGCGAGGGAGGGTGCGCCCTCCGGGGACCCAAGCCGGACCCTGGGCGGTATTGCGCGCTGCGCAGCGGAGGAGACAGCATGCGCCTGCTCGTGGTTGAGGATGAGGATGCCATCGCCGCCTTCCTGATCGAGGGCCTCGACAAAGCCGGCTACGCGGTGGATCGGGCGGCGAGCGGCTTGGAGGCCCTCCACTGGACGGCCATCGCCCCCTACGACCTGATCGTCCTCGACATCATGCTGCCGGATCTGGACGGCTGGGCTGTCTGCACGCGTCTGCGCAGCCAGGGCGTGCGCACCCCCATCCTGATGCTGACGGCGCGCGATGCGATCGAGGACCGCGTCCGCGGACTGGACAGCGGCGCCGACGACTATCTGGTCAAGCCGTTCGCCTTCGCCGAGTTGCTCGCGCGCGTCCGCGCGCTGCTGCGGCGCGAGCCGGCGCTCATCGGGACCATCCTCCAGTTCGAGGACCTGACGCTTGACACGGTGGCGCGCCGGGTGTTCCGCGGCGGCCAGCACATCCAGCTGACCAGCAAGGAGTACAGCGTGCTGGAGTATCTCATGCGGCACCCGAACCAGACCCTCACCCGCGCTGCGATCGCCGAGCACGTGTGGAACTATGAGTTCGACAATGTGAGCAACCTGGTGGATGTCTATATCCACACGCTGCGCCGCAAGCTGGACAGCGGGCAGGGCGCCAGACTCCTGCACACGATCCGTGGGGTCGGCTATCGCCTGAGCGCCAGCCCGTCCTGAATGCGTGCAGGCCAGGCGATAGGCGCTGGGCAATAGGCGTGGTTGAAGCTTGACGCCCAGCGCCTATCGCCTGGCAAGGGGAGCGGCCATGGCACTCTCGCTGCGCTGGCGGCTGACGGGGTGGTACGTGCTCCTGCTCGCCGGCGTCTTGCTGCTGTTCAGCCTCACCACTTACCTGGCGGTGCAGCGGCTGCTGACCGAGAACTTCGACGCCGTGCTGCGCCAGCAGGCCGCGCTGGTGGCCCAGGCGATCGATGAGGACGACGGCCAGCCGAGCCTGGCGCAGGATGTGTGGCTGCCGGACATCCGCGACAGCCAGCACTTCACGCGGATCTACCGGACCGACCGGCGCCGCAGCTTCAACAGCAGCACCGTCCCTGAGCCGATCCCCGAGCTCCTCGACGCCGTGGAGGTGGCGTTGCGTGGCCAGCAGCATCTGGCGCAGGTGCGGCTCGAGCGTACCACGCTGCGGGTCGTGACCCTCCCCATCGTCCACGAGCGGCAGATCGTGGGCGCGCTGCAAGTGGGCGTGGCGCTGACAGGCATCGAGGAGACGATGGCCGCGCTGCTGCGGGTGCTGCTGGTGCTGGCGCCGGCCACGCTGCTGGCGGCCAGCGGCGGCGGGTGGTTCCTGGCCAACCGGGCGCTCACGCCGATCGACCAGATCACGCGCACTGCGCGGCGCATCAGCGCCGAGAACCTGAGCGGGCGGATCGGCTTGCAGGGGCCCGACGACGAGATCGGCCGGCTGGCGCGCACCTTCGACAGCATGCTGGCGCGGCTCGAGGCCGCCTTCGTGCGGCAGCAGCAGTTTACGGCGGATGCTTCCCATGAGTTGCGCACGCCGCTGACGGCGGTGATCGGGCAGATCGACGTGGCGCTCGAGTGGCCGGGCACCCTGGAGAGCTACCGGAGGACGCTGCGCGCGGTGCGCGAGCAGGTGGAGCGACTGACCCGCCTGACCAACGACCTTCTGCTGCTGGCGCGCGCCGACGGGCAGTTCCTCAGTGAGCCGGTCGAGCCGGTGGATCTCGGCAGCATCCTGCCTGCGCTGGTGGCGCAGGTGGAGCCGCTGGCGCGCACGCGGGATGTGGCGCTCGCCCTGCCCCCCGTGCCATCTATCACGGTGCCGGGTAACGAGGACCACCTGATCCGTCTGTTCATGAACCTGCTGGACAACGCCATCCGCTACACGCCAGCCGGGGGCCAGGTCACGCTCGGCGTCATGTGCCAGCCGGGGCGGGTCGGCGTACGCGTGGCCGACAGCGGGCCGGGCATCGCGCCCGAGCACCTGCCGCACCTGTTCGACCGCTTCTACCGGGTTGACGCCGGGCGCAGCCGGGGCCAGGGGGGCAGCGGCTTGGGGCTGGCGATCGCGCAGCGCATCGCCCAGGCGCACGGGGGCGCGATCACCGTGGAGAGCGCCGTCGGCGTGGGCAGCACGTTCACGGTGTGGCTGCCAACGGAGGCCCGCGGTGTCGGGCGGGAGCGGGTCGCCGTCGGCTGAGTGCTGCGCCCGAGGAGGGCTGGGTGTGACGTAAAGTCTTGCAGGGCGCGGCACCACGCCCGGCCCGTGCATGCCGCAGGCGTTCCCGCAGGGTACGCGCGGGCTGTCCTTTGCCAAGGCCGCCTGCGCGGCCTGCAGCCCGCGGCGGCGGGCTTTGCAGCAGCTAGCCCGCCGCTTCAGCGGCCGGGCGTGGTTGGCGCCCGCAAACCGCTTCGCCACACCCAGGAGGGGCTCCTCCGGTTGACTTTTCCCCGAAATCTCCTATACTAGCCCTTAACCCCTGAGTACAACACAGGCACGGGCGCGGACGCCAGGCAGCGTCTCCGGCACGCCATCTCAGACGCTCCGCGCTCACGGCGTGTGTTTGCGCTTGCTTCTAGCTTTCCATGCTGGGGAGGCGTGGAGGGGCTGCGCCCCTCCGCAAGAAAATGGTGGGTCATAGGCCCCCCAAGGCCCCCCACGCGTGTTCGTGCGCAAAGTACCATGCGCGCGAACCATCTCAGGAGGCGTTGTGACGCGGCTGTTCTTCGCCACCGACATCCACGGCTCCGAGATCTGCTGGCGGAAGTTCCTCAACGCCGGCGCCTTCTACGGCGCGGATGTCCTGGTGCTGGGCGGGGACATGACCGGCAAGGCGCTCGTGCCGCTGGTCAGCCTGCCGGGCGGCCGCTTCAAGGCCACGCTGCTGCAGCAGGAGTTCGTGCTCGGCAGCGAGGATGAGGTGCGCGACATGGAGCGGCGTATCGCCAGCCGCGGCTACTACCCCTTCCGCACCACCCCCGAGCAGCTGGCCCTGCTGGAGGCCAGCCCCGCGCAGGTGGACGCGCTGTTCCACGAGCAGATGCTGCGCACCATGGAGCGCTGGGTGGCCCTGGCCGACGAGCGCCTGGCCGGCACGCGCATCCGCTGCTACGTCGCCCCCGGCAACGACGACCCGCCGGCGATCGACGCGGTGATCCAGGGGGCGACATACGTGCAGCTGGCCGAGGGGCGCGCGGTGGAGTTGGGCGACGGCTTCACCATGGTCTCCACCGGCTGGTCCAACGTGACCCCCTGGCGGACCTACCGCGAGCTGCCGGAGGAGCAGCTGGCCGCGAAGATCGCCGCGATGATCCCGCCCGGCCTGGATATGCGTCGCACGGTGTTCAACTTCCACTGCCCGCCCTACGGCTCGCACCTGGACGAGGCGCCGGAGGTGGACGCCGAGCTGAACGTGAAGAACGCCGGCCACACGCTCGTGCCGGTGGGCAGCACCGCCGTGCGCGACGCGATCGTGCGCCACCAGCCGCTGCTCTCGCTCCACGGCCACATCCACGAGGGCAAGGGCGCTGCCCGGATCGGCAGGACGCTGGCGATCAACGCCGGCAGCCTGTACGAGCAGGGCGTCCTCCAGGGCGCGCTCGTGGAGTTGGACCCCACGAAGGGTATCAGGAGCTACACGCTCACCACGGGGTGATCGAAGATTGAAGATTGAAGATTGAAGCATTGTTCTCACTGCGCAATTTTCAATCTTCCATTTTCAATCTTCAATCAGGAAGGGGGAAGCTATGAGCCTCGGCGAGACGGTGCAGGGTCGTGCACGGGAGGAGGGCGGCACAGCGGACTCCACGGTCTTCCTGCGCAAGGCGACCGGGCTGGTGCGGTCGTGGTCCACGTTCGACGCGTTCGTGTACGCCTTCTTCTCGATCAACCTGGTGACGCTCGGGCTGTACATCATCAGCCAGATGTGGTTCTTCGAGGGCGGCATCATCCCGGCGCTGGTGATCAGCGCGGCCATCATCCTGGCTGAGTGCGTGGTCTACGCCGGGCTGATCGCCGTGATGCCGCGCGCAGGGGGGGACTACGTCTGGCAGAGCCGCATCCTGGGCGGCGGAGTGGGCTTCGTGCTGGCGGTGACGGGGTGGTGGTTCATTCTGTGGCTGTGGACGCCGCTCTACGCGGACATGCTGCGCCAGATCTTCTTCGTGCCGCTGCTGGGCGTGCTGGGGATGCGGGATGCGGCGCTGTGGTTCGCCTGGGACGCCACGGCCTACTTCATCGTCTGCGTGCTGACGGTGGCCTTCGTCACGGCGGTGATCGCGCTAGGGATGCGGGCCTACGCGCGGGTGCAGAAGTTCTGCTTCTGGGCCGGCAACGCCGGGCTGCTGGCGGTGTGCCTGCTGCTGCTGTTCAGCGACAACGCCGCCTTCCGCCAGGGGCTGGAGGCCAACGCCACGCGCATGTTCGGTGCCGCCCCCGGCGTGTACGATGCGACGATCGCCGCCGGCCAGGCCGCGGGCGCTATCACGCCGCTCACGGGCGGATCGCTCGGCGCGATCTTCCTGCTGATGCCTTACCTGGTGTTCTTCAACCTGTGGCCGAACTGGGGCGCTACGCTCTACGGCGAGGTGAAGGGCGCCGACGACTTCAAGAAGAATTTCTACGGCATGGCGCTCGCGCTCATCGTCACCACCACGCTGGCGGTCGTGTTCTTCCTGCTGGTGGACCGGACGATCAGCTGGGAGTTCCTGAACAACGCCAACGCCGCCTACTGGAGCTACCGCTGGGGGTTGAGCGCCGAGGCGCCGCCGCTCAACGTCTGGCCCTACCCGGCCATGCTGGCGGCCTTCGTCACCACCAACCCGCTGCTGCAGTTCGTGGTGCTGCTGGCGATGAGCATGTGGTTCTTCGGCTGGGCGGGCACGATCTTCCTCTCCTCCACGCGCGTGATCTTCGCAGCGGCCTTCGACCGGCTGCTGCCCGAGGCGGTGGCGACGATCGACCCGCGCACGCGCACGCCGATCTGGGCGCTGGCGCTCATGGTGGTGCCGGGGCTGATCGTCTCGGCGCTGTTCGTGTGGAACGTCTTCGGCTTCGCCAGCCTGACGCTGGCCTCCACGCTGGTGATCGCGGTGACGTTCCTCGGCTCCACGGTGGCGGCGATCCTGCTGCCCTACACCCGCCGCGAGCTGTACGCCGCCTCGCCGATCGCCAAGTACCAGGTGGCCGGCGTACCGCTGATCACGGTGTGCGGGGTGATCTTCGCCGCCTTCCTGCTGTTCCTGCTCTACCAGTGGCTGCTGGATCCCAACGCGCTCTATGGCATCGGTTGGAGCGTGAACGAGAACGGCGTGAAGAACACCGCCTCGCTGATCTTCATGGGCGCTATGTACCTGCTGGCGCTCGCCATATACCTGGGCATGCGCGCGTACCGCCGGCGGGCCGAGGGGGTGGACCTGTCCATTGTGTATAAGGAGATCCCAGTAGAGTGAGACATACCACCGCCAAGTCCCTTGCCAGCCGGGGGCGGGCCAGGGAGGGCGCAGCCCTACACCCTCCCTCACGTCCCTTGCCAGCAGGGGCGGGCCAGGGAGGGCGCAGCCCTCCCTGACACCCTCCCTTTCCAGCACGTGTGTGAAGGTCGCATGATTGAAGACGACATCATCGCCGAGGCGGCGCGTATTGTGGAGGCCGGGGGACGGCGCGGGCTGGCGCTGCGGCTGCTGGGCGGCGTGGCGGTGCGGCTGCACGCGCCCTCCGCCGCGCACCACGCTCTGGCGCGGGCCTACCAGGACATCGACCTGGCGGCGCCGGCGCGGCAGAGCGGCGAGGTGGAGCTGCTGCTCGGCGGGCTGGGGTACGAGCCGGACCGGCCGTTCAACCTGCTCAACGGCGACCACCGCCTGCTATTCTACGACCGGGGGCGGGGCCGCCAGGTGGACGTGTTCGTCGGGCGGTTCGAGATGTGCCACCGCCTGCCGCTCGAAGAGCGCCTGGCGGTGGAGCCGCTCACGCTGCCGCTGGCCGAGTTGCTGCTCACCAAGCTGCAGATCGTGCAGCTTAACGAGAAGGACGTGCGCGACATCTGCGCGCTCGTGCTGGACCACCCGCTCGGCGAGGGGGACGCGGAGACGCTGAACCTGCCGCGCATCACGCAGCTCTGCGCGGACGACTGGGGCTTGTGGAAGACGGCCACTATCAGCATCCGCAAGGCGCAGGATTTCTGCGAGGCCTACGATCTGGAGGCGCGCGCCCGGCTGACGATCGTGGAGCGCCTGGGGTTGCTGCGCGTGGCGCTCGCGAAGGCGCCCAAGTCGCTACGCTGGAGGATGCGCGCCGCTGTGGGCGAGCGGGTGCAGTGGTACGAGCTGCCCGAGGAGGTCCGGCGGGGGTGATCGAACACATCCCCATCGGGAGTCGGGGCTAAACCCCCTTCCTGCTACGCGAAACGCGCTGATGAATTCTGAGCCAAGCCCGCGCCGGCGGGCTTGGCAGGGGGTAGCCCGCCGCTTGAGCGGCCGGGCGTGGGCGGGCGCCACGGACCCGATGCGTTGGTACAACGTCATAACGCGCGGGCTCTCCCTCCGCAGGCCGTCTGCGTGGCTTGCAGGGGGTGTGGTGGCGGGGCAAGGCCTCTCCACCCCCCCCGCGCAGGAGCTCCGCGGGCCGCAGACCCCCGCTACCGAATCCATGAGGGAGGTATG
>DATMBA010000278.1:0-9622 GCA_035559635.1 Roseiflexaceae bacterium
GAGCAGGTGGCTGAGCTGCGCGAAGACCTCGGCCCGCTCGCGGCTGCCGCGCGGCGGCAGGTCCGCCGGGCGGATCGACACCGAGTAGATCGGCACCGTCTCGGCCAGCAGTGTCACGCCGTCCCCCGCCAGCACCTCGCCGCGCATCGGGCGCGTGGGCAGGTAGCGCGTCGTGCGCTCGCCCACCGCGTAGCGGAAGCGGTCTGCCTCCGCGTCCACCAGTTGGAGTTGGTAGAGCCGCCCGATCAGCACGCTGAAGATCAGCAGGACGGCGATCTTGGGGGCCAGCAGCCTATTCATCTCGCTTGCGCTCTGGGGGGTAGGTCCCAGGGAGGACACAGCCCTCCCTGTCCCTCCCACCGGGATGGGTCCCAGGGAGGGACCAGCCCTCCTTGCATCTCATCAGTACACATCCACCGGCACCTCGCCACGCTGCCGGCCCGCGGCCCAGCGCATAAGCATGTACACCGGCAGGGCTGGCACGAGCGTCGCCAGCGTGTCCGGCACCGCCGCCGCCAGCAGGTAGGCGCGCGGCGCCACGGGGGCCACCAACAGTGAAGCCACCAGCGCCAGCGCCGCGTGGTAGGCCAGCGCCCCGGCCACGGCGCCGAGCAGCGGCAGCAGCCAGTTGCCGCGGCTGAGCCGGCCCAGCAGCATCGTCGCGAGCGCGGCGGCCAGCAGCGCCAGCGCGTGGGTGCCGAGGGCCGTGGCGGCACACAGATCCAGCCCGACCCCGCCGTAGAAAGCCCAACGAGCCGCCGGCGCCGGCCCGGCGATCAGCGCGTGGCAGACCGTTAGCAGCAGCAGCAGGTTGGGCGCCACAGAGAGCGGCCGCGGCAGCAGTGCCGTCTGCACCAGCGCCACGCCGAGCAGCGCCAGCGCCAGCAGCAGCTCGCGCGCCAGGTGCTCCTCTACTCGCCGGCGCTGAGAATAACCCATGCGTAGTGCACCCGGTCCGGGTCCACAAACGGCCGCAGGTCGGCCTCCTGGCCACGGCCAGCTGGCCGCACCGTCTCGACCGTCCCGATCGGCACGTTCTTCGGGATGGCGGCGCGTGGCAGGTCCGCGTTGAGTTCGGCCGTCAGCCCGGCGGTCACCACCGTGTCCCCCGCCGCCAGCGCATCGTCGCGGCTCACCTCCTGGAGCAGCAGGCGCGAGCCGCGCTGCCACTGGCCCTGCACGATGCCGCCAACGTGGCCGGCGGGGCGGAGCACCAGGGCGCTGATCGCGCTGCTGTAGTCCGTGATCAACAGCACGCTGGCGCTGCGCGGCCCAGTGGACTCCACCACGCCGATCAGGGCGGGCGGGCTGCTGCCCTCACGGGCCACCACCGCCATGCCCGGCCGCACCCCCTGCTCGCTGCCGGCCGCCAGCACCAGCACGCGCCGCCCGGCGTCGGGAGTGTGGGCCGCCACATCCGCGCCGAGCAGCGTCCAGGGGCGCTCCTGCTCGATGCGCACCTGCTCACGCAGGCGGGCGTTCTCCAGCAGCAGCGCCTCGCTCTGGATAGCTCTGGCCTTGAGCCGGCTGTTCTCCTCGCGTAGCGCCACCACCTCGGCCCGCAGCCGCTGCAACTCGTCGATCCCCGCCCCGATGCCAGCCAGTGAGTCGCTGGTGCGCCGCAGGCCGATGAGCGCCGGGCTGATGAGCGTCTCGGCCTGGCTGCGCAGCGGCCCCAGCATCCCGGCGTGGTCTAGCGCCAGCAGCAGCACAGACGCCAGGACCAGCGCCACCACCAGTGTTGGGGCGCGGTAGGGGGAGGGCCGGGGGATCTTGAGGCGCCGGTCTCGAATCATTGTGCCACACGGTAATGCGTGATGCGTGGTGCGTGGTGCGCGATAGCCAGGCGAATCGCTACGAGCCGCTGGCTACAGAATCGCGGCGGCATGCCGGCTGGTACGGCAGAATCCCGGCAGGAAGGCGCTGAAGAGCCGGCGGCATCGCTTCGCTCTGACGAATTACGAAGTACGGTCAGTAACGAACTCGCCTGGAGCGCTGCGTGCTGGTGAGGATGCTGCGGTAGACGGGGTTATGGAACTCCTCCACCATCTTGCCCGCGCCGCGCGCCACACAGGAGAGGGGGTCCTCGGCGATGTGCACCGGCATCTTCGTCTCGGCCGCGATGCGCTTGTCCAGCCCGTGGAGCAGCGCGCCGCCGCCGGCCAGCATGATCCCGTGCTCCATGACGTCCGCCACCAACTCGGGCGGCGTCTCCTCCAGCGCGGCGCGCACCTCCTGCACGATCGTGTTGACCGGCCCGGCGATGCCCTCGCGCAGTTCGACGCTGGAGATCTCCACCGCCTTCGGCAGGCCGGTGAGCAGGTCCCGCCCGCGCAGCACCACCTTGATCTCCTCCGGCAGCGGGTAGGCCGAGCCGGCGGCGATCTTGACCTTCTCGGCCATGCGCTCGCCGATCAGCAGGTTGTACTCGCGGCGGGCGAACTGCATGATCGCCTCGTCGATCTCGTCCCCGGCGGTGCGGATCGAGTGGTTGATCACGATGCCGCCCAGCGAGATCACCGCCACCTCGGTGGTGCCGCCGCCGATGTCCACGATCATCGAGCCGATCGGCTCGTCCACCGGCAGCCCGGCGCCGATCGCCGCGGCCATCGGCTCCTCCACCACGTAGGCCTCGCGGGCGTTGGCGTTCAGCGCCGCGTCCCGCGCCGCCCGCATCTCCACCTGCGTCACACCCGAGGGCACGCCCACAACCACCCGCGGCCGCGGCGAGATGACGTTCACCGCCCGCTCGTGCGCCTTCCTGATGAAGTAGGTCAGCATCTTCTCCACCACGTCGAAGTCGGCGATCACGCCGTCCTTCAGCGGGCGGACGGCCACGATGTTGGAGGGCGTTTTGCCCACCATCGCCTTGGCCTCGGCGCCGACGGCCTTCACCTCCTTGGTCTTGTTGTCGATCGCGACGACCGACGGCTCGCTGATGACGATCCCCTTGCCGCGCACGTGCACCAGCGTGTTGGCGGTGCCCAGATCGATGCCGAGGTCGCGGCTGAAGGCGCCGAAGAACGAGTTAAGCGGGTTGAACGCCACGGGGCTGTCCTTAAGATGTGCGGGGCGACGACTCCCCGGCGGTATTTCGTTATGGTCTAGCCGTACGGAACGCCATTATACCACACGTGCGCCAGCCCCCCCCGATTGCCACCAAATCGCAAGCCTTCCCGCCCGGCGGCGCAGCGCACATCCTGCTATACTGAAGAGCAGAGAGGGAGCCTATGATCGAAGCCTGCGACCTGCACAAGACCTTCGGTGCCTTCCAGGCCGTGCGCGGTGTGACGCTCAGCGTGGCCCCGGGCGAGGTGGTGGCGCTGCTCGGACCCAACGGCGCCGGGAAAACGACCACCGTTCGTATGCTCGGCGCCATCCTGCGCCCCACCAGTGGCTATGCGCGCGTCAACGGCTACGACGTGGTGGAGCACGCCCGCCAGGTGCGCCACACCGTCGGCCTGCTCACCGAGTTCCCCGGCCTCTACAACCGCATGCGCCCGGCCGAGTACCTGGCGTTCTTCGGCAGGTTGCAGGGCATGAGCGCGGTGGACTGCGAGCGGCGCGCCGAGCTGTTGCTGCGGCAGTTCGGGCTGTGGGAGGTGCGCGAGAAGCGGCTGGACAGCTTCTCCAAGGGCATGAAGCAGAAGACCGCCCTCATCCGTGCGCTGATCCACGACCCGCCGGTGCTCTATCTGGATGAGCCGACCACCGCGATGGACCCGCACAGCGCGCGGGTGGTGCGCGACGCGATGCTCGAGTTGCGCGCCGCGCGCCGCACCATCCTGCTCACCACCCACAACCTCAGCGAGGCCGAGGAGTTGGCCGATCGGGTGGCGATCATCCGCGGCGGGCGGATCGTGGCCGAGGGGACGATCGACGCGCTCACCCGCCGCTTCATGGGGGACCCGCTGTGGGAGCTGCGCCTCGCCACCCCTGCCGCCGCCCAGCAGGCCGCCGCGGCTGTGGCGGACCTGGCGCCGGTGGAGACGGTGGCCGGCAGCGCGCTGCGCTTTCGCGGCCGCCAGGCCGAGCACACCAACCCGCTGATCGTCGCGCGGCTGGCCGCATTGGGCCTGCCGGTGGTCAGCCTGGCCGAGCTGCCCCGCCGCCTGGAGGACGTCTACCTGCGTATCATCGCCGGCGAGGATGTGGACCGCGGGGCGTGGCGGGACGACCAGCGACCAGCGACGAACGACCAAGGACCAAGGACCAGCGACGAACGACGAACGACCAGCGACCAACGACGAACGACGAACGACCAGGGACCAGTGACCAGCGACGAACGACGAACGACGAACGATCAGGGACCAATGACGAACGACGAACGACCAGGGACCAGTGACCAGCGACCGACTGGCGACGACGGCGCTGATGCCGAGCGTGCGTCGTTGGTCGTTGGTCATTCGCCGGACGGAGTTGAAGAGGTACAGGACGGAGTTGAAGAGGTCCAGCGATGAGCCTTGCCGCCGTCCGCACCATCACCCGCCGCGAGGTGAGCGAGACCCTCACCGACTGGCGCATCCTGCTGCCGATCTTCATCCTGGTGGTCGTCCTGCCGCAGCTGCTGATCGCCGCCGCCGACGTGACGATCGAGTTCGTGGGCGACGCGGGCACCGTCACCCGGCTGATCCCGTTCGCGATGCTGCTGGTGGGGTTCATCCCGGCCTCGTTCTCGCTGATCACCGCGCTGGAGTCGTTCGTGGGCGAGCGCGAGCGCAACAGCCTCGAGTCGCTGCTCTCGATGCCGATCTCGGACAACGCGCTCTACCTGGGCAAGTTCTTCTCGGCGCTGCTGCCGCCGCTGCTCTCCTCCTGCCTGGCGATGTGTCTCTTCGGCCTGACGCTGCGCCTGCGCGAGCCGGAGCTGTTCGCGCGCGGGCTAACGCTGGAATACTTCACGGTGGTGCTGCTGCTGATCGTCGCCAAGTCCTTCGTGATGGTGGCCGGCGCGGTGATCATCTCCAGCCACACCTCCAGCATCCGCGCGGCCAACCTGCTGGCGAGCTTCGTGCTGCTGCCCACCGCCTCGGCTATCCAGCTCGAGGCGATCCTCATGATCGGCCAGCGCTGGGACGTGCTGTGGCTCAGCGTGCTGCTCCTGGCGGTGATGGCGCTGGCGCTGGTGCGCACCGGCATGGGGGCCTTCAACCGCGAGGAGATCCTCTCGCGCGAGCACGAGCAACTCAATCTGCGCCGCCTGGCCGAGACGTTTATGGCCTTCCTGCGCGAGTATCACCCGGCCGGCGTGACGCCGGACCAGTACGCGGACGCGCCGTTCTCGGCCCGGCGCTTCTATACCCGCGAGCTGCCCGCCATGCTGCGCGACTACACCCTGCCGCTGGGGGTGGCGCTGCTGGCCGCGCTAGCGGGCGCGCTGTTCGGGCCGGCCTTCCACAACATCTTTGACCGGCTCGGGCAGTCGCCGGACCGCGTGGGGGTGATCCCCGCGCCGGATCTGGCGCTCGGGGTGTTCACCGGCGTGGCCAACGCGGGCCGCGTGCTCGTCAGCGCGCTGCTCGCCACGGTCAGCTTCGGCCTGTTCGCCATCCTGGTGCCGTTCTTCGCCTTCGGCGGGGTGAGCTACGTGGCCACGGCGCTGGCCGCCGCGGGCGGGAGCTGGACGGCGTTGGGGCCAGATAGCCCGCTGCAGTTTCTCCTGAGCTATGTGCTGCCGCACGGGGTGGCGGAGCTGCCGGCCGCTATCCTCGGCGCCGCCATGGGTGTGCGGGTGGGTGCGGCGATCATGTGCCCGCCGCGGGGCTTCTCGGTGGGCCAGAACATGCTCTGGTCGCTGGCGCAGTTTCTCAAGGTCTGGCTGCTGGTGATCGCGCCGCTGTTCCTGCTGGCCGGGGTGCTGCAGCAACTCGTCTCCACCCAGGTGATCCGCGCGCTCTACGGGGGGTAGGCCACGGGTGCGCCGCGCAGCATCCGAACACGGGAGGGTCAGGGAGGGCATAGCCTCCGGCAGCGTGCGCGCAGCGCAAACGCGAGGGTGTGGGGGGCGCAGCCCCCGCGAAGGCCTTTTCCCCCACGTTCCATGTCCGAGTGGACGCCGCCTTCGCCCACGCCCACCACATCCCCAACACCGCCTGCATCCTGGCAGCCCCCGGCCCCGGCGGGCTGCGTTGCCTGGAGTGGTGCGGCACGCCCATGGCGCTGCCAGCGTAGGCGATAGGCCGTAGGGGTGCTGAAAGCGAGTCTCCTATCACCTATGGCATAGCGCCCACGTTTGGAAAGGCGCGCTGCCCTGTAACGTTGGGCGCCCCTCGCACGTAACTCTGATCGGGGTTGATTCGATACCTTAGTGCCTGGCTCGTTTCGTACACGGAGGTCTCACGCGTGACAGCACATGTCTCCAAGGCCGCGCAGGAGCGCAAGAGCGTCTGGCGCTCTGAGTTGATCGCCATCGTCGGGCTGCTCGTCTTCGTCGCGGCCGTCGTCGGGATCGACAGCGCGCTGCGCCCGACGCTGGGCGGCGCCGCACTCCAGCTCACCGGGATCGTCCTGGCCCTCGTCCCGGCTGCGCTGTGGCTGTTCGTCTTCTACCAGCAGGACCGGCTGGAGCCCGAGCCGGTTGGCAACGTCGCCCGCATGTTCGTGATCGGCCTGGCGCTGGCCGGCGCGCTCGGCATCCCGCTCACCGACCAGGTGCTGCGCGTGCAGGAGTGGCTCTACCGGGACACGCTTGCCACCGTGCTCGGCTCGGCGGTGATCGGCGCCGTCCAGGCCTTCGTGGTCTACGCCACCGTGCGCTACTTCATCTTCGACTCGCCCGAGTTCGACGAGCGCACCGACGGGGTGGTGTACGGCACGGCGGCGGCGCTCGGCTACGCCACCGCGCTCAACATCCAGTTCATTCTCTCCAGTGGCGGCGCGGCGCTCGGTCCGGGCGAGGTCTTCGTGGCCGAGGTGGCGCTGGCCCAGGCGGCCTTCGGCGGCCTGCTCGGCTACTTCCTCGGCCGCGCCAAGCTGGACCGCGAGCCGGCCTGGTGGTTGCCGGCCGGCTTTTTGGTGACGGTGGTGCTCAACGGCGCCTTCCACCTGCTGCGCGGCCAGGTCGAGACCGGCTCGCTGGCGGTGGGGGCCGAGAGCGGCCTGCCGTCCTTCGCCGGCCTGCTGCTCGCCGGCGCGCTCGCCGTCGTGGTCACCGGCGTGGTCTTCGTGCTGGTGCGGCGGGACATCGCCCGCACGCTGCGTGGCCAGGGCGCCAGGGCCGACGACGCGCACGTGGGCGATCGCAGCGCGAACGCGCTGGTGGTGGGTCTGTTCGCGCTGCTGCTGCTGGTGGGCGTCTTGACCTGGAACGCCGCCACCAACGCCACCACCGCCTTCAGCCGTGAGGGGGTGGCCGGCGCCTACCCGGCGGCCTTCGGCGAGGCCACCGCCGAGGGCGAGGTGCTGCGCGCCAGCGACCCGCTCGGCACCGAGGCCTCCTTTGTGGTGCGCGCGCTGCCCGCCGCGGAGTTGAAGGCCATCACCACCCAGCTCGCCAGCGAGCGCAGCGAGGCCTTCCTGGCCTACAAGGTCACCAGCACCGGCGCCGGCACGGTGGCGGGCAAGCAGGCCAACACCCAGCGCTTCGTCTACGTGGAGGACGGCGGCCTGACGGACGCCGCGCCGCGCGTGATCGAGGGGGTGGATTACATCGTGGTGAGCGGCGACCGCGCCGTGGTGATCACGATGGTGGCGCCCAGTGAGCGTATCCCGGAGGTCGAGCCGCTGTTCGACCGCTTCGTCGCCAGCCTGTCGTTCTAAGAAAGGACTTGCTTCCATGCTGCGGTATTTCAAGCGCGCCGCTGGGCTGATGGCGGCCCTGATCGCGCTGGCGCTCGTCCCGGGGCAGGTGGCGGAGGCGCAGACGGCCCGCTCCTGCCGGGCGCTCACCGCCACCAGTGAGGTGATGTGGTACGTCAGCGAGGAGGAGCCGGCTGTCGACTTCTACCCCTCTGGCGTGGAGTCGATCGAGCCGTACTTCGAGTACAGCTGCGTGCCGAAGAACACCAAGATCGCCACCGTCTTCACCCTCGACGGCGAGGAGGTGTTCAGCGACTCGGAGGCTGTGCCGGCCAGCAACTCGCCCAACTACTACTTCTACCCGCTCACGTCCAAGAAGGGCGTGATGCCGGACGGCGAGTGGGGCGTGACCTTCCTGGTCAACAACAAGGTAGTCGCCGAGGGGTCGATCACGGTGGGCGGCACGGGCGGCGAGGATCCCGGGCCCGCCACCACCGTGCAGGTGGGCGGCACGGTGACCGACAAGCGCACCAAGAAGCCGATCAAGGGCGCGCTGTTCGTGGTGCTCAACCCGGGAGTAACCGTCCAGGACTTCGCGGACTCGGACTTCGCCGAGGAGCACATCCTGACCTCGGCCACCAGCGACGCCTCGGGCGAGTTCGTGCTGGACACGCCGCTCGAGCGCAACGTTGAGTACTCGGTGGTGGTGGCTGCCAAGGGCTACAAGCCGATCGCGCAGGACGGCTTCACGATCACGGACGAGGACCCCGACCCGCTGATCCTGAACGTGGCGCTGGTGAAATAATCGTGAGAAGGTGGCGGGGTGCGGTGACCGTGCCCCTTCACCTTCTCACCAACTTCTAAGCCAATCAGCCGCCCGGCGGTGTAGACACCCGCCGGGCGGTTCGCTATACTGGGCGTAGTCCGGCAGCCAGCAACTGAACTCATGCGCCTGCTGATCCTCGCGCTCTCGCTCGCGGCCTTCGCGCCGCCCGCGTCCCCGGCGCCCGCCTCCGCGCCCGCGCCCGGCCGCCTCGTGTTCGCTGCCGCCCGCGGCCCGGAGGGCGCCAGCGACATCTTCAGCGCCGACCTGGCCGGCGAGACGATCGTCAATCTCACCGCTGACCCGGCGCCGGACCGCAGCCCCTCCTGGTCGCCCGACGGCACGCAGATCGTGTTCGCCAGCCGCCGCGCCGACAACTGGGACCTCTACCTGATGCGCGCCGACGGCAGCGGCCTCAGGCGCCTGACCGACCACCCGGCCTACGACGGTGAGCCGGCCTGGTCGCCGCGCGGCGACCGTATCGCCTTCGCCAGCATGCGCGACGGGGACCTGGAGATCTATACGATCGACCCGCTGAGCGGCGCGACCGAGCGTCTCACCGATAATCGCGCGGCGGACTCACAGCCCGCCTGGGCGCCCGGCGGCGACCGCATCGCTTTTACCTCCTGGCGCGACGGTAACCAGGAGGTCTACCGCCTCACGCTGCGCGACGCGCTCGGCCGGCCGGTGCGCGAGCTGCAGAACCTGAGCGACCACCCCGCGCCGGACCACAGCCCGGCCTGGGCGCCCGATGGCCGGCGGGTGGTGTTTGTCTCGGACCGCGAGGGCGGCGGCAATCTGCACATCCTCGACACGGTCAGCGGCCTGGAGGAGCGCGCCGGCCCCGAGAACCGCGGCCTGAGCGACCCGGCCTGGACGCCGAGCGGCGGGCTACTGGCGGTGGGCACCTGGCGCACGCCCGGCCGCGGCTTCTTCGGCTCGCGCCAGGGGGTGCTGATCACCGCGCCGGGGGTGCAGGCCGGGGTGTTCGTCGTGGCCAGCCCGCAGGCCCATGCCGAGCCAGAGTGGAGCGCGCGCGCCGTGGCGCCGCATGCCCCCGCC
>DATMBA010000279.1:0-9896 GCA_035559635.1 Roseiflexaceae bacterium
TGGCGACGAACAGCGGCGCGCCGATCGCGACACCGATGGCGTAGGCGCTCTCG
Organism: Roseiflexaceae bacterium; assembly: GCA_035559635.1. GTDB lineage: Bacteria > Chloroflexota > Chloroflexia > Chloroflexales > Roseiflexaceae > CALJIC01. The sequence goes on from DATMBA010000279.1 coordinate 54, forward strand.
AACAGGCCGACCGCGCCGAGGGTGACGCGCAGATCGGCGGCGATCTCCTGCACCACGCCAGCGACGATGAACTCGTCGGCGCCCATGGCGAAGGCGCCGAGCACCATCGCCCAGATGATCAGCGGAAGCTGTTTCATGTCCCTGTCCCTCCTGTAGCGTCGGAGCGTGGGCCGCCTCCCGGTCGTCGCTCCGCCCGTATGGCACCATACACCCCAGCCAGCGCGTTGTGATGCGCCGGGCTCACTACTGCGCGCTAGGCCATGTGGCGGGAGACCGGGGGTGTGCACACGGGTAGGTCATCTGGCTGATGCAGACCGGGCAAGATGGCGGGCGCATTGCGGGACCTATGCGAGGATCATGACGGTACCGCAGACTCAGTCCGTGAAGGAGCGCGCTGCTGATGACGCAGACCAGAGCAATGGCGCCGAATGCACACCGCCTGAACCAGCGGTCACGCACCGACTCGCTACGGAGCTGCCGGCCGACCTGCTCGATCAAGCGGGCGAGCTGCTCGACTGGCTGATCGGCTATGCCTTCGACACGCTGGAGGCCTCCCGACTCACGCTCCGCGTGACGCCGGGCGCCGCCCCGTCCCATCTCCCGCCGGCCGTGCTATGATCATGCACGGTGACCGTAGACAACAGGCAACCGCTATGAGCATTCGCGTGGTGATCGCGGACGACCACACCGTCGTCCGCACGGGTATCCGAGAGCTGCTCTCCGATGAGGGCGACATCGCGGTGGTGGGCGAGGCCCGCACCGGCCAGGAGGCGGTGGACCTCGCCCTCGCCCTGCAGCCCGACGTGGTGGTGATGGACATCAACATGCCCGAACTCTCCGGCGTCGAGGCCACCCGCCAGATCCGCACTCAGGCGCCGCAGGTGCGTGTCCTGGCGCTGACCGCCTACGCCGACGACCCCTACGTTTATGGGCTGCTCGATGCCGGCGCGAGTGGCTACATCCTCAAGACGGCTGAGGGGCGCGACATCGTGCGCGCCGTGCGAAGTACGGCCGTCGGGCAGGCCGCACTCGACCCGGCCGTCGCCCCGCGGCTGATCGCCCGCCTCACGCGGCCCGCCAGCCACGGCGACACCCTCACCGAGCGCGAGCTGGACGTGCTACGGCGCGCGGCGCGCGGCCTGACGAACAAGCAGATCGGGGCGGAACTCGCGATCAGTGACCGCACCGTGCAGAACCACCTGGCGAACATCTACGCCAAGCTGACGGTGGCCTCACGCACCGAGGCCGTGACTGCCGCCCTCCAGCGCGGCCTGATCCAGCTGAGCGAGTGAGGAAGATGCGATGGGACAGCGCACGATCGACGAGGCAGTGTTGGGCGCGCTGCAACGACGCGCCGAGGCGATGGCGCACGGCGACCTGCGGCTGATGGGCCAGCCCGTGAGCGACGTTCCGGCTGTCGAGGATCTGCGCCGCGCGATCGACGTGCTGGGCGCGCACACCGAGCAGGGGCTGCGCCAGCAGCACGCCTACATCGCCGCGCTCAGCAGTGCGCAGGAGGCTGAGCGCGGCCGTCTGGCGCGCGAGCTGCACGACGAGGTGGTACAGCAGCTGATCGCACTGGCGCACGGCGTGGACCGCATGCAGCGCCTGCTGGAGCGCGACCCGAGTCAGGTGGCCGAGCGGCTGCGCGACATGCGCGGCGACATCACCGGCCTGGTGGACGAGCTGCGGACGATCATCGGCGCGCTGCGCCCGCCGGCGCTCGCGGAGCTTGGGCTGCTCGCGGCGCTCGAGCTGCTGTTACGACCCCGTTCGCACGGTGGCCCCGAGGTGACGCTCACCGTGCAGGGTGATCCCAGGCGCCTTTCACCCCAGAGCGAACTGGCGCTGTTCCGCATCGTGCAGGAAGCCTGGAGCAATATCCAGCGCCACGCCCAGGCGCGCCACGTGGATGTGACGCTCTCCTATACCGGTGACTGCCTGGTGGCGACGGTCGCCGACGATGGAGTGGGCTTCGCGCCGCCGCCTGATGACCACGCTCCTGATGGGCACTGGGGCGTGCGAGGGATGTGCGAGCGCGCTGAGCTGGCTGGTGGGCAGCTGCACATCGGGAGTGAGCCCGGCCAGGGCACGCGCATCGTGGTCCACATCCCGTATCCCGGCGTCGGTGGGCGCGACCCGGTGTGCGGCATGGCGGTCGGACCCGACGCGCTGGGTGCCGAGCACGGAGGCCAGCTGTACCGCTTCTGCTCGCCAGCCTGCCGCGACCTGTTCCTGGTCCAGCCGGCGCACTACGTCGCGCCCGCGTGACCGGCGCGGGGCGGAACGGTCGATGCGGGCCTGTTGCGCCCTATCTCAGCGTCCGACCTGGCTGAGCCAGGCGTGCGCCGCGCCGTAGTCGGTGAAGAAGCGCTCGTTCGCGCGGCCCACTCGCTCCTGATAGAGCGCCATCTTGTCAGGGTCATGGTGGACGTGCGCCACAGCGACACACATGATCCTGCGCGTGGTAGTGAGCGTCGGCTCCTCGGCGCCGACGATGTCGACCAGCCCGGTCCGAAAGCCGTGTGTCGTGAGGAGCAGCGGGATGACGGTCCGCATCGCCTTATGTGCGTCGAGGTCCGCTGGCTCGTACCCGAAGAGGCCGGAGAGCAGCTTGAAGGTCGTGCCGTCGGGGATGCGCGCCAGCGCCGCCATCAGCCCTTCCTCCCAGCGCCGCACATCCGCCACATCCGCCTTCCCCGTGAGCCGCGAGATCAGCAGCCCTTCGGTCGCGTCCCACGTCGTGGTGATGTTGCCCATCATCTGGCACTCCTCCTCTCCCAAGGGAGTACCTTGTCCCTCGTCAGGCGGTCGTGTCGCGCTCGAACGCTGGCTGCGGCTGGTAGCCGAGCTGCCCGTGGGTCACCAGGACCAGAAGCACGGCAGCCACGGCGAACGGGATGAGGTTGGCAAGGTTCCAACTGCTCGTGTAGATCGCCGCCCGCCAGCCACTCAGCACGGGATCCTCGGGGATCAGGGCGTTCATCAGGGCGCTGGCGCAGCAATCCAAGGCGTGACGAAGCTAGCGCGGGCGAGACCGTGGGGGTCATCGTGGTCATGGTCATTTCCTTTCGCAGCCCGCCGTTCCGGCGGCCGGCTGCATCGCGCCTACCTATTCGACGCCGCCACGGTCACGTGGAACACACGCCACTGGCCTTCTTCCCAAGCCGAAACGGTGAAGCGATAGACGTCGCTCGCGCCGCTCTCAAACGAGAGACGTGCTAGGACTGACACCGCTTCTCCCAATGGTTCCTCCACCTGCTCGATCACAAACGCCTGCAGCGGGCTCTGCTCCTGGAAGACACTGCTCAGGTCCGTCTCGCCCCTCAGCAGTCGCGCCCGCAGCTCCCCGCCCGCGTAGAACGCCGCCTGCTCTCCCGTGGGGTCCGCCAATGCAGCGTCTAGGAACAGGCGCATGGCATCCGGCGCGCCCTCCGCCGGCATTGGATTCGGGTCCCGCACTGGCGCGCTGCCGGTGACGCGCCACGCGCCATCCTCCACCACCAGGGTGAAGCGCCGCACCTCGACGAAGGTCGGGTAGGTCAGCGTCGCTGGGACGAACAGCACCTCCGAGGGCAGATCCTCCGGCGCGCCAACCGTGAACGACTGCCAGGCCAGCGGGGGAAGCCCGAGCCCCTGGTGGACCGGCGTGCCGCCGTCGACCAGGGAGCGCAGTTCACGTGCGAGCAAGGGGCGCACCGCCTCGATGCCAGCGCCGAAGTTGGTCAGCAGGGCATGCACGGTCTCCGAAGCTGCCTCGCGCGGCGGTCCCGGCACGGGATCCTCCAGGAACGAGCCGCGCACCAGCCAGTGTCCGTCCACGATGACGAGCGCGAAGATGCGCTCCTCGCGCACCGTGGCGTAGATCAGCGTCGCCGGTACGAACAAGCCCTCCGACGGGCGGTCGAGCAGCGGCGCACCGACGGTAAAGGACTGCAGCGCCGCGGACGGGAGTCCCAGCGCCTGATCCAGGGTCTCACCGGCCGTCAGCCGCTCGCGCAGCGCCGCGTCCAGGAACGGCCGCGGGTCACGCCCGCGCACATACGCATCGAGCAGGTCGCGCACCGCCTGCGGCGCACCGTCGATGGTGGGCGTGCGCCCGAACTCCCAGGTGAAGGGCGCGCTGGCGAGCGGCGTACCCTCCTCGTCCGTGATGACGATGTGCATCCGGCTCCAGTCCGGCCCCGGGCTGAGCTGCAGCGCTGGGAACGTCATCTCCGTCTGCCAGCTCCCGCCGGTGTCCACGGTGACGGCCGCAAGCTGTGGGCCGCCGGTCGGGAAGCCGACGCCGGCGTACACGGTGGCGCCGGGCGCAAAGCCCCAGCCGCGCAGCCGGACGACGGTCCCGACCCCGCCGCGCTGCGGCTCGAAGGCGAAGGTCGGGATGCCCGGCTGGGGAACGCTGACCGTCGGGACGACTGCGGTCGGCATCACGAGTGTCGGCATCGCCGTCGGCGCCGGAACCGTCGTCGGCAGCGGCGGCGTAGCGGTCGGAGGAAGCGTGGTTGCGCTCCCTGATGTGCTGGTGGGCGGAATCGTCGGCACCATCTCACCCGCTGCTGAACGCCCGCCGACGTAGCCGAGCAGCGCGCCTCCAAGCAGCGCGACGATGACGAAGCCAAGCACCACCAGTGATGAGCGGGAAGACATGTCTGTTCTCTTTCGGTCTCCGAGCGGCACCCGAGCCGGTGTCGTCTGCAATCAAGGAAGATGCTACGCCTCGGTCTGCCTCGCGCCTATCCGCGAGATCACCTAGCGCCCCTCGGGCGTACGGCTGAGGCCAGAGGGGCTTCAGCGGGTGCGCGAAGCGGGCTACGCGATCGCGGACACCAACGGATACGCCTGGCTGCGGTCGATGATGCTGGTGGTGCGCGGGGTGCTGGAGGCCCTGCGGAGCAAGCCAGAGACGGCCCGGCAGCCCCTGCACCGCGCACTCCTCGCCGCACGCGCGGTCGGTGATCCACGCCACATCACGCTGACGCTCAGCTACCTTGGCCTGGTGGCGCTTGGGCTCGGGCAGTACGACGAGGCCGAGCGCATCTGCCGCGAGTCGCTCGCGATCGCACAGGAGCACCAGGACCGCTACCAGATGAGCCAGTCGCTCCAGTCGCTTGGGCGCGTGGCCGTGGCGCGCGGCGCCCACGCCAAGGGTGAGGCGCTGCTGCACGACGGGCTGGCGATCGCGCGCGAGATGGGCGACCGCTGGCTGGAGGCAGAGGCGCTCGGCAGCCTCGCGCAGCTCGCCGCCGTGACCAGGGACGAGGCCAGTGCACGTGCCCAGCAGTGGGCCGCGGTCAGGTCGGCTGCGGCCGCCCCCTCAGCCGATTGCACTGGACCAACTCGCCGCACTGGCCGAGATCGAGCTCGCGGCGCAGCCGGATGCCGCCCGCGCAGCGCTGGCCTATGTGTGGCGGCACCCCCTCAGCTGCCCTGCCACGCGCGAGCGCGCTGAGGAGCACTGGCGCGACATCTGGCGCCGTATCCCCGCCGAGCGCTGCCTCGCCGGCGACGCGTGGCTCGCAAGGAGATCGCTATCACAAGCGAGCGCGTCGGCGTTCGGGTTGAGCTTCAAGCGGTCCTGAGGGACAGAGCAGTGGTTGACCTCAAGTATGGAGAGTCTGTCCAGCCGGTGTCGCGAGCAGCGGGAGCTTCCCCATCTCCACCACCTCGGCACCACGAACCTGCGCCTCCCACAGCTCCAGGCGATCGAATTCGGTAAAGCCGGCGGAGCGGTACAGCGTGATCGGCGCGACTGCCCCGCTGTCCACTCCGAGCGCCACGGAGCGGGCGCCCCTGTCGTGGAGACGGGTGATACCAGCGCTCAGGAGCGCTCGTCCAAGGCCACGCCCGCGCCAGGATGGCGCGGTGGTCAGGTTGGAGAGCCAGGCGTATGGCGTCCCGTCCGGATTGTCGGCCGTCTGGTCGAACTGCGCGTGGATCGTGCCCGCGATCCGCCCGGCGTCATCGACGGCGAGCAGAAACCCGGCGCGCTGGCCGATGAGGTCGCGCTCAAGAGCCCGGCGGGTCAGGGGGCGAAAGTTCCAGCTCCCGGCCCAGGCATGGTTCAGCGCGTGCAGCACCCGCCCCTCCTCCCCCTCGGCAAGCGGGCGGATACGCAGGCCGGGTGCGGCGGCTGCCGGAAGTGAGCCGAGGGTCGCCGGCCGCAGCATCACCAGCGTGGCGCGTGCCACCGTCAAGCCCGCGGCTGCCGCCGCATCCCTGGCCCAGGTTGCCTGTGCGGGCAGCGTCAGGCGCACGAGCGCCGCATCGCTCCGTTGGACATCGGCGAGGGCCGCGCGGACCAACTGCTGGGCGGCCTCCGGCGTGCGATGCCCAGGCAGCAGCGCGAGACGGGCCTCAACGGCGCCATCGGGGGCCTGGTTGAGGGCGACGCCGCCAATTGGGGTGTCGCTGCCGGCAAGGAGCATGGCCCGCGCCGTCCAGGCCCGCAGGGACCACCAGCCGCCGCGCGGGCGAAACCCGCGGTCGTCAGCGTCCTGCGATGCCTCCCAGATGCGGTCGAGTGCATCCAGGGGTGTCCTGTCATCTATTGTATGAAGGGTATACCGCATGGAGTGCCTCCGCTGTGCTCGCACCTATCCTGAGCGGGCTGCCCTCAGTATGGGCGTCCGGCCGGCAGGAGCACAGCGCCGGATGGCACTCCTCGAGTAGGCCGTCTGGCCCAGCCGCGGTGACGGCTACACCGTCACCCTCAACCACGATGTGTCAGGCGAGGCGCGCCGCTCCCAGCAGGTCCTGCAGGTCGAGCGTGTGGTATCTGGCCCAGGTTCATCCGCGCCTGCCGTGCGAACGTCGGGCGAGCGTGCGTGATGCCCTGGTGTGGCCGCCGATGGCCCTGCTCCTGTCGCGAGGTCCTCTCTGGGGGGTGTGTGACGGCGGTGACAGGCTCCGCCCGGCGGCCATACAGCAGCCTGTGGGAGTGGTGGCCCCGCGCTAGGCGACCACCTCGATGTTGCGCATCAGCCCCATGTCCTCGTGCTCCAGCAGGTGGCAGTGGAGCATATACGTCCCGGTGTGTTCGGCGAAGCGCAGCAGCAGCTGCACGCGCTCGCCCGGCATCAGCAGCACCGTGTCCTTCCAGCCCTCGTCGACGTAGCCGGCGCTGACGCGCTCCCACCCGGCGCGCAGCTCCGGCAGCACCGTGCGGCTGAGCACCTGGAACTGCAGGCCGTGGACGTGGAACGGGTGCAGCATGCCCTGCGGGTGCTGCGTGTCGCCCGCATTCAGCGCGTTGACGAGCTCCCACACCTCCAGGTCGCCCAGGCGGACCCGCTCGTCGTCCGCGACGGCATCCGGCTCGTAGACCCGGCCGTTCAGCTCCCAGCGCCGGCCCGGCTGGGTGATGGTGAACGTGCGCGGCCGGTCGCGGTTCACCGCGTCCTCGGCGCGGTGGCGTGTGATGCTGGAAAGCGTGGTTGGGAGCATGTCGTGCGCGGCCACCTGCTCGCTGACGCGCACGTGGAGGATATGCAGCGCCGCACCCTGTGGCGGTGCGGCACTCACCGCGGCCATGATATGGCCGCCGCGCATCCCGCTCATGTCGTGGCCGCCGTGCCCGCTGCCCGTGTCGTGGCCGCCGTCCACTGCGCCCTCGGCGCCCTCGAACGGGAGGCTCACCAGTGCGAGCGCGGCGCCCACCGCACGGCCCTGGAAGTCGACCCACAGCTCGACGCGCTCGCCGGGCGCGAGCATGACGTAGGGCCGCGCGACCGGCTGCTCCAGCAGCCCGCCATCGCTGGCAATCACCGTCAGCGGCGTACCGTCGCCCCAGCCGAGCGTGTAGGTGCGGGCGTTCGAGCCGTTCAGCAGCCGCAGCCGGTAGGCGCGCGTGGCGACGTCCAGCGTCGCGTCCGGCCGGCCGTTCACCAGCACGCGCGCGCCGAGGACGCCCATCAGGTCGTCCATCGAGCCCGCCATCGGGTCGCCGGCCGCGTAGACGAGCTGGTTCTGGGCGTCGAAGGTGCGATCCTGGATGACCAGCGGGATGTCCTGTGCGCCCGAAGGCAGGCCCAGTGCCTGCTCCTCGTCGTCGGAGACGATGAACAGCCCGGCGAGGCCTTGGTACACCTGCCGCCCGGTCTGCATGTCGGGGTGCGGGTGATACCAGTAGGTGCCGGCGCGGTCCTGCACGGTGAACTCGTAGACGTAGGTCTGGCCGGCTCTGATGGCGTAGCGCGGGTGCGCATCCTGCTCGCTCGGCAGGGCTAGGCCGTGCCAGTGGATGATCGAGCGCGTGTCGGGCCCGGGGAGGGTGTGGCTGAAGTGGACCCGCACCTTCTGACCGCGGCGCACACGGATGGTCGGGCCAAGGAAGCTATCGGGCATCGGCTGGAGGCTGGCGGGGTCGCCCTGCAGCAGCTCCGCCTGGTAGCGCCAGACCTGCGTCGGCCGGCCGGGGAGGATGGCGACCTCGGCGGGCGCCGCGTGCAGCCGGATCTCCAGGTCGGGCACGAAGTCCGGGCGCGGCTGTCGCGGTGTCGGTCCGGGTGCCGGCGTCGAGGTGGCGCGGAGCGTCATTCCGCAGGCGGTAAGCGCCGCGCCGCCGGTGAGGGCAAGCACGCCAAGCAGCAGCGAGCGTCGGGATAAACGAGCGGCCATCAGCTACCTCACATCGTCATATCGGTGTCTGCGGCCAGCATACGCGGCGCCGCCGGCGGCGACATCCGCCAGATCGCCCATATGCCCATAGGCACTCTCGCGCCCCTGTCCCGGCTGCCAGTGGTGCAGGTGATCGTGCTCTCTCGACATCCGGCCGTGATGGATGCCGTCGTGACGACCCACCTACGCCGCGGCTGCTGCACGAGCTCGTCCGCTGCCCAGGAGGGTGAGGGCTGCGCGTTCCAGATCCTCGCCGCCAGCAGCGGTGTGATCCGGGGAATCACTGGCGGGCGCTAGCCACAGGATGAGCTGCGCCGGTCCCCTGACGCACATACAGCACCCCTCACGAGCGGCACGCGACTGCTCGCCAGGGGTACTCTGTTGGTACGCAACGGAAGCGTGCGGTATGGAGCCTATGCGGCCCGTCGGGCTACCGGCGCGCCGCGGTTTCCTGGTCCTCAGCCGTGTGCACCGCGTCGGGGAAGATCTGCTCGCCGGCGCGGATGGCCACCTTCAGGCGGTTCTCCGCCGGCGTGATCGGGCACGACCAGCCGTCGTTGTAGGCGCACGAGGGGTTGTAGGCCAGGTTGAAGTCCACGAGCACGCGCCCGTCGCCGAGCGGCTCGGGGTCGAGGTAGCGGCCCGCGCCGTAGGTCTCGCCCCCCGCCAGGGTGTCGGCGAACGGCAGGAAGAGCGCGCCAGCCTCGTCGGCGAAGAGCGTCAGGGCTGCGTCCTGGCCATCGATGGTGAAGCGCACGCGCCCGAGGCGGCGGTACGTCCGCGTGTCACCGGCGGACGTCGGCAGCACGATCGTCGACGGGGACTCGAACCGCTCGACGGGCAGCGCCAGCCGGAGCGGCGCGTTCTCCGGGAAGTAGCGCAGGCCGGTGAAGGTCTGGCGCTGCGCCTCCGTGAGCGGACTCCGGGGGTGTGCTTTGAAAAAGCGGTCCTTGGCGGCTCGGAAGGCGTCGAGCTCGCTCATGGCTGCGGTGCTCCGCTGTGCTCTTGGGCAGGGCGACTGGGTGTTGTTCGCCTGCCGATGCTGGGAATCGCTACCGGCCTCGTCCAGGTGGAGCTAGCGCGAGGGCGGCACCTTGGCACCGCCCCCGCGGTCAATAACCTCCGGCGTGCCTAGCTCGCCGCCTCGACTACCTGGATCTCGCGGTAGCCGGCCGCGTTGATGGCGGCGACCACCGCCTCGCGGCTCACCTCGCCTGTGGCCTC
>DATMBA010000280.1:0-30480 GCA_035559635.1 Roseiflexaceae bacterium
ACCCACCGCCGCCCCCGCCGCCCCGGCGCAGCTCCCCGCCCCGCCCGCGCCCGGCCCGCTCACCGCCGCAGACGCCGGCGGCATGGAGGCGCTGGTGGCGGCCGCCCTGAAGGAGGGCGAGCTCTCCACCATCGCCCTGCCGAACGACTGGGCCAACTACGGCGAGGTGAAGAGCGCCTTCCTGGCGAAGTATCCCGGCATCAAGCATAACGACCTCAACCCGGACGCTAGCTCGGCCCAGGAGATCGAGGCCATCAAGGCCAACGCCGGCAGCACCGGCCCCCAGGCCCCCGACGTGATCGACGTCGGCTTCACCTGGGGCGAGACCGCCAAGAAGGAGGGCCTGCTCCAGCCCTACAAGGTCGAGAAGTGGGCCGAGATCCCGGACTCGCTCAAGGACCCCGAGGGCTACTGGTGGGCCGACTACTACGGCGTGATGGCCTTTGAGGTCAACACCGCCGTGGTCCAGAACATCCCGCAGGACTGGTCGGACCTGCTCAAGCCGGAGTACAAGGGCCAGGTGGCGCTCGCTGGTGACCCCACCGGCTCCGGCCAGGCGGTGAACGCTGTGTGGGCCGCGGCGCTCGGCAGCGGCGGCTCGCTGGACGACGCCATGCCCGGCCTGGAGTTCTTCAAGAAGCTGAACGAGGCCGGCAACCTGCTGCCGGTGATCGCCAAGCCGGCCACGATCGCCAAGGGCGAGACTCCGATCGCGCTGCGCTGGGACTATAATGCGCTCGCCAACCGCGACCAGGTGGCTGGCAACCCGGAGATCGCCGTGGTGGTGCCGAAGAGCGGCTCGCTGGCCGGCGTCTACGTGCAGGGCATCAGCGCCTATGCGCCGCGCCCAAATGCCGCCCGGCTCTGGATGGAGTTCCTGTACTCGGACGAGGGCCAGCTCCTCTGGCTCAAGGGCTACGCCACGCCCGCCCGCTTCGAGGCGCTCCAGCAGGCCGGCGCCATCCCGGCCGACCTGCTGGAGAAGCTACCCAAGACCGACGCGCCGGTGGGCTTCCCCACCGGGGACCAGATCAACAAGGCATTCGACACCATCACCAAGGGCTGGCCGACGATCGTCGGGGCGACGGTGCAGTGAGTGCTGAGTGGGGAGGGGACCAGGGGAGGGCAGGTCCTCCCCTGAAACCCCACCTGATCCAGGTGATCCAGATAGGCAGGAAGCGAGTTCCCCATGGCAGAGGCCGCGCATGTGCATCCCCGGCGGGCGGCGGCAACCCGGCGGCAGATCGATTGGGCATGGCTCGGCGTGCTGCCGTTCTTCCTGTTCGCCGCGGCCTTCCTGCTCTTCCCGGCGGTCTCGATCGTCGTGCAGAGCTTCCTCAGCCCACAGCGCACCTTCACGCTGGAGAACGTGCTGGCGCTCAACACGCCGTTCATCCTCTCCTCGTATGTCTACACCATCGAGCTAAGCGCGGTGACGGCGCTGGGCGGCGGGCTGCTGGGCTTCATGCTTGCCTACGCCGTGACGGTGGGCGGGCTGCCGCGCCCGGTGCGCTCGGTGCTGCTCACCTTCTCCGGCGTGGCCTCCAACTTCGCCGGCGTGCCGCTGGCCTTCGCCTTCATCGCCACCATCGGCCAGCTCGGCCTCATAACGCAGGCGCTCCGCCAGTTGGGGATCGCGCTCTACCCCGGCTTCAGCCTGTACAGCTTCTGGGGCCTGGCGATCGTCTACCTCTACTTCCAGATCCCGCTCATGGTGCTGATCATGGCGCCGGCACTGGATGGGCTGCGGCGTGAGTGGCTGGAGGCCGCCGAGAGCCTGGGCGCCAGCAACTGGCAGTACTGGCGCTTCGTCGGCCTGCCGATCCTGGCGCCGTCGATCCTCGGCACCACGATGCTGCTGTTCGGCAACGCCTTCGGCGCCCACGCCACGGCCTTCCAGCTCACTGGCGGCGGCAGCCAGGGCAACGTGGTCACAATCTTGATCGGCGCGCAGATCAGCAGTGACGCGCTCTCCAACCCCGGTCTCGGCAACGCCTTGGCGCTCGGGATGATCGTGGTGATGGCGGTTACGATCGCCCTGTACACATGGATGCAGCGGCTGTCTGAGAGGTGGCTGCGCTGAAATGCGTGATGCGAAATGCGAGATGAACACAGCAGATGAGGCAATGCTGCATTTTTCATCTTGCATTAACCGTGCAGGATCATGGCTATGCGACGTCCCTCTTTCTGGCCGTGGATCTGGATAGGTATCGGCGCAGTCTACTTCCTCGTCCCGTTGGCCGCCACTGTGCAGTTCTCGCTGCAGGCGAAGAAGGGCGAGTTGAGCCTCGCGGCCTACGAGCGCGTACTGCAGGACCCGAAGTTCTTCGCGAGCTTCGGCTTCTCGCTGCAGACGGCGCTGGCGACGATCCTGGTGAGCGCGCTGCTGATCGTGCCCACCGCCTACTGGGTACAGCTGCGCCTGCCGCGCCTGCGCCCGGTGGTCGAGTTCATCACGCTGCTGCCGTTCGTCGTGCCGGCGGTGGTGCTGGTGTTCGGCCTGGCGCGCACCTACGTCCGCACGCCGCTCACCGACAGCCGCCAGGGGCTGTGGGTGCTGCTGGTGGGTAGCTACGTGGTGCTCTCGCTGCCCTACATGTACCGCGCGGTGGACACCGGGCTGCGGGCGATCAACGTGCGCACGCTCACCGAGGCGGCCCAGAGCCTTGGCGCCGGGTGGCTCACCATCCTGGCGCGCGTGATCTTCCCCAACGTCGCGGTGGCGCTCGCCAGCGGCGCGTTCGTCACCTTCGCGATCGTGATGGGCGAGTTCACCATCGCCGCGCTGCTGGCCCAGCCAGCCTTCGGGCCGTACATGAACCTGCTCGCCAGCAGCAAGGTCTACGAGCCGTCCGCGCTCGCGGTGCTCAGCTTCGCGCTCACCTGGGCCTCGATCGGCGTGATCCAGCTCCTCAGCCGTGGCAACCAACATCAGATCACCGGAGCAAGATAGGGCAGGCGCGGAGGGGCCTGGCCTCTCCGCAGCCTCCCGCGAGGGTGGTATGGCATTTCTTGATCTGATCGACGTTCACAAGGTCTTCGGCCAGGCGCAGGCCGTCGAGTCCTTCAATCTTCAGGTCGAGCGCGGCGAGCTGGTCTCGTTCCTCGGACCGAGCGGCTGCGGCAAGACCACCACGCTGCGCATGATCGCCGGATTCGAGCGCCCCACGGCGGGCCGCATCCTGATCGACGGCGCCGACGTGACGGCCACGCCGCCTAACCGTCGCAATATCGGCATGGTCTTCCAGTCCTACGCGCTGTTCCCCAACATGACGGTGGCGGCCAACATCGGCTTCGGCCTCAAGGTGGCCGGCCGCCCCGCCGAGGAGGTGCAGGCGCGGGTGGAGGAGATGCTCAAGATCATCCACATGGAGCCGTTCGGCCGGCGCTACCCCTACCAACTCTCCGGCGGCCAGCAGCAGCGGGTGGCCCTGGCCCGCGCGCTCGCCATCCGCCCGCAGGTGCTCCTGCTGGACGAGCCGCTCTCTGCGCTGGACGCCAAGATCCGCGTGGCGCTGCGCCAGGAGATCCGCGACATCCAGCGCCGCCTCGGCATCACGACCATCTATGTCACCCACGACCAGGAGGAGGCCATGTCGCTCTCCGACCGTATCGTGGTGATGAGCCAGGGGCGCATCGAGCAGGTCGGCACGCCCTTCGAGGTGTACAACTTCCCCAGGACGCGCTTCGTGGCTTCGTTCGTCGGCACGCTCAACCTGGTGGGCGCCGAGGTGCTGGACGCCGCCGCCGGCCGCGTGGCGGTGGACGGGCAGGAGGTGCGCCTGGCCCGCCCGCTCCCCGCCGCCCACAACGGCGGGCCGCTCACGCTCGCGCTGCGCCCCGAGGCGCTGGCGCTGGACGGGACGGGCGCCAACCTGCTACGCGGCACCGTGGAGGACATCACCTTCCTCGGCGCGCTGGTGCGCGTGCGCGTCCGCTTGGCGCGCCATCACCTGCACTTCGACTCCTTCAACTCCCCCCACCTCGCCCCGCCACGCGTCGGCGAGCCGGTCACTCTCTCCTTCCCCCCCGAGGCCTGCATGGTCCTGGAGGACACCGCGTAGCGCCCTGTGTAATCCGCTTATCCGTTCCCGCTCCGCTTATCCGTTCCCGCTCCGCGGTCCGCTCCCTCCGCTCCCAGCTCCGTTGCCAGGCTCCGTTCCCATTTCCCGCCTGGTAATGCCCTTCGGCTACAGTACACGCAAGCGCGGCGCCACGAAGCTGCGCGCCTGCCGCCCCGCGCCGTGGGCGACGCTCCACCCTGAGCGAGAGAAGGACCATGCGCCTGTTCGCCGAGCTTCGCTCCCGCATCCAGTACAAGATTATCCTGCCCTTCCTGTTGCTGACGCTGCTGGTGGCGCTGGCCGGCGCCGCGGTGGCCTTCCTGTTCATCACCGGCTCGGCCCAGGAGCGCCTCAACAACCAGCTCGCCCAGGTGGCCCGCGCCGCCGGCGATAGCATCGTGCGCCAGGAGAGCGCGAACCTCACCTTCCTGCGCGAGGTGGCCTTCGCCGGCCCCAACCCGGAGAGCGGCGCCCCCGCTGTGGCCCGGGCGCTCGCAGACGCCGACACTGATGGCCTCGCCCGCGCCCTCGACCCCTACGTCCGCATCAGCGCCGCCCGCGGCGTCCAACTCCAGCGCCTGATCGCCTTCGACCGCTCGCGGCGCGCGCTGCTCGACATCCAGAGCGACGGCGCTGGCGCCTATACACAGCTCCCCGCCGGGCGCGACCTCGGCGACCTGTGGTTCGCTCAGCAGATCCTCCAGGGCGGCCAGGACCCGCTCGGCGATAAGTACGCTGGCCTGCTGGACCTGAGCGACGGCGCCGGGCGCTACCTCTTCACCGCCGTGCCAGTGGTAGAGAATGGCCAAGTGGTGGGCGGCCTGATCCTCGGCATCAGCCTCGACCCGCTGCTCCAGGACATCGCCGCCCGCTCGCAGGCCGCGCTCGTCACCATGCACGAGGCCAACGGCGGCCGCGCCTTCGCCAGCACCGCCGCCCCGGTGGAGGACCTGCGCGCGCTGGACATGCGCCCCGCGCTGCTGCCCGCCTTCGCCGACCCGCAGGCCGCCCGCGAGCGCGGGATCTTCGACGTGGTGCGCGTCAACCAGCGCGACTACCAGGTGGCCTATGCCCCCCTCCAGGTGCGTGGCGCGATCGTCGGCCTGCTCGCCGTGGGCCTGGCGAGCGACTACGTGGCAGGGCCGTGGGCCCAGGCCCACGCGCCCCTCACCATCCTGACCGTCGTCCTCATGCTGGCGATCATCGGGCTGGGGATCTGGGTGGCGCGCCTGATCACCCACCCGCTGCAGGAGTTGGTGGCCACCGCCCGCGCCGTCACCTCCGGCGATCTGGAGCGGCGCAGCCGGGTGACCACCAGCGACGAGGTCGGCGTGCTGTCGGATTCGTTCAACGCCATGACCGCCCACCTGCTGGACCTGTACCGCACCGTCCGTGCCGAGGCCAGCCAGCGCGCGGCGATCGTCGAGAGCATCACCGACGGCGTGGTGGTGTGCGATGGGCAGGGCCGCGTGCTGATCATCAACCGCGCCACGCGCGAACTGCTCGGCCTGGGCGCCGAGGAGCCAGGCCCTCAGCACTTCGCCGAGATCCCGCTGCGCCCGCTCGGCAAGGGTGCGCCCAACTTCGGCCAGACGCGCCTGGCCGACCTGTTCCACCTGCGCGAGAGCATCGTGCGCATGGCCGTGGCGCCTGTGCCTACCGAGGACGGCGGCACGCTCGGCAACGTCTACGTCCTGCAGGACATGACCAGCCAGGTGACGATCGACCGCGCCAAGACGAACTTCATCGCCACGATCTCTCACGAGCTGCGCACGCCGCTCACCGTGCTCGGTGGCAACGCCGACCTGCTGCTGCGCGGGATGATGGGACCGCTCAACGACGAGCAGCGCGGGCTGATCCAGGCCATGCACGGCCACGCGCAGACCATGGCTGCGCTGATCAACAACGTGATCACCATCGCCGGGCTGGACGCCGGCACGCTCGTGGCCGAGCCTGCGCCCACCAGCTTCGCCGAGGTGCTGCAGTCCACACTGTGGGCAGTGCGGCGCGCCGCCAAGACGAAGGGGATCGTCCTCACCGTGGACGTTCCCGAGACGCTGCCGCCGGTGCTGGCCGACGCGCACTTCCTGCGCATCACGCTGCAGCAGCTGCTGGACAACGCCTGCCGCTACACGGCCGCCGGCGGGGTGGAGGTGCGCGCCGCGGTGGAGGGCCAGGCGCTGCAGGTCGACATCAGCGACACCGGGCCAGGCATCGCGCCGGAGCTGCGCGAGCAGCTGTTCACCCGCTTCACGCGCGGCGCGGAGGGCATCAACTCCGCCGAGCGCGGCATGGGGCTGGGCCTGGCTATCGCCCGCGAGCTGACCGAGCGCCAGGGGGGCGCGATCTGGCTCGCCTACACGTCTGAGGCTGGCAGCACGTTCCGCCTGACATTGCCGATCGCCCATGCTGCTGAAACATCCGACACTCAGGCTATCACCCAGGCCGCTTGAGCCGCATGCCCTGGCGCTGCTCCTCGCGGTGACGTTGCTGGTGGCGCTGCTCGGCATCAATGCGGTAGCGCAGCTGGTGCTGCTGGCCGTGACGCCGGACGGCGACGTCTTCCCGCAGAGCCTCACCACCCGGCTCCGCGCCGACTACCGGCCGTGGCCGGCGGCGATCGCGCCCCTGCCGCCGCTGAATCCGCAGGCGGTGGCGGCCATCCAGCGCGACCTTGCGGCGCCGCAGCCCACCGGCGCGCCTGCGGTCCCGGCCGCGCACCTGCCGGGGTCCGGCAACATGGGGCTGCCAGAGCCGCGTGACGCCAGTCTTCGGCGGACGCCCACGGCCGCCCCGGCGCCGAGCAGCACACCGACCGCGAGCGCCACCCCGTCGCCGACGAGCACGGCCTCCCCCAGCGCGCCGGTGGCGGCCGTTACCGCTGCCCCCGCGCAGAGCCCGCCCGCCGCCCATCCCGCGCCTCCGACACAGGCGCCCGCGGCCACCAGCGCGCCGGCCGCCACCGCCACTCCGAGCGCGGCGCCGCCGCCGACGGCGACCAGGATTCCCACCGCCCCGCCGGCGCTCGTGCCCACGGCGTCGCCAGTGGTCCTCCCGCCTGTCACCGCGACGGCCACCTACCCTCCGGCCTCACCTGTTGCGCCGACCGCGACGAGCGCGCCGACAGCTACCAGCACGCCAACGAGCACCTCCCAGGCCGTGCCGGCGAATACCAGCACACCGACCACCACCAACACGCCGACCAGCACATCGACGAGTACGCCCACCAGCACACCGACGAACACGCCGACGAACACGCCCACCAGCACACCGACCAGCACACCGACGAACACACCCACCAGCACACCGACGAACACGCCGACCAGTGCCGTGCCGCGGATCACGGGTCAGGTCTTCGAAGCGCGCACCTACAGCGGGGGGATCGGCACGGCGCCGGACGCACTCGACGCGCCCCTGGCGAACGTGCGGGTGGAGTTGTACGACGGGAGCGGCGGCTACCTCGGCATGACGATGACCGACGCGAGCGGGCGCTACAGCTTCACGGCCGCGGCGCCGGGCGCCTACACCGTGCGGGTGGTGAGCGCCTCGATCGGCGACGCCGACACGCCGCCCGCCTCCGGCTTCCGACCCGGCTTCACCAGCGCCGTGCCGGAGCAACTCTATGAGCGCAACGGCGTGGCCGGCAACGGCGGCGCGGGCGCGCTGGGTGGGAACGACCCGCGGGCGGACGACACCGCCACGCCGCCGGGCGGAGGGATCGGTGACACCAGCGTTGGTGTCGTCGTCGGGAGTACAGATGTGGCCGGGGTGGACTTCAGCTTCAGCTACCACCTGGTGGTCAACACCCTGGACGACGGGCAAGGCTCACTCTTCCAGTTCATCACGAACGCCAACGCCATCAGTGGGGCGAACAGCGTGCAGTTCAACATCCCGCCGTCCGACCCCGGCTTCGACACGCCGCACGCACCGGACGCCTTTCTCATCCGGCTCCGGCCGCCGCTGCAGCTGCCCGCGCTGCTCGACGACCAGACGACGATCGACGGCGGCACGCAGGAGGCGAACCAGGGCGACCGGCGGCCAGGGCTGCCCGACATCGTGCTGGACGGCAGGCTGGCCCGTGACGGCGTGAGCGGGCTGCGGATCGAGTCCAGCGGCAACACCGTTCGCGCGCTGGACGTGCGCAACTTCACGCAGGGCGCCGGCACCGGCCTCGTGATCGACGGCACGGCCGGCGGCGACGCCAACCTGATCGAGGGCAACTACCTGACCGGCAACAGCAACGGCGGCGACGCGATCGGCGCCATCCATATCGTCGGGGCGGCGAGCGGGAACACGATCCGGGACAACACCATCACCGGCAATGCCGGCCCCGGCATCTCCGTCCAGGCCAGCGGCGGCGTGCGCAACCGCCTGACGGCCAACAGCATCTCCGGCAACGGCGGGCTGGGGATCGACCTGGACCTTGACGGCGTGACCGCGAATGACCTGGGCGACCTCGACAGCGGGCCGAACGAGCGGATGAACGCGCCGGTGATCTATGCGGCGACGCTGAACGGCGACGGCACGCTGACGATCAGCGGCGAGGCGCGCCCAGGGGCCACGGTGGAGTTCTTCCTGGCCGCGGCCGACCCGCTCGGTGCCGGCGAGGGCCGCACGCCGATCGGTTCGGGCGTGGCCGGGAGCGTGCCGGATGGCGTGAGCGACCCGACGGCGGTGCAGTTCAGCTTCGTGCTGCCGGCCGTGGGGTACGTACCCGGCGCGCCGATCACCGCCACCGCGACAGACGCCGCGGGCAACACGTCGGAGTTCGCGACCAACAGAACCATCTGAGGAGAGGACCAGGGAGGGCCTCGCCCTCCCTGAAACCCTCCCACCGAACCGACGCCCCGCCATCGCGCTTGGTGCAGGTAGCCTCTCAGGGTGTCGGGGTGGGCGGCTCCGGCGTGGGCGGCTCCGGCGTGGTCGTGGGGCGGCGCTGCTGCGGGCGCGGTGTCGCGGTAGGCGCTACCGTTGGCGCCGGCGTGTCGCTGGGCGTTGGCACAGGCGTGGGCGTGGGCGTAGGCGTGCGCGTGGGCGTGGGCGTGCGCGTGGGCGTAGGCGTAAGCGTGGGTGGCAGGGAAGAGGTGGCCGAGGGCGTAGGCGTGGCGGTGGGCGGGGACACCAGCGCGCGAGCGCGTCCGGCGAGCGCGTCCACGCCGCGCGGGTCGAGCAGCCAGATCCCGCCCCCGCCCACCGCGAGCGCCAGCGCGGCGGCGACGACAACCGGCAGCCAGCGCGGCAGGCGGCGCGGCAGGGGCAGGCCGCCGAGCGCGGGGGGCGGCTCCACCGGCGCGCTGTAGTGCAGGCGGCGGTACTCCTCCAGAGCCTGCGCCACATCCAGGCCGAGGTAGGCCGTGTAGGTGCGCAGCATCCCCTCAGTGATCGGCCCACGTGGCAGCAGCGCGAACTTCTCCTCCTCCATCGCCTGGATGTAGTACATGCGTAGCCGGGTGTCGAGCTCGGCCTGCACCAGCGTGATCCGGCGCCGCTGGCGGGCGGCCTTCAGGCGTTGGCCCAGCGGCAGCCGGCTCAGCGCCGCACGGTCCAGGTCGTCCACACTGCTGGGCGGCGCGCCGCTGAGCAGGATCTGCTCCTCGCCGTGTGGGATGAATACCGGCTCCTCCTCCTCGCGGGAAGGCGACCGGCGGAGGGCGGCGGGCGCGGCCTCCTCCGGGCCGGCAGGCTCCGCCGCCGGGGCGCCAGGGGCGGAGGGTGGCGGGGAAGTGCCGGCGGCGTCGCCGGGAGGGGGCGTGCGCAGCCGGCTGCGCACACGCGCCAGCACCTCGCCGCTGCGAAGCGGCTTGGCGATATAGTCCACAGCGCCGGCGCCGAGCCCGCGGACGACCATCTCCTCGCGGCCGTCGCCGATCGCAATCAGCGGGACCATGGGCGCGGCCCGCTCGAGCAAGGCCCAGCCCGCCCCCTGCGACAGCCCGGGGTCGATCAGCACCATATCGACCGGCTCAGTGGCGAACAGGTGCTCGGCGAGGCGAGCGTCGCTCGCCTGGATGACGCGGTAGCCGGCCTCGCCCAGCTGGGAGGCCAGCCGCGCCAGCAGGACGACGTCGTCGTCCGCCAGCAGGATGGTTGGCATCGGTGATGGAAGCTCCGCTGCTTTTGACATGCCGCAAACGGCGCGCTATTATAGCACGGCCCAGAACACTGAAACGCTAACCGTACGAAGACGCTGACATGCGGTTGTTCCGCCCGATGGGGTGTGAGCTGGCCCTGCCTCGCCGCAGCTGTACGTTCATTCGAGACCGTTGCCCACTGCGCCTGCGGCGGGAGTGTGCCAGCGCTTTCAGCCGTTCAGCGCCCTCGGCGATACCGGAGGAGCCTCCATGACCATACGAGTGGTGTGCTACGGGCTTGGCCCGATCGGGCTGGGTATCGCGCGCCTGGCGCTGACGCGGCCCGGCCTCGCGGTGGTCGGCGCGGTGGACGTAGACCCGCAGAAGATCGGGCAGGACCTGGGCGCCCTGTGCGGCGGCCCGCCGTGCGGCGTGGCAGTGAGCGGCGACGCCGCCGAGTCGCTGGCGACCACACGCCCGGACGTGGTGCTGCACGCCACCGGCTCAGTGCTAGCGCGCGTCGCGCCACAACTCATCGCGGCCGCCCAGGCCGGCGCCGATGTGATCTCCACCTGCGAGGAGCTCTCCTACCCCTGGACCGAGCAACCGCAGCTGGCGGCCGACCTGGACGCGGCCGCGCGGCGGGCGGGCGTCACACTGCTGGGGGCCGGCATCAACCCCGGCTACGCGATGGACGCGCTGCCGCTGATGCTGACCGCCGCCTGCGCCTCGGTAAGGGCGGTGCGGGTGCTGCGCGTGGTGGACGCCGGGCGGCGGCGCGGCCCGCTGCAGCGCAAGGTCGGCGCCGGGCTGAGCGCCGAGGAGTTCCACGCCCGCGTGCGCGACGGGTCGGTGCGGCACGTCGGCCTGCCCGAGTCGCTGCACATGCTCGCCACCTCGCTCGGCTGGACGCTGGACCACGAGGACGACGTGATCATGCCGGTGATCGCCGAGCGCGCGCTGGCCACCGAGCATGTGCGCGTCGAGCCGGGGCAGGCGGCGGGCGTGCGCCAGATCGTGCGCGGCTACATCGGCGAGCGCGAGGTGCTGCGCCTCGAGCTACGTATGTATGTCGGCGCACCGGACCCGCAGGACACGGTGGAGATCGACGGTGAGCCGCCGGTGCGCATGACGGTGGCCGGCGGGTTCCACGGGGACCTGGCGACGGCCGCGCTGGTGGTGAACGCCGTGCCGAGCGTGCGCCGCGCACCGCCCGGCCTGGCGAGCATGGGTGAACTGCCGCTGGTCCACTACTGGGCCGGGGTGGTGTGATCGATCTCTCCGCGGGGGTGCCGGGGCCTGCGGCCCCCGCACGAAATCCTCAAAGATCGTCTGGAGATTGGACACGCACCCGGCCGGTGTGGTAGACTCTTAGGCGGACGGCTGATGCCGTCTCGTACGCAGGATGTTCCAGGCCGTGGGTGCGCGCCGCGCCGGCCTTCCCCGCTCCGCACACTCCCCTCCCCCGTACGGCTGTGCCCCGCGTGCCTCCTGGAAGGGTGGGTACGGGTGCTTTTCCAAGCGAGGTGATAGGGCAGAGATGATAGGGATCGGCTGCGGCAACCCCTATCACCGATCACCTATGACCTGCTCTCAAAGGACGTGGTCGCTATGCCAGGGAACACAACAGAACTGGCGGGGCGCACCTTCCTCGAGCCGGGGGTGGTGGTGGGCGAGTGGTGGCGCCCGACGGAGGACGGGCGGCTGCGCTGCGAGCTGTGTCCGCGCGGCTGCACGCTGCGCGAGGGGCAGCGCGGCTTCTGCTACGTGCGCCAGGCGCGCGACGGGGCGATCGCGCTCACCAGCTACGGCCGTGCCTCCGGCTTCTGTATCGACCCGATCGAGAAGAAGCCGCTCAACCACTTCTACCCCGGCACCCCGGTGCTCTCGTTCGGCACCGCGGGCTGCAACCTCGGCTGCCGCTTCTGCCAGAACTGGGACATCTCCAAGGCGCGCACGATGGACCGCATCGGCGCGTGGGCCAGCCCTGAGGCGGTGGCGCGCGCGGCCGCCGAAGCCGGCTGCCGCAGCATCGCCTTCACCTACAACGACCCGGTGATCTTCGCCGAGTACGCGATCGACTGCGCGCGGGCGGCGCACGAGCGCGGCCTGAAGGCGGTGGCAGTCTCCGCTGGCTACATCACGCCGGAGGCGCGCCCGGCCTTCTTCGCCCACATGGACGCGGCCAACATCGACCTGAAGGCGTTCACCCAGCAGTTCTACCACAAGCTCTGCTTCGCCGCGCTGGCGCCGGTGCTGGACACGCTGCGCTGGCTGCGGCACGAGACGGACATCTGGTTCGAGGTGACCACACTGCTGATCCCCGGCCACAACGACTCGGAGGACGAGGTGGCGCGGCTGTGCGACTGGTTCGCCGAGCACCTTGGGCCGGACGTGCCGCTGCACTTCACCGCCTTTCACCCGGACTTCAAGATGATGGACGTGCCCCACACCCCGGCGGTGACGCTCACGCGTGCCCGCCAGCAGGCGTTGGCGGCCGGCCTGCGCTACGTATACACCGGAAACGTGCACGACCCGGCGGGGCAGTCCACCTACTGCGCGGGGTGCGGTGCGCTGCTGATCGAGCGCGACTGGTACCAGCTGGGGCGCTGGTCGCTCGACGCACAGGGCCGCTGCGCGAGCTGCGGCACTGCGCTCCCTGGGCGCTTCGAGGCCAGGCCGGGGCACTGGGGCGCGCGCCGCGCCCCGATCGCCATCTACGCCTGACGACGCCGGGAGGTGCGACCGTGGATGTTCGACCGTCGCCGATCGCGGGGCGGTGGTACCCCGCGGACCCCGAGGCGCTGGCGGGGGAGGTGGACCGCTACCTGGAGCAGGCCAGCGCGCGCATGCCCGCCGGCCGGATCTGGGGCTTGCTGGTGCCGCATGCCGGGCTGCGCTACTCCGGACCGGTGGCGGCGCACGCCTTCCGCTGTGTGCGTGAGGCCGTGCCCGAGCTGGTGGCGCTCGTCGGGCCGCTGCACGAGCCGGCACGCGCGCCACTGCTCACCACCGCCCACGACGCCTACCGCACGCCGCTCGGCCTGGTGGAGGTGGACCGCCAGGCCGTCCACCGGCTGCATGAGCGGCTCGCCGAGCGGCTGGGGCGTGGCCTCACACAGCTGCGCGACGACCGCGAGCACAGCCTGGAGATCGAGCTGCCGTTCCTCCAGCGCGTGCTAGGGCGCTTCCACCTGCTGCCGGTGATGGTGGCCACCCAGCGCCCGCAGATCGCAGTGGCGCTCGGCGAGGCATTGGCCGACGTACTGCGCGGCCACCGGGCGCTGCTGATCGCCAGCTCGGACCTATCGCACTACCGGGCGGCGCACGAGGCCGCGGTGCTGGACCGCGAGCTGCTGCGGCGCATCACGGCGCTCGACCCGCAGGGGGTGCTGGCGGCCGAGGCGGAGGGCGCCGGGTACGCGTGCGGAGCCGGGGCGATCGCCGCGGTGCTGTGGGCCGCGCAGGCCCTCGGCGCCGACCACGCCACCGTGCTGTGCTACGGCACGTCCGCCGCCGCTACCGGCGACTACAGCGCCGTCGTCGGGTATGGCGCTGCGGTGATCTGGCAGGAGGGGTACGCGCAGCGGGGGCGGTGAGCGGGCACCAACAACAATCCCCTGGCTCGGTAGAGCCAGGGGATTGTTGTTGGTGGTGGGCGATAGTGGACTCGAACCACTGACCTCATCGGTGTGAACGATGCGCTCTAGCCGACTGAGCTAATCGCCCGACGCGGCGAAGTATAGCACACTATGGGCGGGCGTGCAAATGGCAATGTGGGGGCGGGGGGCCTATGCGTGCTCGCCACGCCCGGCAGCGCCCGGCCGGGTGCTGCACGGTTTCGCACGCCGTGGGCAGCGAGCGCCCTCCCACGCCCGGCGGCTGACGCCGCGGGCGAGCCCCTGCCACGCCCGCCGGTGCGGGCTGCCGTTCAGGCCGCGCAGCCGGCCCGTGCGACAGCGAGCCCGCCCGGTCACGGGCCGGGCGTGGGAGGGCGCAAAGAACGCATCCGCCCGCCGCACCTAGCCATTGATCGGCTCGGCGGGCTTCTTCACCCCGATGTCCAGCGTCGCGCCCTGGCTGGCGAAGGTCAGCGCCCGGCCCGTGGCGTCCACGTCCACCAGCACCGTGTCGCCGGCCTTGAACACCCCTTTGAGCAGATCGCGCGAGAGAGGCGTCTCCAGCATCCGCTGGACCGTGCGGCGCAGCGGGCGGGCACCGTAGGCCGGGTTGTAGCCCTCGCGCACCAGCAGCGCCTTGGCCGCCGGTGTCAACTCCAGGCGCACCCCCTGCTCCTGCAGCCGCTCGCCCACCTCGGCGGCCAGCAGGTCGATGATCGACATCAGCTCGGCCTCAGTGAGCGCGTGGAAGACGATGATCTCGTCGATGCGGTTGAGGAACTCGGGTCGGAAGGCCTGGCGCAGCGCCTCGTGCACCCGCTCCCTGGCCGCCTCCTCCGCGCTGCGGTCGTGCGTGCGGACCAGGCCGATGCTCTGCTGGCGGACGTGCTCGGTGCCGACGTTCGAGGTCATGATCACCACGGTGTTGCGGAAGTCCACCGTGTGGCCCTGCCCGTCCGTCAGGCGGCCGTCGTCCAGCAGCTGCAGCAGCGTGTTGAACACGTCCGGGTGGGCCTTCTCGATCTCGTCGAACAGCACCACCTGGTACGGGCGGCGGCGGATGCTCTCGGTGAGCTGCCCGGCATCGTCGTAGCCGACGTAGCCGGGGGGTGCGCCGATCAGCCGGCTGACGGTGTGGCGCTCCTGGAACTCCGACATATCGACGCGCGTCATGGCGTCCTCGCTGTCGAACAGGAACTCCGCCAGCGCCTTGGCCAGCTCGGTCTTGCCGACGCCGGTGGGCCCGACGAAGATGAAGGAGCCGATCGGCCGCCGCGGGTCCTTCAAGCCGCTGCGCGCACGCCGGATGGCGTCCGAGAGGGCCACGATCGCCTCGTGCTGGCCGATCACCCGCTCGTGCAGGCGGGCCTCCATATCGATCAGCTTCTCGCGCTCGGTCTCGAGCATGCGGCTGACCGGGATGCCGGTCCAGTTCGACACAATCGCCGCGACATCCTCCTCGTCCACCACCTCGTCCAGGTTGGAGGTCTTGAGCCACTCGCTACGGGCGGCCTCGAACTCGCCCTCGAGCTGCAGGTAGCGGGCGCGCAGGATCGCGGCGCGCTCATAGTCCCGCCGCTGACCGGCCTCCTCCTCCTCGCGGCGCAGCCGGTTCAACTCGGCCTCCTGCTCGCGCAGCGAGGGCGGCATCGAGTAGATGTCGATCCGCAGCTTGGCCGAGGCCTCGTCGATCAGATCGATCGCTTTATCCGGCAGGAAGCGGTCGGTGATATAGCGGCTGGAGAGGCGCGCGGCGGCCTGGAGCGCCTCGTCGCTGATCGTCAGCTCGTGGTGCTCCTCGTAGCGCTTGCGCAGGCCGCGCAGCATCTCCACCGTGGTGTCGACGTCCGGCTCCTCGACGAACACCGGGCTGAAGCGGCGCTCGAGGGCGGCGTCCTTCTCGATATGCTTGCGGTACTCATCGATCGTGGTGGCGCCCACCACCTGCACCTCGCCGCGCGAGAGCGCCGGCTTGAGCATGTTGGAGGCGTCGATCGAGCCGACCGCCGCGCCGGCGCCCACCACGGTGTGCAACTCGTCGATGAACAGGATCACCTGGCCCTGCGCGGCGCGCACCTCGTCCATCACCGCCTTCAGGCGCTCCTCGAACTCGCCGCGGAACTTACTGCCGGCCACCATGCCCGCCAGGTCCAGCGAGAGCAGCTTGCGGTCCTTGAGCGGCAGCGGCACGTCTCCGGCGGCGATCTTCTGCGCCAGCCCCTCGGCCACAGCCGTCTTGCCCACGCCAGTCTCGCCCACCAGCACCGGGTTGTTCTTAGTGCGGCGGCAGAGGATGCGGATCACGCGGGTGATCTCCGCCTCGCGGCCCACCACCGGGTCGAGCTTGCCGAGCTGCGCCAGCTCCGTGAGGTCGGTGCTGTACTTGGAGAGGATCTCGTAGCGCCCCTCGGCGCCGGGGTTATCCGCCCGCTGGTTGCCGCGGATCTCCATGAGCGCCTGGTAGATGCGCTCCTGGTCGATGCCGAAGCCGTTCAGGATGCGCGAGGAGGCCCCCTCGCGCTCGCCGCTGATGGCGATCAGCAGGTGCTCGATGCCGACGTACTGGTCGTTGAGGCGCGCCGCCTCCTCCTCGGCGCGCTTGACGAGCCGCTGGGTGCGTGGTGTTATGTAAACTTGATTGCCATAGCCGTACTGACCGTAGACCTTCGGAGACTTCTCGAGCTCGCGCTCGACACGCTGCGCGACCATGTCGGCGTCCACGCCCAGCCGCTCGATCGACCGGCTGGCCAGGCCGTCGCGCTGCCGCAGCATCGCCAGGAAGATATGCTCCACATCCAGTTGGGTGTGGTGCTGCTCGTGCATGATCTCCTGAGCTTCCTGAAATGCCTCCTGGGCTTTGTCGGTGAAGCGCTCTAATCTCATTCTTGCTGCCCCCGTGGGTATTCCGCACTGCGATCCGCAGCGTGCAGGCGTAGTATAGCACACGCTCCATTAGAAAGGTACATGAGCGGGGCGGGGAGTGCGGTGTGTCGCCCACGGGTGCGGCGCCAGCACACGGCGTGGCGGGGCGGCGGGGTGCGATGCGATCGTAGGGGCACAGGAGGGGCCACCCATCGCAGAACGCACGTTGTTGGTGTGCGGCCCCTGCTGCGCCCTTACGGCTGGCGCGCGCCGCCATCTGGCACGCGCCGTGCTATTTTCCGCCTTCGTGAGAGAGCTACCTATGACCGCCACCGAACGGGCGCTCGAGCCGGCAACATCCGCCAGGGCCGCCGGCCTGCGCTACGTCAGCGACAGCAAGCCTGGCATCCGGCGCAAGCCAGACGTCGAGGGCTTTCGCTACATCGGGCCGGGCGGCGCGGCGATCACGGATGAGACGGCGCTGGCGCGCATCCGCGCGCTCGCCATCCCGCCGGCCTACACCGACGTGTGGATCTGCCCAGACCCACGCGGCCACATCCAGGCCACCGGCCGCGACGCCAGGGGCGCAAGCAGTACCGCTACCACCCGCGCTGGCGGGCGGCACGCGACGAGACCAAATACCACCGCACCATCGCCTTCGGCCGGGCGCTGCCGCGTATCCGGGAGCGCGTGGAGGCGGACCTCAGGCGGCCTGGTCTGCCGCGTGAGAAGGTGCTGGCCGCGCTCGTCCGCCTGCTGGAGACCACCCTCATCCGGGTGGGCAACGACGAGTACGCCCGCGCCAACACGTCCTTCGGCCTGACGACGCTGCGCGACCGGCACGCGCAGGTGGACGGCGCACAGGTGAAGTTCGCCTTCCGCGGCAAGGGCGGCAGGTTCCACCGCATCACGCTGCGCGACCGGCGGCTGGCGAGCGTTGTACGGCGCAGCCGGGACCTGCCGGGGCAGGAACTGTTCCAGTACCAGGACGAGGACGGCAACGTGGTGGACATCGGCTCGGACGATGTGAACGCCTACCTGCGCGAGATCGCCGGCGAGGAGTTCACCGCCAAGGACTTCCGCACCTGGGTGGGCACGGTGCTGGCGGCCAAGACGCTGCAGGCGATCGGCGGCGCGGAGACCAAAGCCGAGACGAAGCGCAAGATCAAGGAGGCGATCGAGTCGGTGGCCGAGCGGCTCGGCAACACGCCCACGATCTGCCGCATGTGCTACGTCCACCCGCTCGTGTTGGAGGCCTACCTGGACGGCACGCTGTTGGAGACGCTGGCGCAGGCGGCGCGCGTTGAACTGGCAGAGGACGGCGGGCTGAGCGAGGAGGAGCGCACGGTGCTGCACTTCCTGGAGCAGCAGGGCGGGCCAGGCCCGCCCTGACCCTCCCCCCATCATGGGGAGGGACGCGGGGAAGGTCTCGTCCTCCCGACAACCCTCCCTATTGGCGCCGGTTGGAGAGCTCGATCTGCCAGCGCCACGCGCTGTGGTCCTCGGCGTGCCACCAGCGGAGCAGCACGCCCACCTCGCCGCCGGGCAGCAGCACCGGCCGCCCGATGTCATCCTCGGCGGGCCAGATATCCTCGCGCTCGACGCGCTCGCCGTGCCGCGTGAGGCGCGCGATCGGCGTCTCCGCGCCGGCCGGCAGGTCATTCCCACGGGCCAGCTGGCGCCCGGCGCCGTCCCGCACAGTGACGGTGAGCAGCGGCGGCGCGGCGTGCACCAGCAGCACCTCGGCCGGTGCCAGCCGCCCGCGCGCGAAGGGGAGCCCTGTGGCGCCCGCCTGCGGGTACCAGAGATCCCACTCCTCGATCGTGTGTCCAGCCATCGCGCTCCTCGTGCCATGCGGCTCACAGCCGCGCCGCGGTGGAACGGTAGCGCTGCAGCAAGCGGCGTGCCGGCGCCCGCCGCGGCGCCGTCGCCATCCCCCGCGCGCGAAGGTCGCCTCCTCCCGCCGCACGGCTGGACACGAAAAGGGCACCTTGCCAACTGCATGGTGCCGGTTGGGGCGGGAAACGTGGAACGGTGCCCGTGAACCATCGTCCGCCCCGTAAAACGTTCAACGCCTCCACGTGAACGGTTGGGCGCTTCGGCTGCCAGTCCAGGGCCGGGGCACCGCCTTCAGGCGCTAACGTCGTGGGAGGCCACATGCGTGGCCTGAGCACCCCACACCGTGTAGGGGTGGGAGTGTCGGTTCCACAGGCTTCGCCTGTAACCATGTAGCGGCATAACTCTTGCTCTGCGATCCCCCAGACGAATATAACGAGCGCCCCAGACCCGGTGCTCCGCCCGCTGCTGCCTCCAAGCGGCATCGGTGTGGAGCCGGCCGTCCCGGCCGGTCCCCTACGCCTCGTGCGCCCCGGCGCCGCGATCGCCGGCGCACGCCAGATCAAGGCCTGGCGCCCAGGAGCAAACCTATGCCGGTCAAACCGGACCTGGTGGTCTTCTCTCACCTGCGCTGGGACTTCGTGTACCAGCGCCCGCAACACCTGCTCGCGCGGCTCGCCGTGGGCCGGCGCGTCCTGTTCGTCGAGGAGCCGGCGTGCGTGAGCGGCATCACCCCCTCGCGGAGCCTGAGCCGCCCCGCCCCCGGCGTACTGGTGTGTCGGCCCATCACGCCGCACCCCGCCCCCGGCCGCCACGACGAGCACCTGGCCACCTTCCGTCCGCTGCTGCGCCACCTGCTGCACTCCGAGCGGGTCGAGGACTACCTGGCGTGGTTCTACACCCCTCTGGGGCTGCCGCTCATCCAGGACCTGGCGCCGCGCGCCGTGGTGTACGACGGTATGGACGGCCTCTCCGGCCTGCGCGACGCGCCGGCGGAGCTGGCTGCGCGCGCGGAGGCGCTGCTGACCCGCGCCGACCTGGTGTTCACCGGCGGGCCCGGCCTACACCACGCCATGTGCCGCCGCCATCCGCACGTCCACTGCTTTCGAGACAGCGCGGACGCGGCGCACTTCCGCCTGGCACGAGAACCGGGCGCGGAGGCGGAGGAGCTGCGGCGCCTGCCGCGCCCGCGCCTCGAGTTCTGCGGCGTCATCGACGAGCGCGTGGACCTGGAGTTGCTGGCGGCGCTGGCCGAGGCGCGGCCGGAGTGGCAGATCGTCGTCGTCGGCCCGGCGGTGGGGAGGGATCCGGAGGACATGCCGCGCCTGCGCAACATCTACTACCTGGGGCCGCGCACCTTCGAGGAGTTCATCTACCGCGTCTGGGGCCGGGGCGTCGCCAGGCACTTCGCCATCCCCTACAACCGCAAGATCTGGGCGGTGCCACTCGACCAGATAGAGACCTCCTGGCTGGAGGGCCGGGCGCTACAGCGAGTGGGAGTACTGCAACTCGGACCACGCCTTCCTGGCCGGGCGCACGGCGGCCGAGCAGGTGCGTGCGTTGGAGGCGGCCGGGGCGGCGCTCCAGCGCGGTGGGCACGTAGTTTCAGCCACAGAGGACACAGAGGCCAGGGAGGGGGAGAGCCGCAGAAGGGTGTGATCGCTGCTGCGCGATCCAGGCGCAGTACAGCGGTCGAACTGTCCCGGGCCGCTCCTCTCGCTGTGCCCTCCGTGGCGAGGAGTGAGGTGTGCTATGGCGAAGAAGTTAGAGGGGCTGAAGGTGGCCGTGCTGGCAGCGGACGGATTTGAGCAACTGGAGCTGACGTCGCCGCTGAAGGAGCTGCAGCGGCAGGGCGCGCAGGTGGAGGTGATCTCGCTGCGGCCGGGCAAGATCCAGGGCATGAACGCGCTGCTGCCAGGCAAGAAGGTGCCGGTGGACCGGCTGGTGCACAACGCCGAGCCGGCGGCCTACGACGCACTGCTCCTGCCGGGCGGCTTCGTCAGCCCGGACCTGCTGCGGCAGAGCGAGGCAGCGCGCGGGTTCGTGCGGGCCATGGACGCGGCCGGGAAGCCGATCGCGGTGATCTGCCACGGCCCGTGGCTGCTTGTCTCGGCGGGACTGGTGCGCGGCCGGCGGCTCACCTCCTGGCCGGGGATCAAGGACGACATTGAGAACGCCGGCGGGGAGTGGTGGGACAAGCCGGTGGTGCGGGACGGCAACTGGGTCTCCAGCCGCGGCCCACAGGACCTGCGCAAGTTCAACAAGGCGATGGTGGAGCTGCTCGCTCGCCGTACCGCCCAGGCGCCAGAGGCCGGCGCGCCCGCAGCACGGCGCATCCTCGCTCCTGCGCGCTGGCTGGCTGGCGTAGCCGCGCTGGCTGCCGGGGGCGTGGCAGTGGCCCGCCTCGCCCAGCGCGGCCGGCGGGCGCTTGGGTCAATGGCGGCGACGGAAGAGGCCGTGTAGTCCTCCCCGGGACCTCGAGCCGTGAGCCGGGCGCTGCTGGTGGTGGGCCACCGACGCCTTGCACCACAGCTCACGGCGGTCAGCGCCGTAGTGCAGGCAGGGGCAGCACCATCTGCCCGCCGATTCTGTATGCCACGTTATGCGGTGCCATGCACCCTGCGCGCTGTGTCGAAGCCGGCGCCGCCACCCCCGACAGCACTGCAAGAGCGTGCATCAAACCCAGGGCGTCCTCCCCGCCCCACTCCAAACTGTCACCCCGCAGAGACCACAGATATCACCGCCTCCCGGTAGCATAGGTGCATAGGCATGGGAGTGTGCGTGGTGGGCCTGGCCCGCCCCGCACGCCTCCCTTGTGGCGCAGAGCATGGGAGCTTGCTGGGCGGCCTGGCTCGCCCGGCCCTCCTCCCCGTGATGTATATAGGGCATGGGAGTTTTCGGGGAGAGCCTCTCCCCCTCCGAATTCCTCGCAGAGGCGCGTCCAAGGCTTTGGCCTCCCATCCCACGCACGTTCAGGGGCGGATAGACCGATGCTCACAAGCCAGTGCAGCGCGTCAGAACGCACAGGGCGCGTGCTCTGGTCTCCCGCTCCCGCTCACGCTGTCACCGCTCTGTCACCACGCTGGAACCGCGTACAAACCCAGGTGTGGCACACGTCGGGGCACGGCGTGGCCAGCGCTGCGAACACTGAGGGCAATGACGCGCCGCCTGGAGCGTCACCAACGCGCCTGCATTGCGCCACAGTGCCGGCAGCGCGGGCCGTGCCACACCCTATCAACACCGGGAGGCGCCGATGTCGATCGTCTTGGAGCAGCTTCACAAACGCTACGACGGCCACCCGGTCGTCAACAATGTATCGCTCGACGTGGCGGACGGCGAGTTCTTCGTCCTGCTTGGCCCGAGCGGGAGCGGCAAGAGCACCATTCTGCGCATGATCGCCGGCCTTGCGAGCGTGGACCAGGGGCGCGTGCTGCTGCACGGCCGCGACGTGACGGCGCTGCCGCCCCAGCAGCGCGGGGTCGGCTTCGTGTTCCAGCATTACGCCCTCTTCCGCCATATGTCGGTTGCCGAGAACGTCGAGTTCGGGCTGCGTATCCGCAAGGTGCCGCCTGCGGAGCGGCGCCGCCAACGTGACAGGCTCCTGGCGCTCGTCGGCCTGGCCGGGTTAGGCAAGCGCATGCCCGGCCAGCTCTCGGGTGGGCAGCAGCAGCGCGTCGCGCTGGCCCGCGCGCTGGCGTACGAGCCAGCCGTGCTGCTGCTGGATGAGCCGTTTGGCGCGCTCGACGCCAGGATCCGCGCCGATCTGCGCCGGACGCTGCGGGATATCCAGCGCGAGCTGTGCACGACGACGATCTTTGTCACGCACGATCAGGAAGAGGCGTATGAGCTCGCCGATCGTATCGGCGTGATGAACATCGGCCGGCTGCTCGAGGTCGGCTCGCCCGACGAGCTGTACACGCACCCGCAGACCGAGTTCGTCGCCACGTTCTTAGGGACGGCGAACCTCATGGTCGGGCGCTGCGCCGCCAACACCGTTCGGCTCGGCGAGATCGCCTTTCGGCTGAAGACCGAGCCGCAGCTGGCGGAGGACGACCGTCCGGTACAGGTGCTGTTCCGCCCCGAGGACGTGGCGCTGGCGTCGGCGCCCGATGGGCTGGCCGACCCGCCGCTCGGCCGTGCTACCGTCGAGCATGTCACCTTCGCCGGGTCCTTCGAGCGGCTGCGCCTGCGGCTGCCGCCCATCCCCGGCGTGCGCTCGATCGCCCCGCCAGTGCCGTTCGGCGCCCGGTCCGTGCTGATCGAGGCGACGCGCTCGCAGGACATGGCACGGCAGTTCCCGCTCACGCCGGGCGACGGCGCGTGGGTGAGCGTACGCCGGCTGCACGCGCTCACCCACCCCGGCCTGCGTCTGCTGGTGCTGACCGACGGCTCGCCGGCGGCCCAGGAGACGCTCGCCTACGGCGGCCAGCTCGCGCGGCTGGCGCACGCCCGGATGACGCTGCTGGCCTATGGCGGAGCGACCGATCAGCTGGAGCAGCACCTGCGGGACGCCAGGGAGCAGATCGGCAGCGGCCTGCCGGCTCTCGACACGCGCGTGGCGGGGGAGTCCCTCACCGATGCAGTGCGGCACGAGCTGGAGCGCGAGCCGCACGACGTGGTTGTGCAGCACGTCCAGCCTGAGACCAGCAAAGAGATCGCCGAGAGCTTGCTGCACGCCGGCGCCGCGCACCTGCTGCTGGTCCCGCGAGCGTGCCCGGCGCCGACGAACGTTCTGGTCTGCGTCGCCGCCGGGGAGCCGGGGAAAGACGACGTCCAGTTCGCTGGCCGGCTGATGCGCCACCTCGGCGCGCGCGCCACCCTGCTCTCCGTGCTGGCGGTGGATCGCGACCGGCCGGAGGGGCGCGAGTGGACCGAGCGCTTCCTCGACGCCGGCATCGAGACGCTTGCGGCGCTCGGCGTCGCGGGCCGGGCGGTGATCCGCACCGGTGGAGCGCGCGATGAGATCCTGGCCGAGCTGGTGGAGGGCGCCTATGATCTGCTGGTGCTCGGCGCGCCGTTGGCGGCTCAGAATGGCCGCCTGGCGCTGGCCGGCGTCGTCGGGCAAGTCCTTGGCGCCGTCCGTGATCGGCCAGTGCTGATCGTCCGCTCACTCTTCGCAACGCCCCCTATCGTATATCCGACCGTGAGCCCACGTGTCGTACTTGCAAAGGAGAGCCTCTGATGATTCAGCGTTTCGCGATTCGCGCGCTGGTGGCGGTTATGGTGGTGAGCCTGACGGCCTGCGGGGGATCGCCAGCCGGATCACCACCGCCGGGCACACCCGCTGGCGGCCCGGTGACCCTCATCCTCGGCGCCTACACGACCCCGCGCGAGGCGTATGCCGAGCTGATCCCGATCTTCAAGGAGCAGTGGAAGCGGCAGACCGGGCAGGAGGTGGAGGTCCAGGAGTCGTACCAGGGCTCCGGCGCACAGGCACGAGCGATCGTCGAGGGGTTCGAGGCCGACGTCGCCGCGCTCTCGCTGGAGGCCGACATCACCCGGATCGTCGATGCCGGGCTGATCACCAGCGACTGGACGGCCCAGGCGTACAAGGGGATGATCAGCACCTCGATCGTGAGCTTCGCGGTACGCAAGGGCAACCCCAAGGGGATCAGGGACTGGGCCGACCTGGCCCGGCCGGGCGTGGAGGTGCTGACGCCCAACCCGCAGACGAGCGGCGGCGCGCAGTGGAACATCCTGGCACTCTACGGCGCCGCCCGGCGCGGGTTCGTGGCCGGTGTACCGAAGGGCGATGACGCGGCGGCGCTAGCGTTCCTCAAGGCGGTGCTCAGCAACGTCCGCGTGATGGACAAAAGCGCGCGCGAGAGCATCACGAACTTCGAGCAGGGGATCGGCGACGTGGCGATCACCTACGAGAACGAGGTGCTGGTGGGGCAGCAGCACGGCCAGGACTACGAGCTGGTCATCCCGCGCTCGACGATCCTGATCGAGAACCCGATCGCCGTCGTCGATACCTACGTGGACAAGCACGGCACGCGCGCGGTGGCCGAGGCGTTCGTGGCGTTTCTGGCCACGCCCGAGGCGCAGCGCATCTTCGCAGAGCACGGCCTGCGCTCGCCAAACCCGGAGGTGGCCGAGGCGACCGCCGACCGCTACCCGCCCGTGGCGGATCTCTGGACGATCGCGTACTTCGGCGGCTGGAAGGAAGCTACACCCACCTACTTCGGCGAGGACGGCGTCTACACGCGGGCGATCGCTGAGGTACAGCGGTGAGCGCCTATCCGAATGAGTCGGATAGGTGGGGGTTCAGGGAAGGCGCGCCCCTCCCTGAGAGATAAGGAGTGTGAGAGTGGCCCGACCTGCTGTGCTGCCCGCCGGCTCATCCCTCCCGTGGGGGCGGTGGGGGGTGCGTGGCCTGGCGATCACCTACCTGACCGTCATGCTCATCATCCCGCTGGCGATCGTCCTCCAGGACGGGCTACGCGACGGGCTGGCGGGCATAGGGCGCGTCGTCGCCGCACCCGCCGCGCGCCACGCGCTCTGGCTCACCCTCTGGACCGCCGGCCTGATGGCGCTCGTCAACGCGGTGATGGGCACGTTGACGGCCTACGTGCTCGTGCGCTATGCATTCCCGGGCAAAGCGTTCCTGAACGCGCTCGTGGACCTGCCGTTCGCGATCCCCACGCTGGTGACCGGGGTGATGCTCGTGGGCCTCTACGGGCCGCAGCGCGCGCTCGGCGCCTGGCTGGACGAGCGCCTGGGCCTGGCGATCATCTTCGCGCCGCCGGGGATCGTGCTGGCGCTGCTGTTCGTCTCGTTCCCGTTCGTGGTGCGCACCGTCCAGCCGGTGCTGCAGAGTCTTGAGCGCGACCAGGAGGAGGCGGCGGCGACGATCGGCGCGGGCGGGTGGACGATCTTCCGCCGGGTGGTGCTGCCGGCGCTCGCGCTGCCCGTGGCGGCCGGCACGCTGCTCAGCTTCGCGCGCGCGCTCGGCGAGTTCGGGGCGATCGTGGTGGTGGCCGGCAATATCCCGCTGCGCACCCAGACGGCGGCGGTGTACGTCTTCGGCGAGGTGGAGGCAGGCAACCAACGCAACGCCAGCGTGATGTCGCTGGCCATGCTGATGATTGCGTTCCTGCTGGTGGTGCTGGTAGACTACCTACAGCGCCGAAAGGAAGCAGCATGAGATCAGCAACGACCCTGACACATCCGCTTCGCGCACGCGCGGGCGGTCGCGGCGTCTGGGCGCGCCGGCTCTCGATCGGCGTGGTGGTCGCCTACGTCGCAATCCTGATCCTGGCGCCGCTCGCCGCTGTCGTCGGCGCAATCTTCGCCGGGGGTCTCGGCCCGGTCGTCGCAGCACTGACGCGGGCAGATGTCGTATCGGCGTTCGGACGGACGCTGCTGATCGCCGCGATCGTCGTGGCGGTGCACGCGCTCTTCGGCACACTGGTGGCCTGGGTGCTGGTACGGCACCGCTTCCGTGGGCGCGCCCTGCTGAACGGGCTGATCGACCTGCCGTTCGCCGTGTCGCCAGTGATCGCCGGCTACATGCTGATCGTCCTGTTCGGGCGGCGGGGGGCGCTGGCGCCGCTGACCGAGGCGCTGGGCGTCCAGGTGGCGTTCGCACTCCCCGGCATGGTCCTGGCAACCCTGTTCGTGACGCTGCCGTTCATGGTGCGCGAGCTGATGCCGGTGCTCCAGGCGTTCGATGTCGAGCAGGAGCACGCCGCTGCAACGATGGGCGCCGGCGGCTGGCAGACGTTCTGGCACGTGACGTTCCCGGCGCTGCGCTGGGGCTTCATCTACGGCCTGACGCTGACGTGCGCCCGTGCGCTGGGCGAGTTCGGCGCGGTGCTGGTCGTCGGGGGGGGTGTGCAAGGCCGGACGGAGACGGCGACGCTGTTCATCTTCCGCGCGCTGGACGACCGGCAGTACATCGGCGCCTACAGCGCGGCGCTGGCGCTGGGGTTGGTCTCGCTGGCCCTGGTGCTGAGCACGGATCTGGTACGTCATCGAGGTGATAGGCGATAGGCGATAGGTGATCGGGGTTTGGGCCCATCAGCTATGACCTAGCATCTATCGCCTGGAGTCGAGGTGATAGGTTATCGAGGCGAGGGCCTATGGCCTATGACTGTCGCCTATCGCCTGGAGTGGTATGCGTCGCCTGCATCTCAGCACGATCCTGATCGGCATCAACGCCGGGTTGGTGCTGCTGGCGGTGGCCGGCGTGGCGCTCGCCGCGTCGAGCCTGCTCCAGCGGCTTGCCGACGAGCAGGGGCTGGCGCGTGTGGCCCAGGCCGGCGCCAGCGCCCATCAGGAGATCGTCCGCGCCGGCGAGGACGTGGCGGTGGCGGCGCAGCTCCTGGCAGAGCGGCCGACGCTGCGCCGGCTCCTGCAGCAGGGTGATACGGCGCAGCTCGAGGCGTTCCTGGGGCAGTTCCAGCGCACCAGCCAGCTGGGCGCCTGCGCCGTCCTGCGCGATGGCCGTGTGATCGGCCAGAGCGGCGCACTGCACCTGGCAGATGCGACCGACACCGCACCACGGGGCAGCGTGCCCTACCGCCTGGTGCAGCGGCCGGGTCACAGCGCGCTGGTGCTGCAGGCCACCACGCCGCTCCCGGCCGTGCCCGGTGCGTCCGTGGCGACCGCGCGGGCGCTGGACGATGCCTTCGCCGGCCAGATCGCCGCCGACATCGGGCTGCCCGTGCAGATCACCGGCCGAGCCGTGCTAGATGCCGCGGGCGCACGCCAGGCGCCGCGGGCGCGGGCGCTTGCCTCGGGGACGATGGTCACCACCTACCTCGCGCCGCTCGGGCCCTATGTCGCGGTACACCCGCTGCGCGCGCCGGGCGGCGAGATCGTCGGCTTCGTCGAGGTGGATCTGCCGGCCACCAGCGTGACACGCCAGCTCCAGGAGCTCACGCGGACGCTGGCGCTGCTGGCGATCGGCACGGCCGCGCTCGCCGCCCTCGGCAGCCTGGCCATCGGCCGCTGGCTGGTGCGCCCGCTGGCCCGGCTCGGCGCCGCCGCCGCACGCATTGGCCGCGGCGACCTGGCCACGCCGGTCCCCATGATCCCCGGCGCGGAGGGTGGGGCGCTGGCGGCGGCACTGGACGAGATGCGGCGCCAGCTGCTGCACCTGACCGCCGACCTCCGGCGCCAGCAGGCGGAGGCGTACGCGATCGTCACCGGCATCAGCGAAGGGGTATTCACCGTCGATCGCGAGCGGCGCATCCGCTACATGACCCCCCAGGCGGCGGCCATGCTCGGCATCAGCAGCGATGAGGCGATCGGGCGCTTCTGCGGCGACGTGCTCAACCCGCAGGGTCCGGGGGGCGTACGCCCCTGCGACGAACACTGCCCGATCGTCCACGCGCGCTTCCGTGGCGGCGCGCGCGCCACCGAGCACCTGCTGCTGCGGAGTGGGGAGCGGCGGACGATCGTGATCACGAGTGCCGCGCCCGCCGAGACGCAGCAGGTCCAGGTGCTGCGCGACGAGACCGAGGTCGAGGCGACGCGTCGGCTGCGCGATACTGTCCTGGGGAATATCTCGCACGAGTTCCGCACGCCGCTCTCGGCGCAGCTTGCATCGATCGAGTTGCTGCTGGATCAGCTGCCCGATCTGACACAGGCGCAGATCGCGCAGCTGATCCAGGCCCAGCAGCGCGGGACGCTGCGCCTGGCCCAGCTGATCGATAATCTGCTGGAGAGTGTGCGCATCGAGGCCGGCCACCAGTCCATCCGCCACCAGCCGGTCGCGTTGGACGAGGTGATCGAGGAGGCGATCGAGCTGACGCGGCCGCTCCTGCAGCAGCGAGAGCAGGCGGTTGCGCTGGACCTGCCCTACCCGCTGCCGCTGATCTGTGGCGACGCGACGCGCCTGGTCCAGGTGTTCGTCAACCTGCTGGCCAACGCGAACAAGTTCGCGCCGGCCAGCTCGCCCATCCACATCGGCGGCAGCGCGACCGCGCAGCATGTCACCGTCTGGGTCGAGGACCGCGGGCCGGGGCTGCCGCCGCTCGCCAGCCGCGCCCTCTTCAGCCGCTTCGTCCGGGCCGCGGCCGAGGAGCCGGAGCAGAGTGGCATCGGCTTGGGGCTGGCGATCGTCCAGTCGATCGTCGAGCGCCACGGGGGGCATGTCCACGCTCAGAGCACCGGCGGCGGGACGCGCATGGTGGTCGTGCTTCCAACGGGGGCTGCAGATGAAAATCCTGATCGTCGATGACGATCTCGAGCTGCGTGGGCTGATCGGGTTCGCCCTCCGCCAGGCCGGCTACCTGGTGGTGGAGGCCGGCGATGGCCGGGCGGCGCTGGAGCGCTTCCAGCGTGAACAGCCCGACCTGGTGGTGCTGGACGTCAACATGCCGGGCATGAGCGGGTTCGACGTCTGCCGGCAGATCCGCGCGGAGGCGGCGACACCGATCATGCTGCTCACGGTGCGTAGCAGCGAGGAAGATCAGGTCCACGGCCTGGACATCGGCGCGGACGACTACCTCACCAAGCCCTTCAGCCCCCGGACGCTGCTGGCGCGCGTGCGGGCGCTGCTGCGGCGCAGCGGCGCGGACTCGCCGCAGCCGCTGGCGTCCGGCCACATCGCGCTGGACGCCGAGCGCCAGACCGCGCGCATCCGCGGCGGCGCGCCGATCCGGCTGACGCACCTGGAGTTCCGCCTGCTGCAGTACCTGCTGGCGAACGCCGGCCACGTACTGCCGGCCGAGCGGCTGACGACGCACGTCTGGGGCTACCAGGGGGTCGGCGACCGCCAGCTCCTGAAGCAGCTCGTCCACCGCCTGCGCCAAAAGGTGGAGGACGACCCGGCCAACCCGCGCTTCATCGTGACGGCGCCCGGCATCGGGTACATTCTTGAACCGAGGGGTTAGAGCGCAGCCCGCCCCAGAACCCTCCGCCGCGCTGCAAGCACGAAGAAGGCTTAGCCCTTAGCCCCTGGACACTCACGCGCTCACGGCGCGCTCGTGCTGCGGGGCGTCCTCCAGATCGCCGCTGCGGGCCAGGCGCACCTCCACCTGGCCGCCGCGCACACGCGCCTCATACGCCGGCTGGGCGTGCGTGGCCGGGCCATGCACCACCGCGCCGGTGCGCAGGTCGAACACCGACTGGTGCCAGGGGCACTGGACGCAGCCGCCCTGGAACTCCCCCTCCTCCAGTGGCCCACCAGCGTGGCTGCACACCGCGCCGATCGCGTACACCTGGTCGCCGTCGCGGTACAGCAGCACCGGCACGTCGGCCACCATCACCCGGCGCGCGGCGTGGTCACCGAGCCGCTCCAGCGGGATGGCCGCCGTCCACTCGCGCGGCCCATCGGCCGGCGGGGTGTGGTTCACGCCCACCCGCTTGCGGTAGGTGAGGTCGCCGCCAAGGATGGCTGAGCCGGTGACCACGGCCAGGCCGGCGCTGGAGAGGAGCACGCCGAGGCCACGGCTGCCGGAGGTGCGCGCCCACAGCGAGGCCAGGAACAGCCCCAGGCCGGCGGTGTTGAGCAGGGCGTGGGCTGCGCCAAGCGCCGCCGCGTCCTCCTTGATCGTCGAGAAGTCGGCCACGCCGGCCAGCGCGGTGGGCGCAGCCGCGGCGACGCCGATCGCCAGCAAGCGATCGGCGGCCCATTGGGCCTCGCGCGCGCCGCTGGCCGTGGCGTAGGTGTAAAATATCCACGATCGCTCCCGCACATCTTCACGATGGCTTCACAATCCTCCGCTACCCTGCTGATCGACCACAGAGAACAGGGGTGGGTCGGTGAGGGAGGACTTCGCCCTCCTTATGGACCCGCCGCTTGGACTGTAGCGCTCGCAAGGAGGAGTATGATGGAGCATCCGAGACGTGGGCTGGGCTGGATACTGATCGCGATCGGGCTGGTGGCACTGGGCTATATGCTGGGGTCCTGGAGCGCCGGACCGCGCTGGCAGGCATACGGCCCGCCGCAGGGCTACTACCAACCGGCGCCGGGCATGCCGCCGCCGGCCTATCAGCAGGTGCCGCGCATGCCGCGGGGCGGCTACGGGCCGTGGTACGGCCCGGGCGACTGGGGCCACGCCTACGGCGGGCCGC
>DATMBA010000281.1:0-2596 GCA_035559635.1 Roseiflexaceae bacterium
TGACCCCTCCCTACTCCCTCAACATCTCGGTGTCAAACCAGTAGCCCTGTCGGGCGGACTTCATGCTTGTAGAAGCATTCATAGTATGCTATAGTCGCTTACAGGCCACATTCGTGCTATTGCAGGAGGCGCCTATGGAGCCGCTGGAGCCGCTGCTAACCACCGACGAGGTGGCGGCGTACCTGAAGGTGGACGTAGTGACGGTGCGGCGGCTGGTGACGCGCGGCGAGCTAGCGGCCTACCGGGTGGGCGGCGAGTACCGCTTCGCGCGGGCCGACCTGCTGGACTACCTGAGCCGGCAGCACGTGCCGGCCCGCGCCGCTGCCACTGGGCCGCGCCGGCTGAAACAGCTGGTGGGCGGGCTGGTTCAGGCGCTGCACGGGGCAGGCGACGAGGGAACACCACCCCTGTCGGCGCGCGCCCGGCGCTGCCTGCAGATGGCGGCTGATGAGGCGCGCGCCGGCGCGCGTAGCGCCGTGGGCACGGAGCACCTGCTCGTGGGCTTGCTGCGCGAGGGCGAGGGGGTGGCCGCGCAGGTGCTCGGCGAGATCGGCATCACCCTGGAGGCGGTGCGCGCGGCGATCGCCGCGGGGACGGACTGGCCCGAGCGCGCTGCGCCGGCGCCCGCCAGCCCGGGGCAGACGCCGCTGACCGATCACGCGCAGCAGGCGGTGCGCGCGGCAGTGGCCCAGGCATCCGAATGGGAGCACAGCTATCTTGGCACCGAGCACCTGCTGTTCGGCCTCACGAAGGTGCTGGACAGCAACGTGGCGCTGCTGCTCGAGCAACTCGGCACCACACCGGACACCGTGCAGGCCGAGGTGCTGCGGGTGGTGCAGCTGGGCGGCACGGGGCGCTGAGATGGCGGCGCCATCGGACAAGGAGCACATGGTATGACGAGAGGCATCGCCGATCTCCCCGCCGTCCCACTGAGTGGCGCGGACATCACCTCCGGCCGCCTCCCGGCCAAGCTGGCGCAGGCGGCCATGGAGCACGGCCCGATCTTCAAGTGGGTGATCGCCGACGGCTGGGACCGGGGCGAATACGTCTTCATGGTCGGGCCGGAGGCCAACCGCTTCGTGCTGCACAGTGGCCGCGAGCACTTCAGCCACGACAAGGGCTGGACGCCGATCATCGGCGATATGTTCGGCAAGGGCCTGCTGAACATGGACGACCCGGAGCACGCCCGGCATCGCCGGCTGTGGAACCCGGCCTTCACCAGCGCCGCTATGGAGGCCTACCTGCCTATCCTGGGACGCATCATCGCCGAGCGCACCGCCGCCTGGCCGCAGCGGGAGTGGGTGGACGTGTACGCCGAGGCGCGCGAGATCACCTTCGACGCCGCCGCGGCCGCGCTGGCCGGCATGCCCACCGGTCCGCAGGTGGACCGGCTGCGCGAGCTGTTCTACACCATGCTGCACGGCTTCGACGAGCGCGCCGAGACCTGGCAGGAGTACGAGCAGCGCTGGGTCATCGCGCAGAGCGAGCTGGTGCGCGCGCTGCTGGCGGTGATTGCCGAGCGCCGCGCCGCGCCGGCCGCCGGGCAGCCGCGCGATGTGGTGGGGCTGATCGTGCGTGCGCGGGACGAGGACGGCCGGGCGCTGAGCGACGAGCAGATCCTGGCGCACCTGAACATCCTGCTGGTGGCCGGCCACGAGACCACCACCACGCTCAGCGCCTGGACGCTCTACATGCTGGCGACGCAGCCGGAGCACCGCGCGCGCATCCGTGCCGAGTTGGCGGCGCTGCTGGGGCAGGAGCGCGGTGCGCTGCCGGTGGAGGCGGTGCGCCAGATGAAGACGCTGGACAACTTCATCAAAGAGGTGGGCCGGATCTACAGCCCGGTGATCAACGTGCCGCGCGGGGTGGTACGCGACTTCACCTTCGCGGGCTACACCATCCCGGAGGGCACCCCCGTGCGCCTGGCGCTGGCGGCCAGCCACCTGCTGCCGCACGTCTTCGCCGACCCCGAACGCTTCGACCCGGACCGCTTCGCTCCGCCGCGCGAGGAGGACCGCCGGACGCCCTACAGCCTGGTGACATTCGGCGGCGGGCCGCGGATCTGCATCGGTATCAGCTTCGCCCAGATCGAGACCAAGGCCCTGGCGGCGCACGTCCTGCGCTCCTTCGAGCTGGAGCCGCTGCCGGGCCAGCGCCTGGTCCACGAGGGCCACTGGACGGCAGCCGTGCCGGGCGGGATCCGGCTGCGGGCGCGGCCGTTGACCGCTGAACGCTGAACGCTGGACACGTGAGCGCTTGAGCGCTTGAGCGCTGAATGGCTGAACGCTGAACGGCCCGGGTCCCGATCGATGCTGTACTGCGGCGATCCGGCCCCGGCACCTTCAGCGTTTAGCCTTTAGCCTTCATCCTTCATTTGGTGGATCTCACCAATTCGATAGAGAATTTCCCCAACACCCTCTTGACAAATCGCCCGGCGGGTGCTAATATCTGCCACGAGACTACAATAAAGCAACACTTCGATTGGCGATTTGTCGATAGCGGGAGGTGGAGCATGCTGTACTATCAGGATCGGGACGGCCGGCTGGCGAAGCTAGACCACGAGGTGCGGCTGGCGGAGGCGCAGGAGTGGCGGCTC
>DATMBA010000282.1:0-3608 GCA_035559635.1 Roseiflexaceae bacterium
GCCGCTCGGTGGGCATCGCGGCGCCCGGCGGGATCACCGGCGGCGG
Source organism: Roseiflexaceae bacterium (assembly GCA_035559635.1). GTDB lineage: Bacteria > Chloroflexota > Chloroflexia > Chloroflexales > Roseiflexaceae > CALJIC01. Next base: position 47 of record DATMBA010000282.1, read on the forward strand.
CGGCGTGGCGCGCACCGTCGGGTCTATGTAGGTCTGAGAGAGGCGACCGTGGAGAGCCCGCTCGAACTCGGCGGCGTCATGGTAGCGCTGCGCCGGGTCGAGCGCCATGGCTTTGATGATCACCTTCTCGGTGCGGGCGTCCACCGAGGGGTTGAGGCGGCGGATGCTGCCCGGCTCAGGGGTCTGAAGCGGGATGGGCGGCATGGCGGTGAGCAGGTGCAGCAGCGTCGCGCCGAGCGCGTACACATCCGAGCGCGCGTCGGTCTGCCCCTTGCCGTACTGCTCGGGCGGGGCGTAGCCGGCTGATCCCATGGCGACGGTGTCCTTGGACTTGCCGCGCTTGTGGGTGCGGGCCACGCCGAAGTCGATCAGCTTGAGCACGCCCTCGGGCGTGAGCATGATGTTGGAGGGCTTGAGGTCGCGGTAGATGATCGGCGGGGTGCGGGTGTGCAGGTAATGCAGCACGCGGGCGATCTGGATGCCGTAACCGATCGCCTCCTGCTCCATCATGGGCGCGTTCGCGTCGTGGATGCGGTCCTCGAGCGTCTGGCCGGGAACGAACTCCATGACCAGCACCGGGCGCCCCTGATGCTCGAAGTGGTCCGCGATCACCGGCAGGTTGGGGTGGCTGAGGTGCTCGAGGAGCCTGGCCTCCTGGTCGAAGAGCTTGCGGTTCTCCTCGAGCTCGGCGGGGGTGGCGTCCTCGGGCGGGCGCATCTCCTTGAGCGCCCAGAGCGTGCCGTCGGCCAGGCGCTGCGCCCGGTAGACCGCGCCCATGCCGCCGCGCCCGATCAGGCTCACGATCCGATACTCGGCGCGGGCGCCGCGGATCACCGTCTCGGGGACGAGCAGGTCGGTTATATTGCTGTAGAGCGATTGCATCCTTGCTGGAGGGCGCAGCGCGGCACAGGAAGCCTACGAAACGAGCATATTGTACCACATTACGTCTATAGCGGGCGGCGCCCTCAATAGCTCCCTACACCCCCTTCGGTTTGATGGGCGGGTGTCGGCGCGGGCTTCGCCCTCCGTGGCCCTCCCCTCCATGCGGGGGAATACACAGCCTCGGCCTCTCGCGGTGCTATAATCTCTCTTGCTACCCGCCGTGCCCACGGTGGCGGATGCCCTCTGCGCACACGCTCAGCACAGGACGACGAAGCCCCACTATGTCACACGACCAGAGCTTCTCCCCCTACATGACCTTCACGCGCGCGGAGTGGGCCCGGCTGCGTGGCGGCCAGCCGATGCCGCTCACCGCGGAGGACGTGGAGCACCTGCGCAGCCTGGGCGACCCGGTCTCGCTCGACGACGTGGCCGACATCTACCTGCCGCTCACCCGCTTGCTGCAGATCTACATCGCCGCCGCCCAGAACCTGGACCACATGCGCTGCGTGTTTCTCGGGCGGCCGGACGAGCGCATCCCCTATGTGATCGCCATCGCCGGCAGCGTCTCGGTGGGCAAGAGCACCACCGCCCGCCTGCTGCGCGCGCTGCTCACCCACGGCCCCGGCCACCCGCGCGTGGAGCTGGTGACGACCGATGGATTTCTGTACCCGAACCACGTGCTGCAGGCGCGCGGCATCATGCACCGCAAGGGCTTCCCGGAGAGCTACGACCGGCGGGCGCTGCTGCAGTTCATGGCAGACGTCAAGTCCGGCCGGCCGCAACTCAAGGTGCCGGTCTACTCGCACCTGGTGTACGACATCATCCCCGGCGAGTTCCAGATCGTGGACCGGCCGGACATCCTGATCGTCGAGGGGTTGACGATGCTGCAGCGCGGCGTGGACCGGCCGGGGCGCGCCTCGCGGGTGGTGATCTCGGACTTCTTCGACTTCTCGATCTATGTGGACGCCGCCGAGGAGCACCTGGAGCAGTGGTATATCGAGCGCTTCCTGAAGCTGCGCGAGACGGCCTTCCGCGACCCACACTCCTACTTCCGGCGCTACGCGGACCTGACGGTGGAGGAGGCGGTGGAGACGGCGCGCCGCATCTGGCGCGAGATCAACGGGGAGAACCTGCGCCTCAACATCCTGCCCACCCGCGAGCGGGCCCACCTGATCCTGGAGAAAGGCGCCAGCCACACGCTGGAGCGGGTGTACCTGCGGCGATTGTGAGGGGGACAGCAGATTGGAAGCGGATGCGCGGATGGCAGCTCAGGATATCCGCTATCCGCTTATCCGTTCCCTATCCGCTGTCCCCCTCCTCATACGTCACGCGGTAGATCGCGTCGAAGCGGTCGTCCGAGACGTACACCGCGCCGTCCGGCCCCACCGCCACGTCCACCGGGCGGCCCCATGCCTCGTCGCCCACCAGCCAGCCGGCCATGAAGTCCTCCATCGCGACGGGCCGCCCGTCCCGCATGCGCAGACGCACCACTTTGTAGCCCACTTTGGTGCTGCGATCGAACGAGCCGTGCAGCGCCACCAGCAGGTCGCCGTGGTACTCGGGCGGGAACATGGCGCCCTGGTAGAAGGCCAGGCCGAGCGGCGCGGAATGAGCCGGCAGCTCGAAGGCCGGCTGAGCCACGCCCGCGCACGCACCGGGCTGGCCGAACTCCGGGTCGGGGATGCGGCCGGCGTGACAGCGCGGCCAGCCGAAGTCCTCGCCCCCGTGCGCGACGACGATCGTGTCGGGCGGGATGTCGTCGCCCATGCCGTCGCGGCCGTTGTTGGTGGCCACCAACTCGCCGCGGTCGTTCCAGACGAAGCCCACGGCGTTGCGCAGCCCGCTGGCGAACGGCCGCGGGCGCGTGCCGTCCGGCTCATAGCGGGTGATCGCCGCGTGGCGCGGGTCCTTCTCCAGGCAGACGTTGCAGCTGGAGCCGATGGACAGGTACAGGCCGCCGTCCGGCCCGAACCCGATCGTGCGCGACCAGTGGTTGCCGCCGATCGGCAGGTGGCCCACCACGGTCTCGTGGCGGCGGTAGTAGCCGCGCGCGTCCGGCTCGGTCAGACGCAGGACCTTGTCCTGCTGCGCCACCCAGAGCGCGCCCTGGTGGAACAGTACGTCGTGTGGGCGGTGGAGGCCATCGGCCGCCACGCGCACCTCGTCGGCGCGCCCGTCGTGGTCGGCGTCCGGCAGCGCCACCACCAGGTCGGTGTCGCCCTCGGAGAGCGCAGCGTGCAGCACGCCGCCCGGACTGAAGGCCATGAAGCGCGTGCGGGCGGGCAGCTTCGCGAACAGCGAGGCGTCGAAGCCGTCCGGCAGCAGCAGCGGGTGCGGCAGGCCGTCCACCGCCACCGGTCCCAGCAGCGCGGGGCCGCCTCTGAAGAGAGCCGCCTGGCGCCCAGCGGGGGGCGCCGCGCAGGCCGCGAGGAGCATGGCGGCGAGCAGGAGCGGAGCGTGGAGGTGTCTCATAGTCGTCTCCATCGAGGGATGATGGGCGATTCCGGAACGGAGCCCTGGCGACGGAGGGGGAGCGGAGCGATCCTAGGTCTTTTCCGTTCGCCCCCTTCCCGCCCCGTTGCCAAGGCTCCCTAGGGCGCATGCCAGGGCCCAGCCGGCGGCGTTGGCCGCGCCGTCGCGCAGCGCGTCCTCGACACTCCAGCGCATGTTGATCAGCGCC
>DATMBA010000283.1:0-10084 GCA_035559635.1 Roseiflexaceae bacterium
CGGCACCCCCGCCGCGCGGCCCGCGCGCATCACCACCTCCTCCTTGCGCGCGGTGCGCTGCTGCTCGGGCCGGAACAGCCGCAGCGCGCACGGCCCGCCGGGGCGCTCCACCCGCCAGATCAGCGTGTCGAAGCCGCCGCGCGCCCGCTCTGCGCCGGTGGCGTCGTGGATCCCCAACGCGCGCAGGACCTCCAGCGGGTTCGGATCAGGCTCGTGCATTGGTCCAAAACTGTGTTCGCGGGGGCTTGGGGGCGCAGCCCCAGAGAATTCCTCATCAAGAGTTCTTTGGAGGGGCACATCCCCTCCAAGCCTCCCGCTTTGCGGCCCGTGAACAGGCGGACTCTCCCTCACGAAGGCGTCCGCGCGGCCTCCAGCCCGCGCCGGCGGGCTTGGCAGCAGCTAGCCCGCCGCTTCAGCCGCCGGGCGTGGGGCGCGGCTGAGGAGGTTGACGTGGCCCTATCCCGGACCCTCCCATGGCCAGATCGGATCAGGTCTGCGCTATAATCGGGGCGATGCCCGCCGCCTGCCACGGAGCGACGATGACCGGAAAGCCCCTCCCCTTCACCCCCGAGCAGCTGCGCGCCGCGCTCGACGCGCACCCGACGCCGTTCTACCTGTACGACGAGCGCGGCATCCGGGCGGGTGCGCGCTCGCTGCGGCGGGCCTTCGCCTGGTCCCCCGGCTTCCGCGAGTACTTCGCCGTCAAGGCCACGCCCAACCCGCACATTATGGCCATCCTGGCCGACGAGGGCTGCGGGATGGACTGCGCCTCGCTGGCCGAGCTGGCCCTCGCCGGGCGCATCGGCCTGGCCGGCGAGTCGGTCATGTTTACCTCCAATAATACCCCGCCCGAGGAGTACCGCGCTGCGCGCCGCCTGGGCGCGATCATCAACTTGGACGACGCCGGCCACCTGGAGGCGCTGCTATCGACAGGGGGTGGAGGGGTAGGAGCGGGGGATACGGTACCCTCCAGTCCATCGCCGACGCCCGCTGTCTCCCAACCGCTGCCCGACGTGCTCTGCTTCCGCTACAACCCCGGCCCACTGCGGGAGGGCAACGCGATCATCGGGCGGCCGGCGGAGTCGAAGTTCGGCAGCACACGCGAGCAACTGCGCGCCGGCTACGCCCTGGCGCGCGAGCGCGGCGTGCGACGCTTCGGCCTGCATACCATGCTGGCCTCCAACGAACTGGACCCGGAGTACTTCGTCGCCACGGCGCGCATGCTGTTCGCGCTGGCGGCGGATCTGCACGCGGAGCTTGGGCTGCGGCTGGAGTTCGTCAACCTGGGCGGCGGCATCGGCATCCCCTACCGGCCGGAGCAGCGCCCGGTGGACCTGGCGCGCATCTCGGCGGGCATCCGCGCCGCCTACGCGGAGTTGGTGGAGCCGGCCGGCCTGGCGCCGCTGAAGATCTTCCTCGAGTGCGGCCGACTGATGACCGGCCCCTACGGCGTGCTCGTGACGCGCGTGCGGCACCTGAAGCGCACCTACCGCAGCTACGCCGGGGTGGACGCCACTATGGCGGACCTGATGCGGCCGGGGATGTACGGCGCGTACCACCATATCACGGTGCTCGGCAAGGAAGGCTATCCGGCCGGCACGCTCTACGACGTGACCGGCTCGCTGTGCGAGAATAACGACAAGTTTGCTGTGCAGCGGCCCCTGCCGGAGCTGGAGGTGGGGGACGTGCTCGTCATCCACGACGCCGGGGCGCACGGGCGGGCGATGGGCTTCAACTACAACGGCCGGCTGCGCTGCGCCGAGCTGCTGCTGGGCGCGGATGGCGCCGTGCGCCTCATCCGCCGCGCCGAGACGCTGGAGGACTACTTCGCAACGCTCGTCTGAAGTCGCGCTGGCACCTGCCTTGCTGCAGTGGGGAGGGATGGAGGGGCGCCACCTCGAGGAGATGGTGAGCAACGAGACCGAGCACTTCGAGGCCGTCAAGATGCACCTGCGTGGCTGGAGCGGCAGCCCGCCCTATGGCTTGATGCGGATTGACCGGCCCTGCGAGGTATGCTACACTCATGGCAACTGAACGACGCCAACGACATGGCGGGGATCAGTACGCGCAGGCCAGGCGCACAGCGAGTCGAGGGCGGTGCAAGCTCGATCAGCAGGCCGGCGCGGAACCCACCCCACCGTCGCGGCGCCCAGGCCGCCCGCGCAGTCGCCGTTGAGGGCTGGGGCTGAGGATGCGGGGTTGGGAGTGTGAGCGTAGCACCCTGATCCCCCAATCCCTCACTCCCGTCCGAAAACTGGCCGGCAAGCCCGCCGTTACCGGGGCGCGCCCTCTCCCGCTCTGTGCGGGCGGCGGCGGCAGAGCGGGGGCCGCATGGCCCCAACCAAGGTGGTACCGCGGAGCCATCCGTCCTTGAGCAGTATGCTCAAGGACTTTTTTATTGATGTGCTGGTGGCGCCGCTAGCCACAGGCCGGCGGCGCAACCAACCGGGAGGTGTGGAGGGTATCCTCCACACCTCTAGACGCAAGCGGAGGAGCGAGCGATGCGACTATCTACACTTTTCGGCCGGACACTGCGCGAGGCGCCGGCCGAGGCCGAGCATGTCGGCTACCAATTGCTGCTGCGCGCCGGGCTGGTGCGGCAGCTCCAGGCCGGCAGCTTCGCGCTGCTGCCGCTCGGCATGCGTGCCCTGCGGCGTATCGAGGGCATCCTGCACGAGGAGTTGGTCCGCGCCGGCGGGCAGGAGTTCCGCACGCCGGTGGTGCAGTCCGCCGAGCCGTGGCAGCGCTCCGGCCGCTACCAGGCCTACGGCCCGCTGATGCTGCGCCTGGCGGACCGCGCCGGGCGCGAGCTGATATTCGCGCCCACCCACGAGGAGGCGGTGGCCGACCTGGCGCGGCGCGAGGTCGAGTCCTATCGCCAACTGCCAGCGCTGCTCTACCAGATCCACACCAAGTACCGCGACGAGGTGCGCGCGAAGGGCGGCCTGATGCGCATGCGCGAGTTCACCATGCTGGACGCCTACTCGTTGGACGCGGACGACGCCGGGCTAGACCAGGCCTACGCGCGGGTGGCCGAGGCGTTCGAGCGGGCCTTCGCCCGCTGCGGCGTGCGCTTCGTGGCCGTGGAGGCCAGCGCCGGCGAGATGGGCGGCCGCGAGCCGCGCGAGTACATGGCGCTCTCGCCGGCCGGTGAGGACACGCTGGCGATCTGCGCCCGCTGCGGCTACGCGGCCAACGTCGAGGTGGCGCAAAGCGCCCGGCACACAACCTACAGCGATGACGAGAACACAACACGCAGCACGCAACGGGCAAAACCGGAAGAGGTAGCCACGCCGGGCTGTGCCACGATCGCGGAGTTAGCGGCCTTCCTGGGCGTGCCGGAGTCGGCCACGGCCAAGGCGGTGTTCTTCGACACCCCGGAGCGCGGGGTGGTGTTCGCGGTGGTGCGTGGCGACCTGGAGGTGAATGAGGCCAAACTCATGGCGGCCGCTGGAGTCTCCCGGCTCGCGCCGGCCAGCGCCGGGCAGATCGCGGCCGTGGGCGCGGCGCCGGGCTACGCCTCGCCGGTGGGGCTGGCTATCGCCGACGAACGACCAACGACCAACGACCAACGACCAACGACTGACGACCAACATGACGGTGGTGCGGCACATTCGTCGTTCGTCGTTCGTCGTTCGTCGCAGGTATTCGTCGTCGCCGATCCGTCTGTGGTGGCCGCGGGGCCGTTGGTGGCCGGCGCCAACCGGGCCGGCTACCACCTGCGCAACGTGCTCTATGGGCGGGACTGGCGCGCCTCGCTGGTGGCGGACATCGCCGCGGTGCGCGCGGGCGACCCGTGCGTGCGCTGCGGGGCGCCGCTGGCGCTCGAGCGCGGCGTCGAGATCGGCCATATCTTCAAGCTCGGCACGCGCTTCGCTGAGGCGCTCGGCGCCACCTTCCTGGACGAGGCCGGCGCGGCGCGGCCGATCGTGATGGGATCCTACGGCATCGGGCTGGAGCGCCTGCTGCAGGTGATCATCGAGCAGCACCACGACGCGGCTGGCATCATCTGGCCGGCCGCCGTGGCGCCGCTGGACGTGCACCTCTTGCGGCTAGGCAGGGGCGAGGCGGGCCGCGCCGCCGCCGATGCGCTTGAGGCCGAGTTGGAGGCGGCCGGGCTGGCCGTGTTGTACGACGACCGCGAGGAGTCGGCGGGCGTCAAGTTCAACGATGCCGACCTGATCGGCCTGCCGGTGCGCCTGCTCATAAGCGACCGGCTGCTGGCGGAGGGGATGGTGGAACTGAAGCCGCGCGGCGGGGCGGCGGAGAAAGTGGCCCGCGGCGATGTCCTGCCCCGTATTCGGCGCCTGCTATAACACGAAGGCACGAAGGCCGCCAGCGCGGGCTGAATCAGGGGGCGCAGGTGGGCTTGGCTGAGTCCCGCCCGCCGCGGGGTGCCCGTTGGGCCCGGCCGGGCGTGGCACGCTGCCACGGACCCGATTATGTGGTAAAAGCTCATCAGATCGTCGCGTCTTCGTACCCTTCGTAAATCAGACGCGCCGCGCCACGCTGAACATCAGTTCGCTACCGGGGGCGAAGGGATCCAGTTCGTACGAGCCGTACACCGCCTCGAGCGCGAAGCCGCAGCGCGCCAGCAGGTGCTCCAGCTCATAGCGGTAGAGCCAGCGCATGGTGAAGGGGTAGGTGGTGCGGCGCACCTGCCCCGCTGCGTCCAGTTCGTCGTAGATGAAGGTCACGTGGTTGAGCTGGCGCGCCATGTCGGCCCGCTGCGCTACGAACTTCTGGACCCGCGCGCCATCCACCAGGGTGAAGGCGCGGTCCAGCACCAATCCACCGTCCAGCCCGGCCAGACCGCGCGCGTCCGGGTTGAACAGGTCGAGCGCCAGCAGGCCGCCGGGCGCCAGCGCCGCGTGCAGGTGGCCGAGCGCCGCCAGTTGGTCGGCGGTGGTGGTGAGGTGCATGAAAGAATTGAGCGCGACGATCGCCAACCCGAAGGGGCCAGGCGGCAGGCCGGCGCGCACATCCCCCTCGTGGAGCGCCACGCGGTCCAGCAGCCCGGCGGCGGCAAGCCGCTCGCGGGCCAGCGCCAGCATGGCCGCCGAGGAGTCCACACCCACCAGGCGCAGGCCGGCGCGCGCCAGCGGCTCGAGCAGCCGCCCGCTGCCGCACATGGCCTCCAGCACTCGCCCCCCGGTGCGCCGGGCCAGCTCGCGGTACAGCGGCACGTCCTCGTCGAAGGCGGCGTGGTCGGCGTCGTAGTAGCGCGCCAGCGCGTCGTAGGCGCTCACGGCGTCCCCACCCCGAACACCACCAGCGCCGCGCCGCACAGCGCGATCACCCCAAGCACGCCCACCGCCAGCGCCACGGGCGGTAGGAGCGGCTCGAACTGCGGCGCGCGGAGCGGGCGCTCGGAGGGCATGCTCAGGCGGCGCAGCTCGGAGGGCTGCACAGGGGGCGCGTAGGGCGAGCGCAGCTCCCCGCCCAGCGGCGGCAGGTGCGGGCCGGCGTCCCCGCCGAACGGCGGCATCGGCTGCCCGGCGGGCGCGGTGGGGCCGGCGCGCTCCGGGAGCGTGGGCGTGCGCTCCGCCCGCCGCCGCCCGCCCAACGCCCGCACGGCGGAGGCCGCGAAGCTCAGCAGCAGCAGCGCGCCGATGAGATAGGGCAGGTAGTTCGTGAGCTGCACCCCGCCGCCAAGCGCCCCCTGCAGCGCGCGCAGGAGCGGGCCGCCGGCGATCACCAGCAGGAAGATCAGCCAACTCAACGCGGCGCCCCACCCCGGCTGCTTGCGCTTGCGCTCAGACATGGTCACATTCCTTGGGGCTTCTCGGGTCAGCGCGCGCATCCCCCGCGCTGTGGCATGCTGCGAGGAGCGCTTGGGCTGCGGTGTAGTCGCCGGCGATCCCATTGCAGATGGCGAACGGCGGCAGCAGGATCGCGCTCAGCACGGCCAGCAGCACCCCCGCGCTGCTATCCGTCAGCGCGCCGCCCGACGCCGCGGCGATCACCATCACCAGCGCCAGCACCGCGGCCAGATATGCGGCGACGACCCAGCGGCGGTAGAGCAGACCGAGCCAGGCCGCCAGCGCCGTGAGTTGGCGGCGGTAGCTCCAGCGCTCAGCCGGAGACCATGAGGCCACGACGGATCGGGCCGCCTCCAGCGCCCACGCAGGTGGGGCCGCACGCTGAACGCAGGTGAGGCTCGCGCCCCACGGCCAGCGTTCCTGAACCTGATCCAGCAGGTGAAACAATCTCCCCATCACACCCTCCGCGCACCTCTCGTTGGCGCCGCCATGATAGCATAGCTCTTCGAGCAGGACTTACGCGGAGGCCCCGCCCCGCCACTGCAGCGCGCCGCCGTCGTCGTGATGCACCACCAGTAGCAGCCCCTCGCGCAGCGCCACGCGGCCGGGCGGCTCGAGCAGCACGTTGCTCACGCCGCGCGCCTGCTCGTAGCGCAGCGTGGCGTCCTCCAGCGGATAGAGCAGGCCGCGGGTGGTCACGCCGCGCGCCTCGGCGGTCAGCGGCAGCAGCGAGACCGTGTCGCCGCGGTTGCCCTCGATCGCCGCCGCATCCCGCACCACGAACAGCGTCTGCCAGCCGTCCAGCAGGCGCACCCGCCGCCCGCGCAGCTCGGGCATGTCCAGCATGGCCACGTTGGCGAGCGTGTGGTCCCAGCGGCCGCCGAGCCCCCCCAGCACGTCGATCGCGTCGGCGCCCCGCTCGGCCGCCAGCAGCAGCGCCAGCTCCAGATCCGTCTTGTCCTTGGCACGCGGGTAGCGGCGCAGCTCCACGCCCAGCGCGCGCAACTCCGCCTCGCTCGCCGCGTCCAGCGAGTCCAGGTCGCCCACCACCAGGTGCGGCCTCAGGCCTGCCCGCAGCAGCGGCAGCGCACCGCCGTCCGCCGCCACCACCAGGTCGGCGGCCCGGATGCGCCCGGCGTACGGCGCGGCGTCCATGGCCGGGGCGTTCGCGACGATCACGGTGTACATTCAGATCCCAATTCTGGTGTAGAGTATAGGGGATATCCTAGCACAAGTGCGATCGGGGTTGGAAAAGCGGGTGTGGCATAGATCATTGAACGTCCCTGGCGCACTGCCGGCGCCGGCAGCGCCGACGCGCATGACAAGCAGCGGTGCCCCGCCCGTAGGGCGGGTCTTGTGCCCGCCATGCCGTGCGGCGGTGATCGCTGTGGGGCGGCTACGGGAGGACCGCCCCGACATGGCCTGCACTAGGGCGTATCCGCAAAGCGAGAGGTTTGGAGGGGCTGTGCCCCCAAGCCTCCGCAAACGCAGTGTGCGGATAGACCCTAGTGGAAACGGGGTGGGTTTCAAGGAGGGCTTCGCCCTCCTGCCCCTCCCTCTTCACGTTAGACCGCGGCACGCGAAGGAGGCTGTATGACTCACGCGCCCGACATTCGGCAGCTGCCGGCCCCGCGCTCGGCCCACGCCTCCCGCCGCGGCGCGGCGGTGGAGCTGATCGTACTCGGCAGCGACCCGCGCCCGGCCGCGGAGGCGCTGGCCGCCTACACCGCGCCGGGGAGCGCATCCGCGCCGCACTATTACGTCGCCGCCGACGGGTCGGTGATGCAGTTGGTGCCGGAGGCGCGCGCCGCCCGTCACAGTGGCCGCGCCACCTGGCGCCGGAGGCGCCGCAACATCGACCGCATCAGCGTCGGGATCGCGCTGGAGAACGCGCCCGGCACGCCCTACGCTCCCGCGCAACTCGAGGCGCTCGACCTCCTGGCCACGGTCGTCGCCGCCCGCCACGAACTGAGCGGCGAGGCTGTGCTGTCCTGGGCGCCGCCGGCCGAGGGCGAGGGCGGCGGGACGCTCACCCCCGCCCACCTGCCTGCCTTCCTGCCGCAGCCGGCCCGCGGCCCCGCCGTGCTCGGCGCGGAGGAAGAGGAGGTGGTGGTGTTCGGCGCGCCCACTCCGGCGGTGCTCGGCGCGGCGGAGGACATGGCCGCCGGGCAGCGGCTATGGCTCGAGCTGCAGCAGCAGGCATTCCTGCGCCGCGGCGGCATCGGCTTCCAGCCCGGCTGGGCCTTGCACCTCCACGCCGCCAAAGAGGGCCTTGGCGCCCCGCTGGCCCCCAGCGCGCCTGAGTCGCGCCGCATCCGCACGGCGGACGGGCCCTACGGCTACCAGCCCTTCGCGCGTGACACGCTCTTCCACTACGACCGGGACTGGACCGGAGTGCAGAGCCTGAGCCAGGCCGCCGCCGGCGTCATGCCCAAGGCTGGCACCCTGGCCTTCATGCTGCTGGAGCGCAGCTACGACGACGCGATCGCCGCTGGGCCGCAGCCACCCGCCGGCAAGACCGGCCTCAAGCCGGAGCAGGCCATGCCGCTCGTGGCCCTGAAGGAGCGCCTCGGCCCGGCGCTGAGCGGCAACTATGTCATCACCGTCGCCGGGGCCTCCTACGCCGTGCAGGTCTTCGCCGGGGACACCCTCTACACCCCGATCGCCCCTGCCGGCCAGTCCACCAACTGGGGCGTGGTGCAGCGCCTGAGCCAGGAGCCGCCTGGCCCGCTGCAGAGCGCGCTGTGGGCCGAGACTTATAAGGCCGGCGGCGCGCCCTTCGACCCGGCCTCGCCGTTCCACCAGGCCGCGGCCCGCGAGCGGCTCGGTGCGCCGCTCAGCCCGTTGTTCCAGCTCCAGCTGGACGGCCAGGCCTACGACGTGCAGGTCTTCGCGCTGGACACGCTCTACGCGCCGCCCGGCCAGGCCCCCCGCCGCGCCAGCGCCCTGCCGAAACCCGAGACGGTGACGAACTGGAAGGCCACCCCGCCGGCCCAGCCGCAGCCGCCCGCCGCCGGCAAGCCCGGCCTGCCCAGGCCTAGCTTCGCTCCGCCCGCCGGGGACCGCGCCAGCGCATCTTGGCCGCCGCCGCCCGGCTTCCCCTTTATCCCAACCCAGGCCGAGCGCGAGCGGCTGTTCGGCAAGTACCAGTACCGCGTCAACGGCGACCGCACCGTCACCATCACCGACGGCTGGGCCGAGCGGCATATGGTGGAGGTGCCCACACCCATGCTCGCTCACCTGCGCATCAGCAAGGTCAAGTTCCTGGACCGGGCCGCGCCGCAGCTCGAGGCGCTGCTCAGGGCGTGGGCCGAGGCTGGCCTGATCGACCGCATCATCTCCTGGGACGGCACCTTCGTCCCGCGGCTGATGCGCAAGCTGGACAACCTGAGCGCCCACTCGTGGGGCACCGCCTTCGACATCAACGCCGCGCTGAACGGCCAGGGCGTACGGCCGCCGCTGGTGGGACAGCGCGGCAGCGTGCGCGAGCTGGTGTCGCTCGCCAACCAGTTCGGCTTCTTCTGGGGCGGCCACTTCGGCGGCGGCTTCATCGACGGCATGCACTTCGAGGTGGCGGTGCTTCTCTGAACGCTGAACGCTGAAGGCTAAACGTTGAACGTTGAACGTCCGTGGGGAGCGCGCGGGGAGGCCGCTCGCAACACCGCTTCCTCCAAAAATCGGGTGTGGCGAAACGTCGTGCGGGCGCGCCACCACGCCCGGCCCGTGAACGGGCGGGCTATCCGGTGCCAAGGCCGCCTGCGCGGCCTGCACCCCAGCCCGCGCAGGCGGGCGTGGGTGTGAGAGCCCGCAGGTTTCCCGCCGGGCGTGGTCGGTGGCGCAAGAACGTTCGCCACACCTCCAAAAATCCTATCCTCGCCAGGCGCTGCGCGCAGCGCCCAAGCATCTGCTACTGGAGAATCACGAATGTGGCGTCTTGAACAGAGCCCGCCCCACGAACTGCCGGACCTCGGGCGGTTCCTGGCCGCGCTGAACGCCCACGGCGATTTCTTCGACCGCGGCGCGCCGGTGGCGGTGGGGCGCGCCCCCGGCCGGCTGGACCTGATGGGCGGCATCGCCGACTACTCCGGCGCGCTGGTGCTGGAGCTGCCGCTGGCCGCCGCGGCCTATGTGGCGGTCCAGGAGGTGGACGAGCCGCTAGTGACGATGCGTAGCACCGGCGCCCAGGAGATCGGCGCCGCGCCCGAGGTGCGCCTGCCGCTCGAGGCGCTCGCGCCCCCCGGCGAGCCGCTCGCCTACGCCGCCGCCCGCGCGCTGCTGGCCGCGAACCCGCGTGGCGCTTGGGCGGCCTACGTCGCCGGCGT
>DATMBA010000284.1:0-14407 GCA_035559635.1 Roseiflexaceae bacterium
CCACCGCAGGCACCACCAGCGCGCCGACCCCCGCGCCGTTCGTGCCGCCGCCGGGCGGTTCCCTGCGCACCGGGCAGCTCGAGTTCGGCGTGGTGGCGCAGCTGTTCTACACCGACCGCGCCCGCGCACTGGCGCTGGTGCGGCACGGCGGATTCGACTGGGTGCGCCAGCAGATCCACTGGCGCGACATCGAGGACCGGCCGGGGGTCTACAAGTGGGGCGAGCTGGACGGGGTGGTGAACGACGCCGCAACGAGTGGGGCGAAGCTGCTGGTCAACATCGTGCGCGCGCCGGAGTTCTACGGCACCGGCGGCGCCCGCCCGCGCGACCCGGCGGCCATGGGGGACCTGGTGGCGGCGATGGTGGACCGCTACGGTGAGAAGATCCGCGCCTACGAGATCTGGAACGAGCCGAACCTGGCGGTGGAGAATGGCGGCCAGGTCACGGAGGACGATCCGGGGCGCTACGTCGAGCTGCTGGCCGCGTGCTACCGCCGCATCAAATCGATCAGCCCGCGCACGGTGGTGCTGGCGGCTGCGCCCTCCTCCACCGGCGTCAACAACCCGGACATCGCGCTGTCGGACGAGCGCTTCCTGCGCCTGATGTACAGCTACCGCGGCGGCATGGTGCGCGATTTCTTCGACGTGCAGGCGGTGCACCCTGGCGGGGCCGCCAACGCGCCGGACTGGCTCTACCCGGAGGAACCGGGCGACCGGCCGGGGTGGAACGACCATCCGACCCACTACTTCCGCCATGTGGAGAACGTGCGCCGGCTGATGGTGGCCAGCGGCCTGGGCGAGCGCCAGATCTGGCTCACCGAGTACGGCTGGGCCACGCCCAACGATACGCCAGGCTACGAGTACGGCAATCTGGTCTCGCTGGAGACGCAGGCCGCGTACATCACGCGGGCCGTCACGCGCGCCTACGAGCAGTACCGCGACGAGGCGGGGCGGCCCTGGCTGGGGGCGATGTTCCTCTGGAACCTGAACTTCGCCGTGCTGTGGGGCGCGCAGGGCAACCCGCGCCACGAGCAGGCGTCCTTCGGCATCCTCAACCCGGATTGGAGCCCGCGCCCGGCGTTCCTGGCGCTGCAGGGGCTACACGCCAGGCTCAAACGAGAACAGGGCCGATGAGCGATGCAGATTGCAGATTGCAAATTGATCGGGGCATAGCGCAGCAGTATCAGATCCGGCCACCTCAACACCGTCAATCGTCAATCGTCAATCCATAGTAGCGAGCCGGGCAACGATCGCATCCAGTCCACGATCCCACGACCAGCGGGCCGCGTCCTCGGCCGCCCGCGCCCCTTTCGCCCGGCGCTCCTCCGGGTGCTGCGCCGCGCGGCGCAGCAATTCCACGAGCGCCTCCTCGTCCGGCTCGGCCCAGCGCGCGCACCGGTAGTAGCGGTTCTCCCCGGCGGGGGCCAGCGCGCGCACCGGCAGTGGGTAGCCGTTCTGCTCCGTCAGGAAGGCCGTAGGCCCGCTCCAGGCGGTGGCGATCGCCGGCACACCGCAGGCCATGGCCTCCAGGATCGGCATCCCCCAGCCCTCGCCGCGCGTGGGCAGCACGAAGCAGTCCGCGCAGCGGTACAGCTCCACCAGTCGCTCCTGCGTCAGCGCCTGGTTGTAGAGCAGCGCCACCGGCGGCGAGGGGTGCGGCAGCAGCCGTGCGATCTGCCGCGCCGGGTTCTCTACGGGCGCGCGGCAGTCCACCTTCAGCAGCAGCAGCACCGGGTCGCGCGGGGCGAAGGCGGCGCGGTAGGCCCTGAGCAGCAGGTCCCACCCCTTGCGCGCGCCCCACTCGAACACCGAGAGGAACACGGTGCGCCCAGCCAAGCGCGTGCGCCCGGGGCCGGGGCAGTAGCGCGCCGTATCAACCCCCAGCGGCACCACATGCACCGGGCGGGTCACGCCGCTGGCTGCGAACACCTCCGCCCCCCACTGCGTCGGTGTCCACACTTCGTCCATCTGGTTGGCCTGCTCCACCCAGGAGGCCGGCAGGCGGTCCACCTCGTGCATAGTGAAGCCGACGCGGTAGGCGCCGCTGTTCTTGCTGAAGCGGTCGCCGGGGGCGTACACTACCTGCGGCGCGTCCAGGCGCAGCGGTGCGCGCTGCAGCTCGGCGATGCGCGGGTGCATGCGCCCGGCCGCGATGCGCTCCTCGTGGTCGGCGCCGTAGAGGTAGAGCGGGCGCACCGCCACGCCGCGTGCGTCCAGCCCCAGCACGAAGGCCAGCGATGAGCCGCTGTAGCCGGTGAACGTGGCGAAGGAGGAGTGCCACACCAGGGAAGGTGTTTCGGCCATAGGTATGCCCTAGGTATGGTCACAAGTCGAGGGAGAGGGCAGGCGCGACAAGTTGAGTCGGGGCATTCCCGAAGTTACCGCATTCCAGCAGCGCCGTGCTTCTCCCCGCGCCTGTGTTCTCGCTTCGCGAAAGGGATGCTGTCATTGTTATGCGCGCGTTCCCGCCTCTACCAATGCCCGTCCGGCGTATCGCGGCAATGAATTCGATACGTTCACCATTCACCATTCTGGAGCAACCATCACCTTGTCGGCTGGCCATCTGGATCACCGGATGCAAGGCCCTCTTCCATCCGCCGCCGTGCGGCGCGCTCCTGGTCTGCCAGCACCACCAGGCTGTCCGCCAGGCGCACCAGCGTGGCGTGGACGGCGTTGATCTGCCGGATCTCCGGGCCGAGCAGCCACCAGGCCAGGCGGGTGCGCAGGCGGGCCAGCAGCCCGGCGGCCTGCGGCGGGCGCAGCTCCCAGGCGCGGTGCAGGGCGGCGAGTTGCTCGGCCAGGTAGGGGTCGCCCATCGCTACATCGGTAAGGGTGGGGAGCGCGGCCAGCGCCGAGGCGTCGCTCGCGAGCGCGCGCTCCACGGCCGCGTCCAGCGGCTCGCCCTCCGCCGGCGTGACGAGGAACAGGTTCTCAGACTCGGCCATGGCGCTCCTGCTGCGGGTCGCGCTCATGTCAACGACGCTGGCGATGAAAACCCGTGCGCCGGGGCCGCTCGTGTGGTGGCCCACAGCGCAGGCAACGCCGTGCCGCTGCGCCAGCGTTGCCGCCGCTGCTGCACGGGTTCGCCAGCAATGTTACCAGATTGTATCATATCTGACATTTGCCGCGCCCCCGCCGGGCAGGTATAGTGTATCTGGTCTGGTTAGCCATGGTTCGCGCACGGTACCGTGCGCGCGAACGCGCACAGGCGTGTGGGGGCCACAGGCCCCCATACCACCTCTTTTTCGGAGGAGCGAAGCCCCTCCGAGCCTCCCCAGACTGGAAGGCTGGAAGCCGCGCAACGAAACCACGTCTTAGAGAGGCTCAGGGAGGGAGGGCCCGCCCTGCAGTTCATCTGGAGGAAGCCGGGCGGGCGTGAAGGGCCGCCCTCCGCGCCCGCCCACCTTTGAGGAGGATCAGCAGTGCATCGAACCCGACGTCTTGCGCTCCCGCTCGGACTCGCCGCCCTGCTCCTGCTGACGGCGCCGGCGGCCCTGGCGGGGATCGACCACGCCCCGGCCCAGCCCGACTTCACCAGCGGCGGGGTCCCCGGCGAGCCGCTGGGCGGGCCGCACGTGGAGCACGGCGCGGCGGTGATCGCCGACATCGACGGCATCCCTGGGAACGGTCGCGAGGTGGTGGTCGGCGCCAGCAATGGGAGGGTCTACGCCTACGACGCGAGCGGCAACCAGCGCTGGATATATCAGACCACCACCTGCACCCAGGGCGCCTGGAACTCCGGCACCGACCTCATCCGCGGCATGCCCGCCGTGGGCGACCTTGACGGCGACGGTAAGCCGGAGGTGGTGGTGGGCTACGGCAACCTGAAGCTGATCAGCGAGGCCGGCTGCCAGAACAACGACACCGGCGGCGTGGTGGCGATCAACGGCGAGAGCGGCTCGCTGCAGTGGAAGTTCAAGACCCCGCCGGACAACATGAACAGCGGCATCCTGGCCGCGGTGATCGCCTCGCCCGGCCTCTCGGACGTGGATGGCGACGGCAGGATGGAGGTGGGCTTCGGCTCGACCAACAATAACATCTACCTGCTGGACGCCGACGGCAACGAGCTCTGGCATTACCGCGCCTACGACACCGTCTGGTCCTCACCGGCCTTCGCCGACGTCAACGGTGACGGGCGCAAGGAGATGATCATCGGCACCGATTTCGGCCCGGGCAACTGTGTGCCGAACACCCCCGGCTGCCGCATCCCCGGCGCCTACGGCTTCCTCTACGCCTTCGACACTACCCCGCCGGCCAACCCGGTCCGCCAGTTCGGCACCGGCTACCTGTGGCGCGTCACTTTCGACACGGTGGTGAACTCGGCGCCCGCGGTGGCAGACCTGGACGGCGACGGCACGCTGGAGGTGGTGATTGGCTCGGGTAACGAGAGCCGCGACGGCGGCAGCGCGCGCGGCAAAGCGGTGAAGATTCTGGACGCCGCCAGCGGTGCGGTGGAGCGCACGCTCGCTGCACCCGGCCAGATACCCACCTCGCCAGCGCTCGGACACCTGAACAGCGACGGGGTGCTGGACATCGTTGCGACGGTGGCGGGCGGCTCGGTGGTGGCCTGGAGCGGCGCGAACGGCGCCCAACTCTGGAGCCGCACGCCCACCGACCTGTACGGCACCAAGGCGACCTTCACCGAGCCGTCCAACTCGGCGATCGTCGCCGACCTGGACGGCAACGGCTCGCTCGAGGTGGCCGTGACGGTCTGGAAGTCGGTAGTGGTGCTGCAGGGCAGCAGCGGCGCCCAGATCGGCTCGAAGGCCATGTTCGTCGGGCACCCGGCGTTCTCGACGCCGGCGGCGGGCGACATGGACAACGACGGCGACCTGGAGTTGGCCGTGGGCGGCGCGAACGATCCCCAGAAGGAGGGCATGCTCTACGTCTGGACGAACTTCAGCTCGTTCCTGGGCAGCCCAGGGGGCGTCGGCACACCGGATGCCACGCCGTGGGCCAACCTGCGCGGCACCACCACGGGCAGCGGCGCGCTGGCCAGCGGCATCCAGGCGCCATCCTCGCTCAGCTCGTTCCTGACCACCGGCACGTCACAGCTGTTCGTGCTCCGAATCGCGGCGAACAACGGCGACCCGCTCAGCTGGAGTGTCGCCGAGAGCGACCCGAGCGGGATTATCACGGCCAACCCCACCAGCGGCGACAGCGAGACGCTCGCGGTGCGCGTGACGGCGCCGGGCGCGCCGGGGGACTACAGCGCGACGCTCACGGTGAGCAGCGGCAGCTTTCCCGCCAAGACGATCACCATCGGCGTCACGGCCACGGACAAGCAGGTGACGCAGACCTTCCTGCCGGCGGTGCGGCGGTAGGTTCCAAGGGGATAGGGGATAGGTCATAGGGGCCACTCCTATCCCCTATCCCTTGTTTGCGCCTCCAGCTCCGCGATCCGCTCCCGCAGGGCGCGCTGCTCCTCGTGCAGGGCCAGGATCTGCTGCTCCAAGAGGGCAGTGCGCGCCAGCACGTGCCCCCCGGCGATGTCGGCGAGCTGCTGCTCGAGGCGGTGGCGGTCCTTGACGAGCGAGGCGATTGTGCGGACGACGGCGCCGTGGAACGCGTTGACCTGCAGCCACTGGGGCAGCGCGAACCACCAGGTGGCGCGGCGCACCAGGCGTTGGAAGCCATTGATCGCCCCGGCGAGCACGGGGCGGCTTGAGACGACGATGCGGTGTGGGTCCACCGCCCAGGTCTCGTGGAGCGCCACCAGGTTGGCGGCCAGGTAGGGGTCGTCGCGCACGGTTTCGAGCAGGTGCGGGTCCACCGCGCCGGCCGGCCTGTCCTCCTCTGCGCCGCCCGCCAGCGCCCGCTCGACGGCCGCGAGCGCGTCCGCCGCGCTCTCGCTCTCGGTATGGGTCCAGTGGATGGTCATGCTTAGCTCTCTTTATTGTGAGAAAGAGGGAAGGGTTCAGGGAGGGCTACGTCCTTCCCTGGTCCTCCCTCCTCAAGCAGATCCCACTCGCACCAGCGTTCGCCGTGTTCAGGGAGGGCTACGCCCCGCTGTCTTCGTGGTGAGGGCGGCCTCATAGGCCGCCAGCGTCTCTCTGGCGCAGCGCCGCCAGGAGAACTGCGCCGCCCGGCGCGGCCCCGCCTCGCGCAGCCGCGCCGCGAGCGCTGGGTCCGCCAGCACCTCCGCCATGCGCCGCGCGATATCTTCCGGGTCGCGCGGGTCGCACAGCAGCCCCGCGTCGCCGAGCACTTCCGGCAGGGAGGTGGCGTTGGCGGCCACCACCGGCACGCCAGCGGCGAGCGCCTCCAGCACCGGCAGCCCGAACCCCTCGTAGAGCGAGGGGTAGACGAACAGCCGCGCCCCCGCCACCAGCGCCGGCAGGTCCGCGTCGTCCACCCTGCCCAGGAAGCGTACCTGCCCCGCCACGCCGTAGCGCTCCGGCGCCGCGAGGATCGGCTCGTCGTGCCAGCCATGCCCGCCCGCGATGACGAGCGGGAGTGCCGAGTGCTGCGTGCTGAGTGCCGAGGATCCCGCGCCTGCCTCAGCACGCAGCACTTGGCACGCAGCACTTCGTCTGGCGTAGGCTGCGATCAGCCGCTCGTAGTTCTTGCGCGGTTCCAGGGTGCCGAGGCTGAGGATATAGCCCCCGTGGTACAGGCCGTGGCGCTCCAGCGCGGTGCGGGTCTCGTCCGGCGTATGCGGGCGGAAGCGCTCGTCGTAGCCGAGGTACACCACGCTGATGCGTTCGGCGGGCACGCCCAGGTGCCGCACGATGTCCTCGCGGGTGGCGCGCGAGTCGGCGATGACGCGCGTGGCGCGCTGCAGCGCGAAGCGGTCCTTGGCGTCGTGCATGGCGGCGTTGGCGTGCACGTGCCACTCCGGGTGGACGCGGGTGGTCATGTCGTGGATGGTGACAACTATGGCGGCGCCGGGCGGCGCGTGGAGGAACTGGTCCGAGGCGTGGAACACGTCCACGCCCGCCAGCGCCGAGCGCAGCGCCAGCCCCATGGCGGCGGTGGACGCCAGACCCCACGGCACGTCCAGCGCGCGGTCCACCCGCTCGGCCAGGGCGTGGGCCGGGCCGCGGCGCATCCCTGGGAGCATGCTGAGGTAACCACGGCGGATCCCCTGGCAGCGCACCACCCGCACACCGGGGGCATCCATGGCGCGCAGCGGGCGCATGGGCAGACCGGGGTTGAGCGGCAGCACGTCCAGCAGCGTGAGCGTGTGGCCGGTCCCGGCGATCTCCTCGGCCAGCGCGTCGATCAGGCTGCGGGTGTAGACCAGCACGCCGGCCTGGGCTATGCGCAGCACCGAGATGTCGATGGCGATGTTCACCCTTCTATTGCTTCCAGCCGCTCCATGATCCGGTCCACCGCCCTGGCCCAGGTCCAGCGCTCGGCCACCACCTCGGCGGCGCGGCGGCCCCTGGCGCGGGCTTCGTCCCGGTGCTCGTAGACGTGGCGCATCAGGTGGCGCAGGTGCTCCACGTCCGGGTCGGCCCACTCGTAGCCCACGTAGTAGGGGCACTTGGCGACGGCCGGGATCAGACGCTTCACCCGCAGCGGGTAGGCGATCTCCTCGTCCAGGAAATCCGCCTGCGCGCTCCAGTTGGTGGCGATGGTGGGCAGGCCGCAGGCCATGGCCTCCAGGATCGGCATCCCCCATCCCTCGCCGCGCGTGGGCAGCACGAAGCAGTCTGCGCTGGTGTAGAGGCTGCCCATCTGGTGCGGCGCGATGCGCTGGTTGTACATCAGCACGATCGGCGCGCCGTCCGGGCGCAGCTGCATGTCTGCGATCTGCTGGCGTACGTTCACGCTCGGGTCGTTGTTGAAGACCTTCAACACCAGCACCACGTCCTCTTTGTTCGAGAACTCGTCGGTGAAGGCCTTCAGCAGCACCTCGGGCGCCTTGCGCTCGCCCCATTCGAAGTTGGAGAGGAAGACGAAGCGGTCCGAGGGGCGGCGGGCGGCGATGCCGGGGTGGAAGTAGTTGGGGTCCACGCCGAGCGGCACCACGTAGATCGGCCGCCGCACGCCGCTCTCGCGGAAGGTGCGGGCGTTGAAGCTGCTCGGCACCCACACCTCGTCCATCTGGTTGCACTGGTCCGCCCAGTCCGCCGGGATGCCGGTGGGCTCGAGCATGGTGAAGCCAATGCGGTAGCGGCCACTGTTCTTGATGAAGCTGTCGCCCTGGTGGTACACCACCTGCACCAGGCCGGTGTCCTTCGGGCGGTAGCGCAACTGCTCGATGCGCGGGTCGCCGGTGGGCGGCTCGGTGATGTCGCTGCCCCAGATGCAGGCCAGGCGCACGTCCACGCCGCGCCGGTCCAGCTCGGTGACGAACTGGCGTGAGGAGATGGCGTAGCCGGTGGGCGAGGCGATGATGCTGTGCCAGAGGAGCTTCCTGCAGTAGCGCTCGCGCTCGAAGTAGGCGCCCCATTTGGCCTTGAAGGTGGCCTGGGCCCGGCCGAACATCGCCTGCCAGTTGACGTTGTTGAGCCTGGTGCTGGTGTTCTCGCGGTGCACCACCCGCACATCGCCCACGCAGACGGTCTTGTAGCCGTGCATCGCGGCGCGCAGACAGTAGTCGGTGTCCTCGAAGTAGGAGAAGAAAGCCTCATCCAGCCCGCCCACCGCCGCACGTAGATCGGCGCGGATGTACATGCAGGCGCCCACCACGCCCTCTACCTCGCGCACCCCCGGGTACTGGCCCACGTCCGCCTCGCCGCCGCCCACCTGGTAGCCCCAGTAGCTGCCCGAGGGCATGTAGGTGCCGGCGTGCTGCAGCCGGCCGTCCGGCCAGAGCAACTTGCAGCCGACGATGCCGTAGTCCGGGTGGCTGTGGGCCACCTCGCGCAGCCGGGCCAGCCAGTTCTCCTGGACGATCAGCGTGTCGTTGTTGAGCAGCAGCAGGTCGTGGCCGGGCGGCGCGGCGGCCATGCCCTGGTTGTTGCCGCGGGTGAAGCCGGCGTTCTCGGCGTTGGCGATCAGGGTGATGTCATCCTGCTGGCGCAGCCACTCCAGCGTCCCGTCGGTGCTGCCGTTGTCCACCACGATCAGGGTGTACTCCACGCCGGCCGTCTTCGCGCGGATGCTGGCGATGCACTCTTTCGTGACCTCCAGGCCGTTCCAGGTGAGAATGATGATGGCGACGGGAGGGAGGTCCTCACCCCCCCTGCCCCCCTCTCTCGCTGCGGCGGGAGAGGGCGACGATCGATCGATTCTCAGGGAGGGCACGCCCTCCCTGGACCCCTCCCCCGCGGATTCGCGGCCAGCGGCGGCAGCCCGCAGCCCCACCAGCGCGTCCGCCAGCGCCGCGCGGGTGGATGCGGGCCACGTGCGCGCGGCGGCGATCTCCGGCAGGGCCAGCAGGGCGTGGAGGTAGGCCTGGCGCAGCACCCGGTCCACCCCGGCGCGGGCGCGCTCGCGGAGCTGCGCGTGCTCGGCCTCCAGGAACGGCCCGAGCAGATCCTCCGGCGGACGGTGCTTGAGCGCCAGGCGCAGGCGGTTGCGCTCGATCAGCGCAGCGTGGCGGTAGCTCGCCTCGTGCGGCGCGCCCTCGTGGTGCACCAGTGTCGCATCCTGCGCGAGCGCCAGCGTCCAGCCGGCGGCAACGGCGCGCAGGCAGAGGTCGGCGTCCTCGAAGTAGGCCGGGTTGAACCCCTCGTCCAGCAATCCGATCTTCCGCAGCATACTGGCGCGCAGGGCGGCGCCGAGGAAGGCCACGTAGTCGGGCTGCGGTAGTGGCTCGGGCAGGCGCATCAGACCAGCGGCGCTGTTGGCGCCATAGCCGAGCGGCGGCAGGAGTTGGCCGCCCGCGTGCTGGATGCGGCCGTCCGGGAAGCGCGCCAGGCTGCCCACCACGCCTACGCGCGCGTCCGCCGCCAGCGGGCGCAGCAACGCCGCCAGCCAGCCGGGGTCCACCACCGTGTCCTGGTTGAGCAGGACGACGGCATCTGCCGCAGAGGATACAGAGGGCTCAGAGAGAGGAGGCGAACTTCTCGCCTGTGTGCGCGCTGCGTCCTCTGCGGCGGAAAGTCCAAGCGCGACGCGCACCCCCAGATTGCACGCCCCGGCGAAGCCGAGCGGCGCGGCGCTGCGGATGAGGCGCACCTGCGGGAACTCGCGCGCCACCAGGTCGGCGCCGCTGTCCGCGCTGCCGTTGTCCACCACGATCACGTCGAAGTCGACCCCCTGCTGGGCCAGCAGCGCGCGCAGGCAGGGCCGCAGGTATGGCTCGCCGTTGTGGGCGGGGATGATGACTGTCGCATGGAACATAATGCGTGATGCGAGATGGGTGATGCGTGATGCGCGTTACGTATCACGCATCTCTGCGATCCGCCGCGCCAGCGCCGTCTGGGCTTCGTCGATGTCGGCCAGGTGCTGCGCGATGTCGGCCAGGTGCTGGCGCAGCGCCGGCTGCTCGGCCACCAGCCGGCTGAGTGTCTCGGCGATGGCCTGCAGCGCGTGGACCGTGGCCGCGTTGAAGGTGTTCTGCTGCTCGACGATCGGGGCCACGTACCAGCGGGTGAGGGTGTTGGCGGCGCGCTTGGCCCGGCCGAGCGCCGGCAGGGCCGAGGTCAGCTCCTGGGGCCGCACCTGCCACAGGTGGTCCAGCGCGGCCACTTTCTCCCGGTACGCCTCCGGGTCGCCTTCGCTCGCGCCCGGCGCCGGCCGGGGGGGCGCGGCCGCCGCCTGCGTGTCGTCGGTCTCCTCACGGTTCATCGTCGGCCTCGCACAATAGCGCGCCAGCGGCGCCAGTGCCCGCTCCCAAGTCAGCTCCCCGGCCAGTGCGCGTGCCCGCCGGCCACAGGCCGCCCGCTCCTCGTCGTCCTCCAGCAGTTCGAGGATCGCGCGCGCCACACCCGCCGCATCGCCCACCGGCGCCACGCGGCCCAGGCGGTGCCGCTCCACCAGCGCGGCTGCCGCGTCGCCGGCGCTCACCACGCTCGGCAGGCCGGCCCACAGGTGGTCCAGGAAGCGCGAGCGCAGCGCGGCGTAGACGGTCTCCAGGTGGGCGCGGTGCAGTGACACGGCCACATCCGCCTCGAGCAGGGCATCGGCGCGGCGCTCGTAGGGCAGCCACTCCTCGTAGAAGTGGATGCTGCGGCCGAGCAGCCCAAGCTCCCCGGCCAGCGCGTGTGCCTCCGCCGGGGCCCGCATGGGCGGCACGTCGCCGGGGTGGCGGCCAGCCAGGAACACCAGGTGTGTATCCGGGCGGCGGGCCAGCACCGCGGGCATGGCCGCCACCAGCGTCTGCGGGTCGAGCCAGTCCCACAGGCCACCAGTCCAGAGCAGCAGCGGCTCGCGCTCCCCCAGGCCGGGCAGCACGCCGCGTAGCGCCGGAGCACGCTTCACAGGCGGCTCCGCCGGCAGGCCGAAGGGCACCGTGTCGATCAGGCCGCGCAGCTGCGGGTCGGCGTCGGCGCGGGCGGGGGTCAGGCGGCCGAGGGCCAGCAGTGCGCCGATGTACAGGTCGCGCTGGCGCTCGGTGGCGCACAGGATGAAGTCCGCCGCCTGGAGTTGCGCGCGCAGCAGCGCCGCGTCGGCCCGTTGGCGGGCGGCGCGCTGCGCGGCAGGAGCGGCGCGGAAGGACTCCAGGTTCTCCAGCGGCGTCGGATCGTACAGGTCGAGCGCCAGCGGCACCGGCAGGCGGGCCAGCTCGGGGTGGGCGGCCAGCGCGTGGCCGTTGGCCAGCACCACGTCCGCCTGTGCGAGCCGGGGGGCGAGCGAGGCGGCCTGGCCCCAGGTATAGCTGCCGGTCTCAAAGGGCGCCGGGATGTCGATCGGGCGCGGGGCGACGAGCGCGACCGGCTGCTGGCGCGCGAGGACGCGCGCCATCTCCCAGGCGCGGATGCCGGGGCCGGCCATGCGGCGGCCCACCACGTCGTGGGAGATGATCAGCAAGCGCGGGGCGGTGTCCATAGGCCGCCGGATGGTACACCGGGATGGGCGGGTTGTCAACGGGAGAGCGGGACAGCGGATAGGAATCGGGTAAGCGGATAGCGGATAAGTAGCGGATATCCGCTCCCTATCCGCTGACCGCCCGCCAGGCCACCTCCAGCAGCAGCCCGAGCATGAACAGCCCGCCGAAGCGGCGCGTATGCACGAACGCCACGGGCGCGTACCACAGCGGCCAGACCTCCGGCGGGAACCCTGGCGGCGGCGCGTCCGGCCGTGGGCGCAGGAACACCGGCACCGCCGTGCGCAACGCCGTCACGGCCAGCAGCACCACCAGCAGCGCCGGGGTGAAGTAGCCACTCGCCACCAGGTACAGGACGATCGCATACTCCAGCACGAACAGGACGAGCGCCGTGTAGCGCGCGTTGCGCTCGCCCAGCAACACCGGCAGCGTGCGGATGCCCCTGGCTTTGTCCGACCCCAGCTTGTCGATGTGCTTGCCGAACAGCACCGTCGTGGCCGCCAGCGTCTGCGGCAGGCTGGCCAGCACCACATTCCAGTCCCATCGGCCGGTGATCACGAAGTAACCGCCGCCGACCATGAGCGGCCCCCAGACCGCCAGCACCGCCACCTCGCCCAGCCCCACGTACTTGAGCGGCCAGGTGTAGAACACCACGAAGAAGGCGCCGGCCAGCAGCAGCCACAGCGCCGTGGGGCCGCGCAGCCACACCAGGTAGGCGCCGGGCAGCAGCGCCAGCAGCCCGGTGACGGCCACATACAGCAGCAGGCCGCGTTGGGTGAGCAGGCCATGCACCAGCGGCTGCGGGCCGTACTGGGCGCGGAAGTAGTTGTCCTGGTCCACCCCGGCACGGTAGTCGATCAGGTCGTTGAGCAGGTTGTTGGTGGCGTGGGCCATCACCAGCCCCAAGGCGAGCAGCGCCCAGAGCCCCAGGTCGAGCAGCCCGTCGCGCCAGGCCAGCAGCCCGGCGATCGCCGCCGAGGTGAAGGTCATCACCAGCACCGCCGAGCGGGTGGCGATCAGCCACTTCGCGATGATGTCGAGCGCGCTCCACTCCTCTTTGGACAGGCGCGGGATGGTGCGCAGCGCCCGGCCCCACATGGCAATGTTCATAGCCTGCGGTCCTTCTGTTGAGACGCTCCCAAAGCTGAAGCGCCTGAAGGCAAGCATCCGTCAGATGCGGAGCGATGCGGGGCATTATAGCACGGCCGCGCTTGCGCCCAGCGGGTGATGGTGCTGTAGCCTTCAAAAGAGGGTTGTTGCGCCACCCCTCGCCCTATGGCAGGGCCGCGCCCACCGTCTCCACGTACAGCGCGTAGAGCGACTGGCCGGCGGTCATGAACAGGCGGTTCTTCTTCGCCCCGCCGAAGCACAGGTTGGAGCACGGCTCCGGCAGGTGGATCACCCCGATCAGGTCGCCGTCCGGCGCGTAGCAGCGCACCCCATCGTCCTCCGGCGCGCCCCAGCCGGAGCTGGCCCACAGGTTCCCGTCCCGGTCGGTGCGGATGCCGTCCGCCATGCCGGGGTCCAGGTCGGCGAAGACCCGTCCGTTGGCCAGCCGCTCGCTGTCCAGCACGTCGAAGACGCGGATGTGGTGCGGCCCGCCGGGCAGGTGGCTTGCGCCGGTGTCCGCCACGTACAGGCGGGACTCGTCGGGGGAGAAGCACAGCCCATTCGGCCGCACGAAGTCGTCCGCCACCACCGTCGCGCGGCCGGTAACCGGGTCCAGCCGGTAGATGTTGGCTGGCAGCTCGAACTCGGCCCGCTGCCCCTCGTAGTTCAGCAGGATGCCGTAGCCGGGGTCGGTAAACCAGATCGACCCGTCGGAGCGCACCACGACGTCGTTGGGGGCGTTGAGGCGGCGGCCCTCGAAGCGGTCGATCAGCACGGTGATGCTGCCGTCGTGTTCGGTGCGGGTGATGCGGCGCGCGCCGTGCTCGCAGGTGATCAGCCGCCCCTGCCGGTCGCGGGTGTTGCCGTTGCTGTAGTGCGCCGGACTGCGGAACACGCTGACGGCGCCGGACTCCTCGCACCAGCGCAGCATACGGTCGTTAGGGATGTCGCTCCAGAGCAGGAAGCGCCCGTCGCCGAACCAGACCGGGCCTTCGGTCCAGCGCCCGCCCGTCCACAGTCGCTCGACGGCGGCGTTGCCGAGGCGGTACTTCGCGAACCGCGGGTCGCGCGCCTCGACGGCCGGGTCGGGGTAGCGTACAACGTCGCCGCTCCAGCGGGGTGCCCCGCCGGGGGGTGGAAGGGTGCTGGCATCATGTGGCATGGTGGAGTCCTCTCTGCGCTTCGCCGGGCGGGGCTATTATAGCGCGCTGCATTGATTGCTAAGGAGAGGGGCTCGGGAAGGGCGAAGCCCTCACGCCCCCCATGCCGCGGGCAGCGCCCGCGTATTTGCGAAGTATTGCCCCCACAGCCCCACCCCAACTTTAGCCTATCGCGCAGCGTAGGGCGCCGTCACCGTCCCCGGCTCCGCACCACGCCCGGCCGCTGAAGCGGCGGGCGAGCTGCTGCAAAGCCC
>DATMBA010000285.1:0-37724 GCA_035559635.1 Roseiflexaceae bacterium
CCGAGGCCCGCGCGCTGGCGGCCGCGGCGCGCGCGCTGGCGCGCAAGCTGCCGGCGCATGGCGCGGCGCTACTGGAGGAACTGGCCGCCGAGGAGGACCCACTGCGCCTCTCGTACCTCGCCGCGGCCCGCCTGCTGCCGCGGGCTACCCTGGCCGAGCGCCAGGAGTTGCTGGAGTTGACGCGCCCCGCCGAGCGAATAGCGAAGCTGCGCGCAGCACTGGAGCGGGACCTGGCAGCGCACGAGGGCTGAGCCGCTGAGCGAGGTGCGCGCTGCGTGCCCGCCCTCGCCACCCTTCACCCGGAGCCGCCACACCCCTGGACCGCTGGACCGCTAAGCGAGGTGCGTGCGCGGAGAGGCGCGTTACGTGCCGCACGCAGGGACGCCAGCATCATCACCCCGCTCAGCAATTCAACGTTCGAAGGCACTACCCGCGCTGCTCGATCGGCACGTAACTCACGTTCATCGGGCCGATGTACTCGGACTCCGGCCGGATGAGGCGGTTGTCGCTGTATTGCTCGTAGACGTGCGCCGTCCAGCCGGCCACGCGGCTGATCGCGAAGATCGGCGTGAACAGGTCGATCGGGATGCCGAGCGTGTAGTACACCGAGGCCGAATAGAAGTCCACATTGACCGGCAGCTCCTTCAGGCTCTGGACGGTGGCGCGGATGCGCTCGGAGATCTCGTACCAGCGGGACACCCCGGAGGACTCGGCCAGGCGTTGGGAGAGCCGCTGCAGCCAGGCGGCGCGCGGGTCGTCCGCCTTGTAGACGCGGTGGCCAAAGCCCATGATCTTCTTCTTGGCGTTGAGCGCGCCGCGCACGTATTGCTCGGCGCGGTCCGGGTCCCCGATCTCCAGCAGCATGCGCATCACCTGCTCGTTGGCGCCGCCGTGCAGCGGACCTTTGAGCGTGCCGATCGCCGAGACAATCGCCGAGTGCAGATCCGAGAGGGTGGAGGCGGTGATGCGGGCGGCGAAGGTGGACGCGTTCAGCCCGTGGTCCGCGTGGAGGATGAGGCAGGTGTCCAGCACCTTGGCAGCGCTCGGGTCCGGCGTCTTGCCGGTGAGCATGTAGAGGAAGTTGGCGGCGTGGCTGAGGTCGTTGCGCGGCAGGATCGGCCACTGACCATTGCGGATGCGCTCCCAGGCCGCCACCACCGTGGGCATCGAGGCCGTGAGCCGGGTGGACTTGTGGACGTTGGCCTCCAGCGAGTTGTCCAGGTCCTCCGGGTCATAGGGCGAGAGCGCCGAGATCGCGGTGCGCAGCACCTCCATGGGTGTCGTCTTCTTCGGCATCGCCATGAGCAGTGCCAGCACCTCGTTGGGGATCTGACGGTTGTTGATCAGCTTCTGGTGGAAGCTCTCGAGCTGCACGCGGGTTGGCAGCTTGCCGTACCACAGCAGCGCGGTGGTCTCCTCGAACGTCGAGTGCTCGGCCAGCTCGTTAATGTCGATCCCCCGGTAGTAGAGCCGGCCGTGAATGCCGTCGATGCAGCTGATGGCGGTCGAGGCGGCGACGACTCCTTCCAGGCCCTTGCCCATAGCACAATCCCTTTCAGAGGAAGGATCGCTGGGGAAGGCTGCACCCTCCCCCGCCCTCCCCACCTATAGCAGGACTTCCGCAGCCGGCATCTCCAGCGGGGGTGCGGGGGGCTGCAGGCCCCCGCACCCCCGCTGCTCCCTCTGGAGGGGCGCAGTCCCTCCAAGCCTCCCCGCCGGGGGCCGGGGGCGGCGCCATCACATACGTCCTGCCTCTGAGAAGAACAGCTGTCAGATGGCGAGACAGGTCACCGTGCGCTTGATCCCGGGGATGCCGTGCAACTCGTTCATCACCAGGCGGCCGATGTCGCGCTGGTCCGGGGTCTCGATGGTGACGATGATATCGTAGGGGCCAGTCACGGGATCAGCCGTGGCGACGCCGGGGATGGCGCGCAGCGTCGCGATCACCGCCGCGACCTGGCCGGCCTCCGCCTCGATGAGGACGTACGCCCTGGCATTCATGGTGGACCTCCCGCGCTGAAGGTTCCAGGCGACCTGGCACCTGCTGCGCCGGGTCGCCCCCACGCCGTCGTTCACTCTATACCGTTGGCGCCTCTTATTATAGCACAGCACGTCACGCGCGCAGGCCACGCACGAAGGCCGCCGCGCGCGCCACGCGCTCCTCGGGCGGGGCGGATTCGATGGCGTCGATCAGGGCGCTGGCGACGATCGCGCCCTCGGCCAGCTGGCCCACCTGGCGCACGTGCTCGGCGGTGCTGATGCCGAAGCCCACCACCAGCGGCAGGCTGGTGTGGCGCCGCACGCGCCGCAGCAACTCCGGCAGGCCGCTCCAGAGCGCCGTGCGCGCCCCGGTGACACCGGTGAGCGCGACGCAGTAGATGAAGCCGGAGGCCAGCTCCGCGATGCGTCGGATGCGCTCGTCCGGCGTGGTGGGGGCCACGAAGAAGATCAGGTCCAGCCCGGCGGCGCCGCAGGCCGTGTGACAGGCGGCGGCCTCCTCAGGCGGCAGGTCCGGGATGATCAGGCCGTCCGCGCCGGCGGCGGCGGCGTCCTGCGCCAGGCGCTCGACGCCATACTGCAGGAAGGGGTTGAAGTAGCCCATCAGCACGACCGGCGCGCGCAGCCCTCTGGCGCGCAGCTGCGCCACCGTCTCCAGGGCGTCGCGCAGGCGCACGCCGTTCCTGAGCGCCCGCTCGGAGGCGCGCTGGATGGTGGCGCCGTCCGCCAGCGGGTCGGAGAAAGGCACGCCTAGTTCGAACATGTCGGCGCCGGCCTCCTCCAGGGCGGGGGCCAGCTCGAGCGCCGAGTCGCGCTCGGGGAAGCCAGCCATGAGGTAGGGCATGAGGGCCGGGCGCCCGGCAGCCCTGGTGCGCTCGAAGGTCTCTGCGATACGACTCATGCTCTTCTCTATCTTGCACGCTGGACGGGCACAGCGGGAGGCGGGAACGCGGGCGGCCTGCCACCGGCATCGCTTTCGCGCAAGCGACAGGACGGCGCTGCTATTGTACCGCAAAGCAGGGCGGCACGCCGCGACCAACTGGGGCCGGGGACAACATGCGCTATGAGCCTGTCGTCCCACCTTGGCTACCGCAGCCACACGGGACTGGAGCCTTTCCTGCTACGCAAAAGGCCCAGAGGGCGCCCCGCACGCAGCACGCTGCAGGGCCTTTACAATTTCATCGGGGCTGTGGCTGTGTTCCACGCCCGGCTGCTGATGTATTTTGAGCAAATAATCGGGCCATCGGCGCCGCACCACGCCCGGCGCGTGCACGCCTGCGGCGTTCCCGCGGGTTGACCCGCCGGGCGTGGTGCTCATGCGCAACGTTCATCAGCGGGCGGAGCCATCATGCACGAGGGTCAGCAGACGCTCGTACCTGCCGAGAGCGTGCTCATGCCCCAGCCCTTCAGTGTACCCTTCGGAACGCCTTCAGCGTGCAGTGTTCAGCGTTCAGCGTTTTACGCGCGCCTCTCGCGGCGCCACCGGGAGCTGCACCTCGGTGACGAAGCGCGCCGGCTCGTCGGCCAAGAACACGGCGGGCAGGCCGAGCGCGTGGGCGTTGTCCGCGCCGAAGCGCAAATACACCTCGCGCAGCGGGCCGGCGGCCACGTAGCCGTTGGCGGCGATCCAGTACAGCAGCGCGTGGAGCGCCTCGGGGGTGCGCTCGTAGCCGCCGGCGTAGACCACGCAGGCCATCTCCGGCGCGCCGGGCAGCTCGCGCACGGCCACGCGCCCGGCGGGGGGGATGGGGCGCGCGAGCGGCACGGCCGCCTCCACGTCCAGCCCGGCCTCTGGGTACTCGGCGTCGTGGAAGATGGTGAGCGGGCTGGCGGCGGCACGGGCGCGGTGCGCGGCCGCGTGGGCCTCGGCCTCGTCGAACAACGGCGCGATCGACGCGTCCGGCGTGGGCAGGCGCATACGCACCGCGGCCACCAACTGCGCGGCCACCGGGCGCAGCACCACGTCGTAGGCGGCGTGGCCGGCGTCCTGCTCCGGCAGCCGCAGCCGGGTCTCCACCTGTGCCATGCGGCGCCGCTCGGCCCGGATACGCTCGGCGATCTCGTCCCGCCGGCGCTCCAGCATGGCGCGCAGCTCCTCGGGCGCGAGCGCGTCGCCGAGCAGCGCGGCCACCTGCTCGAGCGAGAAGCCGAGGTCCTTGAGCGCGATGATGCGGTTGAGGCGCGGCACCTGGTCGGCCAGGTAGTAGCGGTAGCCGCTCTCCGGGTCCACGAAGGCCGGGCGCAGCAGCCCTAGCTCATCGTAGTGCCGCAGCATCTTGACGGAGACGCGGGTGAATTTCGAGAAGTCGCCGATCTTGAACATGGCGGGTACCTTTACCACGAAGGCGCGCAGGCGCGCAGGCGCGCAGGTTTGAAGGTACCGGGGCCTGACCAGCCTGGTGGCACATGCCGCTCACCTCAGCATTTACGGCCCTTCGTGCCTTGGTGTCCTCGTGTCTTCGTGGCCCGCCTCGTCCAGCGCGGCGCGGATCTGGGCTGCCACGGCGTCTAGCTCGCTGCGCGGCGGCGGGCGCCAGTAGTGCTCGCCGAACTTGAGCCCGAAGCCGTCGCCGGCGTAGCGCGGGAAGACGTGCAGGTGGACGTGGAAGACCTCCTGCATGGCCGCCTCGCCGTCCGCCAGGAAGAGGTTGACCCCCTCGCAGCGCACACCGCTGGCGCGCAGGGCCGCAGCGAGCTGCTGTGCCACCCGGAACAGCCGCGCGCCCGTCTCGGGGTCCATGTCCGCCAGGTGGGGCGCGTGGGCCAGCGGCACCACCAGCAGGTGGCCGGGATTCACCGGCTGGATATCCATGAACGCGGCGCAGCGCTCGTCCCGGTACACCACGCTGGCGGGCAACTCGCCAGCCAGGATGCGGCAGAAGATACAATCAGTCATACTTCGTGCCTATCCGGATGCCCCGGAGCGGGTGGGGTTTCAGAGGAGGGCTGCGCCCTCCCCTGCCCCCCTCCTCTGGACCGTGGGAGACTGGTGCTCCAGCCAGAGGTTGCAGGGGCGGGCTGCGCCCTCCCCTTCGAGAGGCTCTTATTCTGGGGGGCGCAGCCCTCCAGACCTCCCCTATGGGAATCTGTCCAGCGCGTCGAAGGCCGCCGCGGCGATGCTCGTGGCGTCGATGCCGAAGTGGCGGTAGAGGTCGGCCCGCGCGCCGGACTGGCCGAACTCGTCCACGCCTAGCGCGGCCACGGGCGCGCCGTGGACGCCGCCGAGCCAGGCCAGGCTGTGCGAGGCGCCGTCCTGCACGGTGACGATCGGCGCACGGCGCTCCTCCGGCCGGAAGAGCCACGGCATGGGGTCGGCGTCCCCCGCGCGCCGGGCGGCCTGCCAGCGCTCGAACAGCCGCTTCGGGCTGGTGAGGCACAGCACGCTGGCCGCCACCCCCTCGCGCTGCA
Organism: Roseiflexaceae bacterium; assembly: GCA_035559635.1. Classification (GTDB taxonomy): domain Bacteria; phylum Chloroflexota; class Chloroflexia; order Chloroflexales; family Roseiflexaceae; genus CALJIC01. The sequence continues at coordinate 5,407 of DATMBA010000285.1, forward strand.
GGTAGGCAGCCGCCGCCAGCGCCTCGGGCGCCATCACGCCCGCCGCCGCGATCACCACCGTGTAGCGCGGATCGGCCTCCGGCGCGGCCTCGCGCCCATCCAGCAGCCGGTAGCCGCCGGCCAGGGCCTGGCGCCGCAGCGCATCCTCCCCGAGGCGCCGCAGCGCATCCTGGAACGGCCGCTGCTCTACCGGCTTGGTGCTGAGGCGCAGGTAGGTGGGGTGGCCGCCGCGGCGATCCAGGCAGGCGCGCAGTGCGTCCACCATCACCCACTCCAGCTCGCGAGCGAAGCACGGCTCGTAGCAGGCCAGCTGCGGCAGCTCCGCGCCGATCGACGGCGTGATGGCAGACTGGTGCGCGCCGCCCTCGGGGGAGAGGGTGACGCCGGAGGGGGTGCCGGCGAAGATGAACTTCGCGCCCGAGTACACCCCGTAGATCAGCGCGTCCAGCCCGCGGCAGACGAACGGGTCGTACACGGTGCCGATCGGGATCAGCGGCTGGCCACACAACTCGGTGGAGAGACCGAACATGCCGAGCAGCATGAACAGATTCATCTCGGAGATGCCCAACTCGATGTGTCGCCCGCCCGGCCCACGCCGCCAGCGGAGCAGCCGGTAGGCCTCGGTCTCGTAGTCCGGGTGCTCCACCGGGGTGAAGACCCCCATCTTGTTGATCCAGCCGGCCAGGTTGGTGGAGACCGAGACGTCCGGCGAGGCGGTGACGATCCGCTCGCGCAGGCCGGGCACGTCCGCCAGGCGCACCAGGATACGCCCGAAGGCGTCCTGGGTGCTCGTGGTCTCCGGCGCCGGCACGCCCAGGTCGTCCGGGACGAGGTGAGGACTGAGGATCGAGGAAGCACCAGCAGCATCGTCGGTCCTCGGGCCTCGGTCTGCGGCCGCTTCGCCGTACAGCCGCCGCGCGGCCTCAGTGCACAGCTGACCCTCGGGCGTGTCGGGGTCGAAGGGGTCCCACTCGCGGCCGGGCGCGATGCCGAGCGAGTCGCGCAGCGCCTCGATCTGCTCGTCGCTCAGCAGCATCGAGTGGTTGAGCGGGTGGCCGGCGATCGGCAAGCCCCAGCCCTTGATCGTGTAGGCGAAGATGACGGTCGGTCGGCCGGGCAGTGAGCCGGCCCGCCCGAGCACATCCAGCAACTCCTGCAGGTCGTGCCCGCCGAGGTTGGCGATCACCCCCGGCAACGCGGCGTCGGGCGTCTCGGCCAGAGCTGCCGCCAGCGCCGCCGCGTCGTAACCGGGGGCGGCGGCCAGGCGGGCGCGCAACTCGGCGCCGGGGAGGCGGATGAGCGCCTGGTACTCCTCATTGCTCATCTCATCGATGCGCCTTCTCAGCTCGGCGCCGCCGGGGCGGGCGAAGCGCGCCTGCAGCGCGCCGCCGTACTTGGCCTCCAACACCAGCCAGCCGTTGTCCTCGAACAGGCGCTTGAGGCGTGCAGCGCGGATGCCGGGGATCACCCGGTCCAGGCTCTGGCGGTTGAGGTCCACCACCCAGATCAGGTTCTCCAGCCCGTCCAGCGCCTCCTCCAGCACCGCCTCCCACACGCTCCCCTCGTCCAACTCCGCATCGCCGAGCAGGGCGATAAAGCGCTCGGAGGAGACCTGACCGAAGTGGGCCTTGGCGTAGCGGTGGGCCAGGGCGGCGAAGGCCGGCGCCACCGCGCCCAGCCCCACCGAGCCGGTGGAGAAGTCCACCGCATCCGGATCCTTGGTGCGGCTGGGGTAGGCCTGCAGGCCGCGGTAGGCGCGCAGGGTGGTGAGATAGGTGCGCGGCAGGCGCCCGAGCAGGTACTGCACGGCGTGGAAGGCCGGCGAGGCGTGCGGCTTGACCGCCACCCGGTCGCCGGGGCGCAGGAAGTGGAAGTACAGTGCGGTGAGGATGGTAGCCATCGACGCCGACGATGCCTGGTGCCCGCCGACCTTGGCGCCGTCCGGGTTGGGGCGCACATGGTTGGCGTGGTGCACCATCAGCGTCGCCAGCCAGAGCACACGGCGCTGGATGGCCTCGAGCGCCGCCAGCGTCGCAGGCGGCAGGGCCGGCGCATGGTCGCGGAGCGTTGCCGACATCGATGCACTCCTTGCATGCCGTTGGCAAACTGCCCCCAATAGGGGTCCGGGGATCGCAGGCTCCCGAAAAAGAAGAGCTGTGGGGAGGCGGGGTGCCCTCTGGTCCCCTCCCTACGCCCCTCCAACGGGAGTTGATAGCGTGCTTCGCCATCCCCGGCCCTCCCGTCTCGTCTCTTGCAGGGGCATTCGTGTGCAATTGTACCCGAAAGCGGCGCGCGCCGCCCGCATTTCGCTACGCGATCATCACTGTTCTGCTACACGCGCGCCGCGGCGCTCTGATATCCTTGCATGCGTGCAGGCCCGGCCTGCAGAATAGAATCAAGGATGGAGGATTGTCCGGGAGAGCTTGCCCTCCCGGTCCCTCCCGCGCCGCGCAAGCTGCCAGGAATGGGGGATTGTCCGGGAGGACTTGCCCTCCCGGTCCCTCCCGCGTCGCTAGCGGTGATAGGCAAGAGACCAGGACGCCGCCCATGCACGCCACCCACTCCGACGTCACCGACCAGCGGCATCCGCTCGAGCGGCCCGGCGCGCGCGCGCCCCGCAGCTCCCAGCTGCGCTGGTGGCCCGGCAGTCTGCGCGGCAAGACGCTGCTGATCATCAGCGCCACCATGCTCGGCATGCTGCTGGCCATCGCCGTACCGCTGCGCCTGATCGTGCTCGCCAGCTTCGTGGCGCTGGAGGAGCAGGACACCCGGCGCGACGTCGAGCGGGCTGCCAATGCGATCGCCGACAACCTGGCCGAACTGAGCAGCACCGCACGCGACTACTCCTCCTGGGACGAGACCTACGCCTTCATCCAGGGTGGCAACCCCGGTTATGTCGAGGCCAACTTCGGCGACGAGACGTTCGAGACGAATGGGCTGAGCCTGGTGCTTCTGCTGGACGCCGCCGGCCAGGTGGTGTACGGCAAGGCGTATGACCTGGCGGGCGGGCGCGAGGAGCCGCTGCCGGAGCGGCTGCGCCTGCTGGCCCCCGCGGACCGCGCGCTCCTGACACAGACCAGCGTGGAAGGGGACGCAGCCGGCATCCTGCTGCTGGCCGACCGTGCGCTGCTCCTGGCCGCCCGGCCGATCCTCACCAGCGCCTACGAGGGGCCGGTGCGCGGGACGCTGGTGATGGGCCGCGCGCTGGACGACCGCCTGGTGCGGCGGCTGGCCGAGTCCACCCGACTCACCTTCGGCCTCTACCGGGCGGACGGGCTTGCTGGCCCGCCGGACCTCCAGGCGGCACGCGTGGCGCTGCGCAGCAGCGCCGCGATAGTCACCCGCCCGCTGGACGACCACACCATCGCCGGGTACACCCTGCTGCGCGACCTCGCGGGCGCCCCGGCGCTGCTGCTGCGCACCACCGCGCCGCGCGCGATCGTCGCCCAGGGCATCACGAGCACCTGGTACTTCATGCTGTCGCTCCTGGTGGCCGGCGCCGTGTTCGGCGGCGTGAGCCTGGCGCTGCTCAAGACGGCGGTGCTGGACCGGCTGACACGTGTGGGGGCCGAGGTGCGGCGCATCGGCGTCAGCGCCGACCTGGCGGCGCGCGTCCAGGCGGATGGCGACGACGAGTTGGCCTGCCTGGCGCGCGATGTCAACGCCATGCTCGACGACCTGGAGCATACCCAGGCGCTGCGCCGGCGGGCCGAGGAGGACCGCGAGCGCATGCAGGAGGAGCTGGCGCGCGCTCGCGAGCACTTCATGCAGATGACCGTGCACGACCTCAAGACCCCACTCACGGCCGTGATCGGCTACCTGGACATGCTCGCCAAAACCAGCCTGGACGAGATGCAGCGCGAGTGTGTGGAGGGCGCGCGGCGCGGCGGGCGGAACCTGCTGAACCTGGTGCAGGACACGCTGGACGCTGCGCGGCTCGAGGAGGGGCGGCTGGCGCTGCGCCGCCTCCCGTGCGACGTGAGGGAGCTGCTGCACGGGTGCGCCGCAGACCTGCAGGCCTGGGCGGCGATCGAGGACAAGCCGATCCGCGTTGAGGCACCCGAGGATCTGCCGCCGCAGTACATGGATGTCGAACTGATGCGGCGCGTCCTGATGAACCTGATCTCGAACGCCCTCAAGCACACCCCGCCACGGACGGCGATCGTGGTGGGCGCGGCGCTGGAGGGCGCGGAGCTGCGGCTGTGGGTGGAGGACGACGGGCCGGGCATCCCGCCCGAGGTCCAGGCGCGCCTGTTCGAGCGCTTCAGCACCGGGACGGGCGGCGGGGCGGGCGGCGGCAAGCAGCGGAGCCACGGCCTCGGCCTGACCTTCTGCAAGCTCGCGGTGGAGGCACATGGCGGCGCGCTGAGCGTGCGGAGTGCGCCAGGCCAGGGCGCGTGCTTCACCGCCACCGTGCCGCAGCGCCGGGGGGACACATCCGAGCGCTGAAACACTGAGCGCTTATTTGAAACGCCTCCCGGCTGGGGGCGGGGGATGGGTAAGGGTGAAACCCCTCAAGCTCCCCTTTTCAAACAGGCACTGAGTGAGCTGAGGCCACTGAAGTGGGCGTGCGAAGGTGCGCCCCATTCCTCAGCGCCAGTAGCGCAGCTCCATCATCTGCTCAGCGGCCTCAGCGCTTCAGCGTTCCTGCGCAGCGCCCCTCACAGCCGGAGAGCGGCCCCGCAGTAGCGGCAATGCCTTCCAGAAGTACTCCGCGCCCGAGCCGATCGTCCAGATCAGCGCCAGCCCCAGCGCCCAGGGCCACAGACCGGTGACGAGCAGCGCCCACGCCGGCATGGCGGGGACAGCAGCGGCCGCCACATCCAGCAGGCGCCAGATCAGCGCCGCCACCGTGAAGACCAACTTCTGCTTGCCCCACTGACGCGCGGCGATCACCTCGCCCTCCGCAGCGGCGTAGGAGCGCAGGCCGGAGACGGCGAAGTCGCGCACGATGATCGCGAGCGCCGCCCAGCCAGGGATCAGCCCGCGCTCGACCATCGGCAGCAGCGCGCCGGTGACGAAGATCTTGTCCGAGATCGTGTCGAGGAACACGCCGAGCGGCGAGACCACCTGCAGCTTGCGCGCCAAACGCCCGTCCAGGATATCGCTCACCGCCATCAGCAGCAGCAGCAGCACCGCTCCCACATCGCCGGCGGGCGTGCGCAGGGCGATCAACAGGTAGAGCAGCGGCGTTGTGACGATGCGGAACAGGCCGAGCAGGTTGGGGATATGTCTGCGGTCCACGGCCAGGCCTCCTCAGCCAGCATTATACCGCATCCGCACCGCCCCTACCGCCCAATCTCCACCTCGCCGAGCACCAGCCGGCCGGCGGGGAGCGTCCGCGCGGCGGTGGCTACGGGCAGGCGGGCCGCGATGGCCGGCTCGCCCTCGGGGTACACGCCCAGCAGCAGCGTGTAGCGGCCGGGCGGCAAGTCGCGCGGCAGGCGCAGCGCCCGCTCGTCGTGTACCGGATCGCCGACGCGCCAGGTGGTGGTGTCGCCGGCTGGCGGGTAGCCCATGAGCGGCGGGCCGTCGTCGTTGGCCAGCGGCGGGCTGTCGCACACCCGGCAGAGGTGCAGGAACATGCGGTAGCGGCGGGTGGGCGGCGCGGCAGCCTCCCAGTACAGCGTGAGCGGCAGCGTGCCGCCCGGCCGGAGCGCGCCCCCGTGCGGTGCGAGCGTGTAGCCGCGCAGTCGCAGCTCGCCGCCGAATACCGCCTCAAGGGGCGCCGCCGGCTGCGGGACGCGCGGCGGGTCCCCCGCCAGGCGGAAGTGCTCGGGGAAGCTCTGGCACATCACGGCCACGCCGAGCAACTCCACGCCGCCGCACGGCCAGGTGCGCTGCGGGTACTGGAAGCGCAGCCCCACCCAGCCGAACCGGTCGCCGGGGGCGGGGGGCGGGTCCACCGTGCGGGCGTGCTCCGGCGCGATCAGCAGCAGGGCACGCTTCTTCCCGCGCGCGGCCTGGTTGAAGAACGGCTCGTAGCGCCGGCGCACGAACTCCAGCAACTGCGCGCGCGTCGGCTCCCGCGCGCCGCCGCGGTCGCCCTCGGCGAAGATCGGGAAGGTGGCCGGGCGCGGCAGCGGGTCCGGCGTGACGCGCGACGCGTAGTAGTCGTACAGCGGCAGCACGTAGTACGGGTGAACGATCAGCAGGTCGTCCGGCTGGGCGCGCGCCGCTAGCTCGGCCACCGCCGCGCGCCACTGCTCCTTCACCGGCGCGCCGGAGAAGATCCCCTTGCCGGGCTGGAGGAGCATCAGGGCGCTCGCCAGCAGGACGGCGGCAAAAAGGCCCACCGCACTCGCGGCGGGGAGGCTCGGAGGGGCAAAGTCCCTCCGAAAAACACCCCCTCTGAATCTCGTGGGGGCCTGGCCCCCCCGCCACCCCGTCTCAGGAGAGGCCCGCAGCAGCGGGTAGGCGATAACAAGCGCCCACGCCGGGAACGCCGGCGCGGCGTAGCGGGCCTGGAAGACGGGGGCGAGCGCCAGCGTCAGCGCCAGCAGGCCGAGCGGGGCCACCAGCAGGCAAAGCAGCGCGACCGCGGCGGGCCGACGGGCGGCTGCGTCGCGCGCCAGGAGCGCCAGGCCCCAGAGCATGAGCGCGGCGAAGGGCAGCAGCCAGGCGAGCGCGGGCAGCCCCAGGAAGCCCTCCACCTCACCCGGCCAGCGATCCAAGCTGAAGCGCGCGAAGACCAGCCCCAGGCCAGCCAGCGGCCCCTCGCCCGCCCGCTCGCCCCCGGCGGCCTCGCCGCGCGCGGCCAGGATCGTCCCGGCCACGCCGAGCGCGGCGCACGCGCCGGAGACCACGAGCCAGAGTTGGTGACTACTGACCAACGACCAACAGCGCGAGACACCTCGTCCTCTCTCGTCATGCGTCGTTCGTCGTTCATGGTCCGTCATACCCGGCGGAGCCTGGAAGGCCTTCGTCGTTCGTCGTTCGGCGTTCCATCGTGACCGCGCCGGGCGCACGCCATGCGTATCTGGGGACTGGAAGGCCTTCGGCGTTCGGCGTTCGGCGTTCGTCATTCGTCGTATCAGCGCCACCGCGAGCGCCACACCCGCCGCCAGCAGTAGCGCCAGGCGATGGACGAACACGCTCGTGAGCGCCAGCGCCAGCACCAGCAGCCAGCCGCCCCGGTCATCGCGCCGAAAGGCGCGCAGCAGCGCCCACAGCTCCAGCGCCGCCACCAGCAGCAGCAGGCTGTAGGCCTTGGCGTCCTGCGCGTGCCAGATGGCGAAGGGGGACAGCGCCACGAAAAGGGCCGGCGATAGGCGATGGGCCATGGGCGATACGGGTATCTTCCCAGCGCGCAGCGCCCGTTGCCCAGCGCCCGTAAGCTCAACGGCGGCCAGGTGCACCGCAACCACCACCCCCGCCCCGGCAATGGCCGAAGGGAAGCGCAGCGCCCACTCCGAGTCGCCCGCCAGCGCCGTCCAGCCTTTGAGCAGCAGGTGATACAGCGGGTAGCCGGCGTCCGGGCTGAGCAACTCGGCGAGCAGCGTAGCCCAGCCCTTGCGGGTCACCTCGGCCCAGGTGCCACCCTCGTCCAGCCACAGGCTCTGCGCGTCCAGCCCGTACAGCCGCGGCACCAGCGCCGCCACGAACAGCGCCAGCAGCACCAGCGGCAGCGGGCGGGCGCGCGCCCACTCCAGCGCGGCCAAGAGGCGCGGTCGGGAGGTGACAAAGTTATGTAATATTACTGTCAACGTAGGACGGCCTCGTGTTCGTCCGCATCTTAGAGCCTATCCGGATTACCCGGATAGGGTGGGGTTTCAGGGGAGGGCTTTGCCCTCCCCTGCCCCCTGCCAAAGATAGCGGGTCAGGTTCAACAGCGCGAACTCCTCGAGTCATGAAGATCGCCTTTACGATCTCGGCTTGGGACGACTACCTGTGGTTTCAGGACCACGACCGCAAGCTCGTCAAGCGCATCAACCAACTCATCAAAGACGTCGTGCGCTCACCCTTTGAGGAAATAGGCAAGCCGGAGCCGCTGAAGGCCGACCTCGCCGGCTACTGGTCGCGCCGCATCAACGAGAGCATCGGCGTGTGTATTCCGCAGCCGAGCACGAGATCATCATTATCGCCTGTCGCTACCACTACTCCAGATAGCTGTTCACCCTCCCAAGTGCGCGCGCGTAGGCCGCCTCGAAGCGCTCCGCCGCCGCATCCCACGTCAACTCCTCCAGCGCCCGCGCCCGCGCCCGCTCGCCGAGCGCCTGCGCGAAGGCCCGATCGTCCAGCAGCCGCACCACTGCCTGCGCCAGCGCCTGCGGGTCGCGCTCGGGCACCAGCAGGCCGTGGACGCCGTCGGCGATCACGTCCGGCATGCCGGCGATGTTGGTGGCCACGATCGGGCGCGCAGCGCTCATGCCCTCCAGCAGCGTGTTCGGCAGCCCGTCCACGTTGCCGGCCTGGTCGCGCACCGAGGGCACCACGTACACGTCGGCGGCGCCGATAGTGCGTGCGGCGCGCGCGCGCGCGAGCTGGCCGGGGAACAGCACGCGCGTGGCGATCCCCAACTCGGCGGCGCGGCGCTCGAGGTCCGCGCGCAGGTCGCCGTAGCCCACGATCGCCAGCCGCGCTTCCGGGTGGCGCGCCAGCACGCGGGGGAAGGCCTCCAGCAGGTAGGTAAAGCCCTTCTTGTAGACCATGCGGCCCACCGCCAATACCAGCGGCGCCCCTTCGGGCAGCCCCAACTCCGCGCGCGCCGCCGCGGCGCCCGCCGGGTCCGGCCGGAAGGCTGCCACATCCACACCGTATGGCACCACCGTGGTATCGCTGGCCCGGGCGCCGAGCCGCAACGCGCGCTCACGCAGGTCCCCGCTGCAGGCCGTGACGGCCCCGGCGCTGCGGAAGACCGTGGCGGCGGCGAGCGCCAGCGGCCAGGTCCTGGCGGCCATATACACGTCCGAGCCGTGCAGACTCACCACCAGCGGCAGGCCACGCAGCCGGGCGGCCAGGGCGGCCGGCACGCCGTTCGGCAGGACCCAATGAGCGTGGATAATATCAAACGGTAGGGGCACAGCAGCGGGCGAAGGCGCCCTCCTGGACGATGACGTTCCCGCGCCCGCTGCTGCGCGCGTACACCGTAGGAGTTCGATCAGCGACGCGGCCACGGCCAGCGGCACGGCGGCCAGCGCCTGGCTCCGCAGTCCCACGTCCGCCCGCAGCGACTCGGCGTAGCCGTAGACATTGAGCGCCGGGTGGGGGGCGTAGCGGTAGAAGCGCAGGCGCACCCCGCGCTCCACTGCGCTGCGGCGCACCTCGGGATGAAAGGGCGCCACCACGGTCACACAATGGCCACGCCGCACCAGGGCCGCGGCGATCTCCTCGATGAACGGGGCCGTCGTCTCACCCGCATACTTGGGGTAGGACGATGTGAGCATCAGAATATTCATTGCGCTATAGATGAGCGTACGCTGCGCGCACACTGTTAGAGCCAATACCTTTCAAATACGGGAGGCGTGGAGGGGTTCGCGGGGGCCTGCGGCCCCCGCACCCCCACGCTGCGGGCAGCGCCCGCTTATGTGAAAAGTATTGCTGCTAGAGCATCGGTCACGTATGCTTGGGGCTGCGCCCCAAACCCCCGTGGGGATGTTTCGGTGGCCTGCGGCCCCCGGAGCCCCCGTTGGAGGGGCTGCGCCCCGCCAAACCTCCCGCTTTGCGGTTACGCCCTCGTACGCTGAAGCGTCCGTTGATGCGTTACGCGCGCCGCTTTCTCGCGGGCTCAAGCCCTTCGGAAACCCTGGGCAGACGTCCGCCGCCGTGGACGAGTGGCAAAGGTGGGTTTCAAGGAGGGCTGCGCCCTCCCTGCCCCTCCCCAACAACTGGCGCCACGCCGCCGTAGTCCTCCGGCAGGCGGTACACCTCGGTCGCAAGTTCCTTGTAGGTCCCATCCGCCGTCACCGCGTGGACCGGCGAGGTATAGACCAACTCGACGCCGAGGGCCGGGTCGGCGATAAGGGACTCGAGCATGGGGCGGGCAGCGCGCGGTGGGCTTTGCAGGCTATCGTACACCAGGTAGCGCGCCCGGTAGTGGCGGGCGATGCGCAGGAATACCTCGCGGTCGGCGGTGTTGGGGATCATCAGCGCCGGCAGGCCACTGTGCCAGTTGAGCTGCCAGGGGACGCGCGTCATCACCACCGCGCCCGGCTCGGCGTTCGCCCGCAGCCACGCATAGGCCTGCAGGTCGGCGGCGTAGAGCTGCGGCTCCACCTCCACCTTCTCGGCGATGTCCGGCCAGGAGGGGCGCACCGTCAGCGTCGCCGCCGTGACCACCAGCGCCAGGCCGAGCGGTGCCCAGCGCCCGTCGCCGATGGCCGCCACCCGGTCGTAGCCGCGCCACAGCGCGCCGGCCGCCAGCAGCGCAAGCCAGGGCATGAGTGCCACCCAGTAGCGCTCCTCGTTGGTGTGCCAGTAGAGCGCCAGGAACAGCGCGTAGGGCAGGAAGGCCGCCAGCAGCAGCCCGAGCAGCCGCCGCCGCCCGTCGATGGACCCGATGGCCCCCAGCAGGCTCAGCCAGGCGCCCATCTCGAACAGCAGGCGCCCCTTGTCCTCCCGCCCCGTCAGAACTTCGCCCAGACCGAGCGGCAGGCCGGGCCAGGCGGGCACCAGGTAGTCGCGCGCCGCCAGCACCTGCCGCCCGATCTTCGCGAGCGTGCGGTCGAAGCCCCAGCGCAGCACCCAGGTGGCGTCCGGCACCCCGAGCGCGCTCAGCCCGCCCTCAGTGGTGTAGACGCCGTAGATCGCGTCCCAGTCGGTGTACTCCAGTACCCAGGCGTCCATGCTCTCCGTGGAGTAGAACGGCCGCCCGAACAGGGCCATATTCCGCGCCAGGTAGGGCGAGAGAATGGTGAGGGCGATCACCCCCCAGACGAGCAGCGGGCGAAGTGCAGAGTGCAGATGGTAGATGGTAGATTTTCCCCAGCCAAGCTGCAAGCTGCAAGCTGCAAGCTGCACTCTCAGCAGCCACAGCCCCATCCCCAGAGCGATCAGCCCGCCGCTGCCCGGCTTCTGGAGCAGCATCAGGCCCGTCAGCACGCCAGAGATGACGAACGACCGACGACCAACGACCAACGAGCGCAGCCCACCCCTCCTGCCCTGCGTTCGTCCTCCGTCGTCCGTCGTCCGTCGTCCGTCGTTCGTCACAGCACGGTACAGCGCCCAGATCGCTCCGAACGACAGCGCCACGAAGGCCAGGTCGCTGGTAGCATAGATCAGCAGGCGAAAGAACAGGTAGCTGGTGAGTACGAAGACCGCCGCCGTCAACCCCACCCGCCTGTCCCATAGGCGCGCCCCGGCGGTATAGATCAGCAGCGCCAGCGCGGCGGCGAAGATCAGGTTGGGGATTTTAGCGGCCCAGTCGCTCGGCCCGAGCAGTGCGAAGAACGGCGCGATCCACAGCGGCTGGAGCAGCGGCCACGTCTCCTGCGGGCGGGTCACGCCGTCATACAGCTGGTAGAACTGTGTGACGTAGTCCACGACGAAGCCGCGCCCGGCCACCAGGTTGCGCGCCACCACCGCGTTGTCAGCGTAGTCGGCGTGGCCGACGTACGGCATCCCGGCGGCCACGGCGGCCGCGTAGCCCAGCCATACCAGGAGGAACAGCGCCAGGAGCGCCGGCGCCGCGCGCGGGTGCCCGAGCAGGCCGGCGATCATGTTCGACAGGCGCGGCAGCCCGTCCTTGCCGCGCACGATCACCAGCAGCGCCAGCCCCGTCCAGAGCATGCCGTAGATCAGCGAGTCCGGAAAGGTGTCCCAGAAGGCGTTGAGGCCAGGGAGCTGGAGCGACGAGCTGGCCTGGGCTGCCACCAGCGCAAGCCAGCTCGCGCCGGCGGCTACCAGGCCGTAGTTGATCGCGCTGCCGCGGGCGTAGCGCCGCACGAGCCTGGCCGCCAGGTCGACGATCGCGGCGCGCCAGGCGACGGCCAGCAGCAGCCCGCTCCCGGCCGCCAGCCATGGCAGCAGCGCGGCCGCCCAGGCGCGCACCGCCGTCAGCCCCACCGCCACACCGGCCACCAGCACCGTCGCCAGCACGAAGCCGAGCGTCGGGCGGCCACTGAGCGCCACCAGCGCTAGCAGCCATAGCGCGCCGCACAGCAGCAGCCAGGCAAGCGGCCCCGGCGCCGGGGCAGCTACGCCGGCCGCGGGCGCCCCGTAGACGCTGACGCGCTCCAGACGGATGCCCTTCGGCCGCGGGTCGGCGTAGCGCGCGGTGCTGGTGAAGGCGTCCGAGACGCGCAGCGTCACCGTCAGGTCCGGACCGGCGCGCAGCTCGGCGGGGATGCGGAAGGTGTAGTCGGCCCAGGCGGGCGTGGGTGTGAAGCGGCTCAGCACGCGGCCATCCGCCTCGACGGTGACCTCCGGCTGGCGGGCGCGCGTCCCAAGCACATCCTCCGGCCAGCCCTGGGCGCGCAGCGTCAGCGTGAGGTCTCCGCTGCCGAGGCCGGGGAAGGTGAGCGCGGCGCCTGCGCGGTGCGTCCACCGGCTGCGGCCGCTGCCGGCGCTGTCCGTCAGCTCGTCGCCATAGAAGCTAAGCGCGTCCGCGGCGGCCTGCCCCTCGCTGGCCCGCAGGAACAGCCGGTCGCCCAGCCAGCCCACCGCTACGGCGGACGCGGGCGGCGACTGGTAGGCTAGCGCCCCGGCCAGCAGCGCGAGCACCAGGATGAGCGCCAGCCGGAGGTCGAGCACCTGTAGCAGCGGGCTGGTACGGATATTGCTTCGAGAACGCCACGTCGGACGCTCGGGGGATACGCTTTCGGTACGCACGGCATCCAATTATACCCCATATATTTGGGGAGGGGCAGGGGAGGGCTAGGCGCTCTGAGGGCGTATGCGTTCTGGGCGCGGCACCACGCCCGGCCCGTGAACGGGCGGGCTATCCGGTACGAAGGCCGCCTGCGCGGCCTGAGCCACAGCCCGCGCAGGTGGGCTTGGCAGGGGAGAGCCCGCTGCGGGGTGCCCGCTGGGCCCAGCCAGGCGTGGGATGGCGCCCTCTGCTCACGGAGTGCGTAACCGTTCATCACCGGCTGGGTGCTGTAGGGCGTGGCGAGAACGCATACGTCCCAATGTGCTCTCCCCTGAAACCCACCCTGGCTGGATTGTCTGGACGGGCCTGCCGTGTGCTATTACAGCCTGCTCACAGGCCCCACAAATAGCTGGACAGCGCAGCAAAATATGCTACAATACTGCGTGTTTCCTGAGAAGTTGCTGACGCGGATGGCAGGCACAGCGATATCGGTCGCACACACACGAGGGGGCGACATTATGTCTACCGCTGAGCTCGACACGATCATCCATAAGCTGCTTCCCCAGGTCCTTGCGGATCGCGAACTGGGTGACGGGCGGGTGTTCACGCGGATGCACCTGAACCACCTGTGGGCGTTGAGCTGCCTGTACGCGGGCGAGTGCTACGACGAGCAGTTGCTCGCGCTGCGCGTCCCGTCCCTGCTCCCGCCCAACGTCCTGATCGCGCGTGAGGTTGCCGCACCGTAGCGGCACATAGATACGGGCGGCGCCGGGCGCACCATGCACCCGGCGCCGCCCGTTTGCTGTTGGTGTGACCGGTATCAGGAGGGGGCGACGCCGCGGCGGGCGTAGGCCACGCGCTCGGGGAGCGGGGGGGGAGGCGCGGGGTGCGCCGGCAGGTCGGCCGAGGGCGCACCCAACTCGTTGTGCGAGAGGATGACCGCCGGGAGCGACACACACATCGTCGAGCCCTCCGGGCCGGTGTGCTGCAGCCAGATGTGCCCGCCCAGCGCCTCCAGGTCACGCCGGGCCAGGCTCAGCCCGAGGCCGGCGCCTGGTTGCTCGGCCAGCGCCCGTGCGCCGCGCCCACGGTAGAATGCATCGAACAGCCAGTCGCGCTCCTCGGGCGGGATCCCGGGCCCCTGGTCGGAGACGCTCACCAGCGCCACCCCGTCCTGCACCGCGGCAGACAGCGCCACCGTGCCGCGCTCGCTATAGCGCACGGCGTTGTCCACAATCTCGTGCAGGGCGCGCCGCAGGCTGGCCCCCTCGCCCCACACCGCCAGGCCCTCCGGCACATCCACCGCCAGCCGCAGCCCCTTGGCATTGGCCGAGGGAGCGTATTCGGCGGCGATATCCTCCAGCAGCGGCAGCAATTCCACCGAAGTGAGCGCGAGCGCATGCTCCTCCTGGCCGCGGTGCTGCTGGTCCAGCCGCAGCACGCGCTCCACCAGCGCCTGCAGGCGGGCCACACTGCGGCGCAGCACGTGCGACAGGTCGTCGGCCAGGTCCGGCTGGTGGGCCAGCAGCTGCAGCGCCAGCGTCAGGCTGGTGAGCGGCGTGCGTAGCTCGTGGCCCACACTGGCGATGAACTCGTCCTTGAGCTGGTCGAGCGCGCGGAGCTGGGCGTTGAGCCGCGCAATCTCGGTGTAGGCGCGGGCGTTCTCGATCGAGCTGGCGACGGATGGCGCGAGCGTGAGCAGGACGTTCAGCACGTGGGGCGGGTAGCTACGCCGACCGATCGGCGCGCCGCAGCCGTAGATCCCTACCAGCCGGTCGCCCACGCGTAGCGGGATGGCCAGGCGCACCCCCTGAGCGATCAGCGGCGGCGCCCACTCGATCTCGGCCAGCGCCGGCACGCGCAGGTAGGCCGGCGCATAGCGCACCTGCGTCACGCTCGCGCCGTTGGCCAGCAGCGTGGCCCCTGGCTCGGCAGGGTCCCGCCCGATCGCCGTGAACGCGTGGTCGTCGGGCGGCTCGAGCATCCACAGCGTGGCGCCCTCGATTCGCAGCCGGTGCGGCAGGTCCTCCACCAGCAGCGCATACAGCGCCGCCGGGTCGATCGTGCGGCTGAGGGCCGCGCCCACCTCGCGCAGCAGGTCCTGCGTGCCCTGCCACTCACGGTGGATGATGCGGTTGGAGAGCGCCACCACCCGCTGGCGCACCGGCACCACCACCACCGCAACACACAGCGTGGCCAGGGCATGCGCGGTGGTCTCGCGAACGCCGACGAGCGGCAACAGCACGCCGGCCAGCCCGTAGTACAGCCCGAGCAGCAGCAACAGCAGGCCGCCGTTGATCAGCACGACGCCGATCAGACGCGCGCGGCGATCGGTGCCGACCAGTGTGGTTTCGTCTCCCACCTGCACCCTTCGCACTATACCCCGGTTGCCAGGGGGGATGGCCTGAGGGAGGGGTGCGCCCTCCCCTTGAAAACCCACCTAAACAGTCGCACTTGATATACCGCTACTAGGGTGTGGCGCAGATTCGCAAGGTGCAGGGCCTTCGGCCCCCGCTATCAATGAGGAGGGGCCGTGCCCCTCCAAACCTCCCCGCCGCAGCCCGCATCACCATGCGGCGCGGGCCACCTCCAGAATGTCCTCGATCGTCGCCGGGCGGGGGTTGGTGAAGATCGCCGCGTCGCCGAGGGCCGCGTCGGCGATCGCCGGCAGCGCGTCCTCGGGGACGCCCACATCGCGCAGGCGGGCGGGCAGGCCGCAGTCCGCCGCTAGCTGCGCCACCGCCGCGATGCCGTCCTCGATCACGTCCTGCTCCGGGCGTCCGCCGGCGTTCACCCCCATGGCGCGCGCGATGCGGACGTAGCGGTTCGGCACGACCGCGCTATTGAAGCGCATCCCGTGCGGCAGGACGATCGCATTGGCCGTGCCGTGGTGGACCTCGAAGACGCCGCCGACGCTGTGGGCGATAGCGTGGACGATCCCCAGGCTGCCGCCGCCGCTGGAGAAGGCGATGCCAGCGATGCACGAGGCCACCAGCATATTCCCCCGCGCGTCCAGGTCGGCCCCGCTGTGGACGGCGGCGCGCAGGTTGTTAGAGATCATGTCGATCGCCTGGAGCGCCAGGCTGTCGGTGATCGGGTTCGCGTTCGTACCGACGAACGACTCGATCGCGTGGGTCAGGGCATCCATCCCGGTGGCGGCCGTCAGGCGCGGCGGCAGCGTGCGCGTCAACTCCGGGTCGAGCACCGCCAGGTCCGGCGCGAGGAACGGGCTGGAGAACGGCATCTTGGTAGCGGCGTCCTCGTCCCGGATCACGGCCCAGGAGGTGACCTCGCTGCCGGTGCCGGCGGTGGTCGGGATGACCACCATCGGCGTCAGCGGGCGGCTGAGCAGGTTGTACCCCTGGTAGTCGAGCAGGGCGCCGCCCTCGGTGAGCAGGATGCGCATCGCCTTGGCGGTGTCGATCGGCGAGCCGCCGCCGACGGCGACGATCACATCGGCGCCCGACTCGCGGGCCAGGGCTGCGCCGCGCTCCACCGCGCGCACCGACGAGTTGGCCGGCACGTCGGTGAACACACCCGCCAGCTCGACGTGCTCCGCCATCCCGGCGCGCACCGGCTCGAGCAGGCCGGCGCGCTCCACGCCGGCGTCGGCCACAACGAACGCGCGCCGCACGCCCAGCCGGGCGATCTCCTCGCCGACCTCGCGCACCAGGCCGGGCTTGTAGAGCACGCGGGGGCGGAGCTGGAACTCGAAGTAGTCGTTCATGATGATTCCTCCAGGCCGTCGCGGACAGTGCGCAACATGGCGCGGCGCTCGACGACGCGCTTTGCCAGCGTGTCATCGCCGCGGGCGCGCGCCTCGGCGGCGATGCGAAACAGCGACTCCTGGGCGGCGTCGGTAAGCAGCACCGGGTGGTCGGAGAGCGCCCGGGCCAGGGCCTCCTCCCGATCGCCGGCGCGCAGGAGCTCCTGGATGGCGCACCCCAGCTCGTGCTCGTCGGTCAGCGCCGCACGCAGCTCGGCCAGCGCGTCGCGCCGCGCCTCCACCGCCTGCGCCAGGCGCTCGTTCCCCTCATCCAGGGCGGCCTCGGCGCGCAGCCCGAGCGCATCGTCCGCCCACGGCTCCAGCAGCGCCGGGTGGTCGCGCACCACATCGGCGAGGTCCGCGGGCGTGGCGGCGCGCATGAGGGCCTGGTAAGCGGCGTCGCTCAGCGAGGACTGAGGACTGAGGATTGAGGACTGAGCGCCGGGAGCGCTGCTGGCAGCCGCGCGGCGCACGTCTCGTGGCTCGAGGTCCGCCGTGCCCAGCCGCAGGTCGCGCAGGATCTGGCGCGCCTCGGCGAGAGCATGCGCCACATCGCGTTCGCCCTGAGCGAAGGCGATGTCGGCCAGGCCAGCGATCGCCGCGTCGGCGGCCGGATCGCGCAGCTGCGGGTGCTGCGCGATCACCGCCTCGATCTCCTCGGCGCTGTCGGCCGCCAACAGGGACTGGACGGCATCTAGCAGCGGGGAAGGCTGAACGTCGAGCGTTGAACGTTGGGGCGGAGTGGCTGCCGCTTCGATCCCACGCCCCCCGCCCTCCGGCCGGTGCCCTCCACCCCCTGGGCGGCGCTCACGGCGCAGCACCGCCCGGCGCACGCCCTCCAACTCCTGCTCCACCTGGACATCACCGAGGTAGGGCAGGCGCGCCTCCGCGGGCAATCCCTCCACCAACGTGTACAACAGCGCATGGACCTGCTCGCGCACCTCGTGCTCGGCGGCGCCGGACGGCGCGGCGAAGTACACCCGCCGCCGCACCGGGTCGTGGAGCAGCAGCGGCGTGCCCGCCTGGCTTGTGCGGCCGCACCGCGGGCAGGGCACCGCGTTCAGCGTCCCCGCACGCAGCGCATCCATCAGGTCCGGCCGTTCGGCGGCGTCCACCAGCGTCCAGACCGCGGCATCAAAGCGCGCGCCGCAGGATGGGCAGGTGAGGGCAGCGATTTCGCTGTGTGAGATAGCCATGATCAAGTGATAGGTGATAGGTCATAGGTCATAGGCGCAGACTCCCATTAGACAAGGTGCGCGCGTCCGTGACCGTCCGCGCGCACGCCGCAGGCGTTCCCGCAGGGTACGCGCATGGGGGGTGGGGGGCAAAGGCCCCCACAGCACATCTTTTTCGGAGGGGCGAGGCCCTCCGCGCCCCCTCAGACGGGAAGGCTGGAGGCCGCGCAGCGAAACCATGGCTTACCTATGAACCTATCACTATCACCGTATACTACGCGCCCGCCGGCTGCTCCTCTGCCTTCGCGGCGGCCTGCTTCTGCTTCTCCTCCTCCACCAGCACCCGCCGCAGCACCTTGCCCACCATCGTCTTCGGCAGCTCGGCGCGGAACTCGATCTCGCGCGGCACCTTGAAGGCCGCGAGGTGCTGCTTGCAGAACTCGCGGATCTCCTCGGCCGTCGGGTTGCTGTTCGGTTGCGGGACGATGAACGCCTTCACCGTGTCATCGCCGCGGGCCGGGTGCGGCACGCCCACCACCACCGCCTCCATCACCTTCGGGTGGGTGTAGAGCACCTCCTCCACATCGCGCGGGAGCACCTTGAAGCCCGAGGCGATGATCATGTCCTTCTTGCGGTCCACGATGTAGAAGTAGCCGTCCTCATCCACCTTGCAGATGTCGCCGGTCTTCAGCCAGCCGTCGGCATCCACCGTCGCGGCCGTCTCCTCCGGGCGGTTCCAGTAGCCCTTCATCACCATCGGCCCGCGCACTGCCAGTTCGCCCTCCCTGTCCGTGGGGAAGGGCAGGTCCTCCCCGGTCTCCAGATCCACGAGCTTGGCGTCCACGCCCGGCAGCGGCACACCGATCGAGCCCTTCTTCCGCCGGCCGAACACCGGGTTACAGTGTGACACCGGCGAGAGCTCGGTCATGCCGTAGCCCTCCACCAGACGCCCGCCAGTGATCTGGCCGAAGCGCTCCTGCACCTCGATCGGCAGCGGGGCCGAACCACTGATGCAGGCCTTGATCGAGCGCAAGTCGTACTCGGCGACCTTCGGGTGGTTGACGATACGGATGTACATCGCCGGCACGCCGGGGAAGATCGAGGTGCGCTCCTTCTGGATGACGTTCATCACGTGGTCCAGCTCGCGCGGGTTAGGGACGATCGTCAGCTCCGCGCCGATGGAGACGCCGAAGATCATGCAGACCGTCATCCCGTAGACGTGGAAGAACGGGATGGCCGCCATCATCTTCTCCTGGCCCAGGCTGGCGCTCGGCAGCCAGGCGTGCACCTGCAGCGTGTTCGCCACCAGGTTGCGGTGGGTGAGCATGGCGGCCTTGGGCAGCCCGGTGGTGCCGCCGGTGTACTGGAACAGCGCCACGTCCTCGGGCGTCACCTCGACCCTGGGCGGCATGGCCGGGTACTTCTCCAGTAGGCGCTCGAAGAAGAAGATGTTGTGCTCGGGGTGCACATCCACCCAGGCCGGGTCCTTCTTCTGCTTGGCCTTGACCAGGAGGCTGGAGGGGAAGGGCAGCGTATCGAAGATGTGGGCGACGATCACACGCTTGATCGGCGTGTCCTCCTGGATCTCGCGCAGCCGCGGGTAGAACAGATTGAGCAGGACGATCGTCTCGGCGCCCGAGTCCTCGAGCTGGTGCTTGAGCTCGCGCGCGGTGTAGGTGGGATTATTATTGACAATAATCGCACCGATGCGCATGGCGGCGAAGAAGGCCACCACGAAGTGCGGCGAGTTGGGCAGCATGATCGCCACCCGGTCCCCTTTGCGCACGCCCAGCTGGTAGAGGGCGTTGGCGAAGCGGTCCACCAGCTCATTGAGCTTCTGGTAGGTCAGCTTCCCCCCGATAGTGACCCGCTGGCCGAGCAGGTAGCTGAGGACGAAGTTGGTGGCAGTGTTGTACGGGTACTTGCGCGCGCTCTCGCGAAGGAAGAAGTCGAGGGTGACATCGGGGACGTCGATGGTGTGCGGCACGCGCTCTTCGTAGCTTTTGAACCAGGGTCTGTCCATCGGTATGCTCCCTCGCATTGACACGGCTTCGCGGCGCGGCGTCCAGCTATGGCGGCCCGTGGTCTCCCAACGTGAGCGCGGCAGGCGAGGATTCAAGGGAGGAGCCCAGTGGGCACCCCGCCCTCCCCTGGGCCCCCGGCTGCATGTGACGAGCCCCTCGGGAGGCCCGCGGCGATCGCGCCGCGCGGCTACACATCGTCGCGCAGCCAGCCGCGCTCACGGGCGATGAACTTGATCGTAGCGTCGTCGGGCGGGTAGAGGCCAGCGGCCTGGTAGGCGTAGGCCAGCAGCGCAGCGCCGCCAACCATCCCGAGCGCCAGGCCCAGAATAAATGCCAGCGCACCGAACATATTCCGCATAGCACCTGCTCCTTATTCACTTGGGCGACGGCACGCGGCCGCGCCGTGGGGCGCCTGTATCATACCGCAGAGCGGCGGGGGCAGTCAACTGGGTGCATGATGCGCTGCGCTATCGGAGGTCGGGGGGATCAGGCAATAGGCGATAGGCGATGGGCAGTGCCTTGAGCAACCCTATCGCCTATCGCCGCGCCTGGACATGCGCGGGGCGCTTGCAGCTATTCCCCAAGCGTGGCGAGGAACTCGCGGATCAGCGGCGCCTGTGGCTCGTCGTCCACCAGGAAGGCGTCGTGCCCGGCGGTGGACTCGATCTCGACATGGCGGACCACCCGGCCGACGCGCCGCAACGACTCGGCGATCGCCAGCGACTCGGACGTGGGGTAGAGCCAGTCGCTGGTGAAGGAGATCAGCAGGAAGGAGGCGCGCGCCCGGGAGAGCGCGGCGTCCAGCGAGCCGTAGCGCGCCGGCAGGTCCCAGTAGTCCATCGCCTTGGTGATGTAGAGGTAGGAGTTGGGATCGAAGCGGGCGTTGAAGCTCCGGCCCTGGTACTCCAGGTAGCTCTCGATGGCGAACTCCTGCTCCAGCGTGTAGGCCGGCCCACCGCCGCGCTGCAGGGTGCGGGCGAACTTGCGCTCGAGCGACGGCTCGCTGAGGTAGGTGATGTGGCCGATCATGCGCGCGATCGCCTGGCCGTCGGCCGGGATCGGGCCGTCGTAGTAGTCCCCGCCGCGCCAGGCCGGATCGCTCATGATCGCGCGCCGCCCGATGGCGTTCCAGGCGATCATCTGCGGCGAGTGACGCGCGGTGGTGGCGAGCAGCAGCGCGCCGCGCACGCGCTCGGGGTAGGCGGTAGCCCACTCCAGCGCCTGGAAGCCGCCCATCGAGCCGCCCGCCACGGCGTGCAGCCGCTCGATCCCCAGGTAGTCCAGCAGGCGGGCCTGCGCGCGCACCATGTCGCCGATCGTGACCACCGGGAAGCGCGCGCCGTACGGCCGGCCGGTGGCCGGGTCTACACTGCTCGGACCGGTGCTGCCGCGGCACCCGCCCAGCACGTTCGAGCAGACCACGAAGTAGCGCTCGGTGTCGAACGGGCGCCCCGGGCCGACCATCGTGTCCCACCAGCCGGGCTTGCGGTCCGCAGGCGAGTGCCTGCCGGCGGCGTGCGCATCTCCGGAAAGCGCGTGCAGCAGCAGGATGGCGTTGTCCCGCGCGGGGCTGAGTTGGCCATAGGTCTCGTAGGCCAGCGTGATCGGCCCCAGGGCGGCGCCGCTGTCCAGGGGGAGCGGCTCGAGCCAGGTGGCGTAGCGCGTCTGGACGATGCCGACGCCGGGGTCGGTCTGGGTGGCGAGTGCAGTCATAGCTCACTCAGTTTTACGTTATGAGTTTACGTTTTGCGTTGCGGCGCCGGAGCGCAAAACGTAGAACTCAAAACTGAGAACTTACACTTTCGCGAGCGCCTGCTCCAGGTCTGCCAGGATATCGTCGAGCGTCTCGATGCCGACCGAGAGGCGCACGTAGTCGTCGGTGACGCCGGTGAGCCGCTGCTCCTCGGGCGTGAGCTGGCTGTGGGTGGTGGTGGCCGGGTGGATCGCCAGGCTCTTGGCGTCGCCGATGTTGGCCAGGTGCGAGAAGAGCCGCAGGTTGTCAATGAAGGTGCGCCCGGCCTCGCGCCCGCCCCTGATGCCGAAGCCCACGATGCCGCTCTGGCCCTTGGGCATGTACTTCTGCGCCAGCGCGTACGTCGGGTGCTCGGGCAGGCCAGGGTAGGTGACCCAGCTCACCTTGGCGTGCTCCTTCAGGTACTTCGCCACCGCGAGGGCATTCTGGCTGTGGCGCTCCATGCGCAGCCCGAGCGTCTCGATGCCCTGCAGGAACAGGAAGGCGTTGAACGGGCTGAGCGCGGCGCCGATGTCCCGCAGGCCCTGGACGCGGGCCTTGATGATGTAGGCCAGCGGGCCGAGGGCCTGGCTGTACACCAGCCCGTGGTACGAGGGGTCCGGCTCGGTGAACTCAGGGTAGCGGCCGTTCGTCCAGTCGAACTTGCCGCTGTCCACCAGCAGGCCACCGATGCTGGTACCGTGGCCGCCGAGGTACTTGGTGGCCGAGTGCACCACGATATCCGCGCCCCAGTCAAACGGCCGGCACAGGTAGGGGGTGGCAGTGGTGGAATCCACCATCACAGCCACGCCCTGCTCGTGCGCGATCTTCACGATCGCCTCAAGGTCGAGGATGTCCAGCTTCGGGTTGCCCACCAACTCGAGGAACACCAGCTTGGTGCGGCCGTCGATCGCCTTGCGGAACCCCTCGTGGTCGCGCGCGTCCACGAAGCGGGTGGTGATGCCGAGCTTGGGCAGGGTATGGCGGAACAGGTTGTAGGTGCCGCCGTACAGGTCCGAGGAGGAGACGATGTTGTCCCCGGCGCCGGCCACGTTCAGGATACCGAGGGTCTCGGCGGCCTGGCCGGAGGAGAGCGCCAGCGCCCCGACGCCGCCCTCGAGCGCGGCGATGCGCTGCTCGAGCACGTCGGTGGTGGGGTTCATGATGCGGGTGTAGATGTTGCCGAACTCTTTCAAGCCGAACAGGTTAGCCGCGTGCTCGGTGCTCTTAAACTGGTACGAGGTGGTCTGGTAGATCGGCACGGCCCGCGAGCCGGTGGTGGGGTCCGGCTGCTGGCCGGCGTGCAGCGCCAGCGTCTCGAAGCCGGTGAAGGTGATGTCGTCCGCCATGTCCTCCGATTCTCCTTGTCAGGTTGCAATGCGGCGCCCATTGCGCCAGAAGAGAAGCAACGGTGCGAGGGGCCGCCCCCGCGCCCCGATGTCGGCCTCCGGGCAAACGAAACGCCCCCATCGGTTGATGAGGGCGTACGCTCCAGGGCGAGGAGGTTGGGTTCACATGGGCACAACTTCCAGCCGCGCGCCTCTCATCTTCCAGATAACTCTGCCGGAATTGGCACCTTCCGTACCGAAAGGGAAAAGGTAAAAGCTAAAAGGTAAAAACGACGGGGACTGATCGGTGCTGCGCTGCTGCGATCGCTCCCTGGCTCATGTTACCTTTTGCCTTTTGCCTCTTGCCTTTCTTCTGGGGGTTGCCGAGGCTTCGTCGGGCCGGTCCCTCCGCCTCTCTGGATAAGAGTGCGTCTATTCAGTTGTTGCGGCTCACTATAAAAGAGTTGTGCAGGATTGTCAAGTACGCCGCAGGGCGTATGCGTTCTCGGCGCGACACCACGCCGGGCGGCTAAACCCGCCGGCTATCACTACGAAGGTCGCCTCCGCGGCCTGCTTCAGCCGGCCTTCGCCGGCTTCGCAATGATAGCCCGCCCGTTCACGGCCGGGCGTGGTGAGAACGCATACGCCCTACAGGGCGGAGCGCCTGTGCTATAATCGCCGCCGGAGACGGCGTAGCGACTCAAGCGGGAATAGCCGATGCCCAACCCAGGCCAGCGCCCCATATCCCCCCAGCAGACCGCCCGCGAGCGCGTGGCGGCCCGCCGGCGGGCGCGACGGGGTTCGAGTTGGCGCTTGTTCGCGGCCGGGATAGGGCTGGCCGGCGCACTGCTGGTGGCCGCGGTGGGAGTGACGCTCCGCCGCGCCGACCAGGCGCTCAGCGCGATCCAGCAGGAGGACCCGCGCCGGCGCACCGCGGCGACGGATGCCCGACAACCGACGAGCGATGCGGCAACTGCGCTGCCGGCCCCCACCACTGCAGCGCCGCCCACCGCTGCCGCTCGCGCGCCACAGGAACTGCCCCCCGCCATCAGCCGGCCGTTCACGGTGCTGCTGGTAGGGGTGGACCGGCGCACCGCGCCCGAGGACGGTGTGCGCAGCGACACGCTCATCCTGGTGCGGGTGGACCCGCAGGCGCGCACCGCCAGCATGCTCTCCATCCCGCGCGACTCGATGGTGACCATCCCCAACGTCGGCCTGGCCAAGATCAACACTGCCTTCAGCTACGGCTATAACAACGCCGAGGCGCTCTACGGCGTCGGCACCGACCCGGACGCCGCTGGCGGCGCAGTGGCGGCCGAGACGGTGGAGGGCTTCCTCGGCGTGACGGTGGACTACATCGCGCAGGTGGACTTCCAGGGCTTCGAGCGCCTGGTGGACAGCGTGGGCGGCGTGGTGGTGGACGTGCCGGCGCCGCTGCTGGATGCCGAGTACCCCACCGAGAACTACGGCGTCGAGCGCATCTACATCCCGCCTGGCTTGCAGGTGATGGACGGGCGTACCGCGCTGATCTACGCCCGCACCCGCCACGCCAGCTCGGACTTCGACCGCGGTCGGCGGCAGCAGCAGGTGCTGCGCGCGCTGCTGGACCAGGTGCGTGCGCGCGGGCTGCTGGAGAACGCCGCGCTGCTGCCGCGCTGGGCCGAGGTGCTGGAGGAGAATGTTCGCACCACGCTGCCGCTGCGCGACCTGGCGGTGGTGAACGGCCTGGCGGCGCTGGCGCGTGACCTGGGGCCGGACCGCGTGCTGCAGCTCAGCATCAACCCGGACGACGTGACGCTGGACGCCGAGGACGGCGCCGACCTGTACTGGAACCCGGCGGACGTGGCGGCGCTGGTGGCGCGCTGGGAGGCCGGGCCTGCGCCGGAACCCGCAGCGGGAGGGGCGCCCAACACCCCCCAAGTGCCGGCGTCCGCGCCCCTCCCATCGCCGGCACCCCTGCCCACCGCGGCGGCGCCGGCCGAGGACGCCACCGTGCAGGTGTTGAACGGCGCGGCGGTGGAGGGCATCGCCGGGCGCGTGACGCGCTACCTGCGCAGCCGCGGCTTCCTCACGGCCGACCCCGAGACGCTGACGCGCCCCTACGAGCACACCCTGATCATTGACTACAACGACCGCCCGCTGACGCGCCAGGCGCTGGCCGAGACGCTCGGGATCGACCCCCGCTATGTGCTGGCCGCTCCGGGACCGGACGCGCCGCCACCGGGGTATGGGGTGGATATCGTGGTGGTGGTGGGGGCGGATTATAAGGAGGCGTGGACGGGGGAATAGACAGCGGATAGGGAGCGGATATCGCAAACCCATGTGATCGGTCAACGCGCGCTAGCGCACGGCAGGGGTGCGAGGGCTGCGCCCCCGCGAAAGCTTTTCCCCCCTTTCTATAACCCGGTAGGACTGCTCTAGCAGGAAGCGGATGAGATGGCAGATATCCATACTCCCGACTGGGTCAAGCACGCCGTCTTCTACCAGATCTTCCCGGACCGCTTCGCGAAGAGCGAGCGCGTCCTGAAGCCGCACAACCTGGAGCCATGGGACTCGCCGCCGACGCCGCAGGGCTACAAGGGCGGCGATCTGCTGGGCGTGCTGGAGCACCTGGACCACATCCAGGAGCTGGGCGCCACCGCGATCTACTTCACGCCGGTCTTCCAGAGCGCCAGCAACCACCGCTACCACACCCACGACTACTTCCAGGTGGATCCGCTGCTGGGAGGGGACGCGGCGCTGCGGGCGCTGCTGGACGAGTGCCACCGACGCGGGATGCGGGTGGTGCTGGACGGCGTCTTCAACCACGCCAGCCGCGGCTTCTTCCAGTTCAACGACATCCTGGAGAACGGCCCGCACTCCCCCTGGCTGGACTGGTTCACGATCGAGGGCTGGCCGCTCAGCCCCTACGACGGCAGCCGGCCCGCCAACTATCTGGCTTGGGTGGGCAACCGCGCGCTGCCCAAGCTCAACACCGATAACCCGCAGGTGCGCGAGTTCATCATGCGCGTAGCCGAGCACTGGCTGCGCTTCGGCATCGACGGCTGGCGGCTGGACGTGCCCTTCGAGATCACCACTCCCGGCTTCTGGCAGGAGTTCCGCCAGCGCGTCAAGGCCATCAACCCCGATGCCTACATCGTCGGTGAGGTGTGGCGCGACAGCCGTCAGTGGCTGCAGGGCGACCAGTTCGACGGCGTGATGAACTACCTGTGGGCCGCGCCGACGATCGCCTTCGCCGCCGGGCGGCGCGTGATCCCCGCCGAGGTCCAGGGCCGCTCCTACGAGCCGACACCCGCGCTCTCCGGCACAGCCTACGCCGACCGCATGGAGTGGCTGCTCGGCCTGTACCCCTGGGAGATCCAGCTCACGCAGCTCAACCTGCTGGACAGCCACGACACCGCGCGCCTCATCAGCATCTGCGGCGGCGACAGCGCCAGCGTGCGGCTCGCCACGCTGCTGCTGATGACCTTCCCCGGCGCGCCCTCGATCTACTACGGCGATGAGATCGGGCTGGAGGGGCACAACCAGGACCACGACGCCCGCCGCCCCTTCCCGTGGCACCGCCCGGAGACCTGGGACCACGATATGCTGGCCTACCACCGGCGGCTGATCGCCATGCGCAGGGCGCACGTGGCGCTGCGCACCGGCGCCCTCCGCCGCCTGTACGCTGACGACGACGTGTACGCCTTCGCGCGGGTTGGGGATGGCGGGAGCATCCTGGTGGCGGTGAACACGGCCGAGGCGCCGCGCACGGTCCAGATCCCGGCCGCCGGGTACCTCGCCGAGGGCGCCCTGCTCCAGCCGCTCTACGGCCTGGCGGGCGCGCACGTGGCGGCGGGGGTTGTCTCGCTGACGATCCCGGCGCGGGATGGGGTGGTGCTCCAGTAGCTCTCCGCTCACCACGAAGGCACAAAGACCCGAAGGCTGTGGATGCCGAGGTGAGCGGCACGCACAACCGGGCTTGACGGGCCCCGGCACCTTCGAATCCTCGCGTCTTCGCACCTTCGGGTCTTCGTGGTAAAGGCAGGCCTGATATGTCCCGCAACGACGCCGACCTGCGCACACAGCTCCAGGATGCCTACCGCCGCGAGGGCGACCCGGCGCTGCTGGTGTTCGAGCGCTACCTGCGCTGGAAGGGACCGCCCGCGCACCTGATCCGCGTCGCGCCCGCGCCAGAGGACGCCGGGCGGCTGGTCTCCCGCCACTTCGCCGTGCTAGCCTACCCGCAGAACCCGCTCTTCACCACCTACGGCACGCTCGGCGGCAGTATGCGCGTCATCCCCCACAGCCCGCGCAGCTTCGCCGACCGGCGTGGCGTGCGCTACGAGTACCTCATGCACGCCCCACCAGAGCGCGAGCGCGAGGTGTGCGACCTGCTGGCGCTGATCGCCGAGCACCCACACCGCCACACCCTGGAGATCGGCCCCGGCTACGTACTGCCGGTGGGCGAGCCGGTGGTGCCCCGCTCCAGCATGGAGTACCTGTACCTCACCTACCCCTACCTGGACGACCCGCGCATGTTCGAGGGCACGCCACAAGGCCAGATCGAGCGCCCCGACGCGCTGATCCAGTGGCTGTGGGTGCTGCCGATCTACCGCAGCGAGTTCCACTACATCCGAAACGCTGGCCCGCAGGCGTTCGAGGAGCTCCTGCAGCGCCGCCACAGCGAGGTGTACGACGCCTACGATTTCCTGCGGCTGCCGGTGGTGTGACCCTGCGCTTCGCGCGGGAGGCTGACGCCGCCGCGCGCCCTGTGGGAAGGCCGGGAGGAGCTCCTCCCCGATGGGGAGGGTTGGAGGGGGACAGCGGATAGGGAGCGGATGAGCTGATAGCGGATATAGCAATGCGAGCGCTGCGCAGATTCATCATCACCGCCGCCCTCCTCCTCGCCGCCTGCGCCCCTGGCGCGCCGGCATCTACGCCCACGCCCACCCCCACCCCGGCCGAGATCGCCGCCGGCGTCGGGCGGGCCACTCAGCAGGCGCAGAGCCTGCGCTTCGCGGTGACAGTGACGGGCCGGCCGGTCTTCACCGACGCCTCGCGGCTGTTCGCGCTCACCGCCATGGAGGGCGCCCTGCGGCGGCCAGACGGCGTGCTGGCGACTCTCAGGCTGCGCGGCGCCGCCGGCCTGGTCGAGGTGCGCACCGTCTCGCTGGCCAGCCGGCAATACCTCACCAACCCGCTCACCCGCGCCTGGCAGTGTGTGGCACCGGGCGCGGCCTTCGACCCGGCGGTGCTGTTCGCACCGGACACGGGTATCGAGGCGCTGCTGCAGGACGGCCTGCGGGATGTCGCGCTGGCCGGCGAGGAGCAGGTGGACGGCCGGGCCAGCTACCGCCTGCGCGCCACGGTCGATGGCGCGCGTCTGGCGGCAGTGAGCGGCGGGCTGCTCGGCGCCGGCCCGGTGGCCGCCGAGATCTGGGCCGACAAGGCCACCCTGCGGGCGTCCAGGATCGTGCTGGTGGATAGCGCCACCGACCCGGCCGACCCCACCACCTGGACGATGACGTTCAGCGGCTATGATGAGCCGGTGGACGTGCGCGCGCCGGTGGAGTGCTGACGCATGACCAATGACCGACGACCAACGAGGAACGACCAACGACCAGGCGCGAACGATCATCAGGCCGTAGCGTCAACGACGGATTCGGTTGAGACGAGCGTTCGTCGTTCGTCGTTGGTCGTTCGTCGATTCACCCCCAACACCACCCTCGCGTTGCTCTCCTTCGCCGTCTTCCTCGGCGCCGTGGATCTCACGATCGTCACCGCGGTGCTGCCGAAGATCGTACTGGACCTGCAGGTGTCGATCGACACCGAGCTGAACCGCGCCGCCTGGGTGATCACCGGCTACCTGCTGGCCTACACGGTGAGCATGACCTTCACTGGCCGCCTCTCGGACCTGTACGGCCGGCGGCAGGCCTACATGGTCTGCCTGGCGGTGTTCACGCTCGGCTCGGCGGCGGTAGCGGCCGCGCCCACACTGGCATCGGTGGTGGCGGCCCGGGTGGCGCAGGCGCTCGGCGCCGGGGCGCTGGTGCCGATCGCGATGGCGCTGGCGGGCGACCTGTTCCCGCCTGGCCGGCGCGCGGCGGCCCTCGGCATCATCGCCGCCGTGGACACCGCCGGCTGGATGGTGGGCCACCTGTACGGCGGCGCGCTGATGCGCCTGTTCGACAACTGGCGGCTGCTGTTCTGGATCAATGTGCCGCTCGGAGTGGCGGCGTTGGCGCTCACCTGGCTCGCGCTGCGCAGCCTGCCCATCCCGCGCGCCGCCGGCTCGTTCGACTGGCGCGGGGCCCTGCTGGTGAGCGGCGGCCTGACGGCGCTGAACATGGCGCTCTCTGTGGGTGCGGAGCTCGGCCAGGCGGACTTCTACGGCCAGCGCGCCGGCCCGCCGCCCTACGCCCTGCCGCTGGCGCTGCTGGCGTTGGCGCTGCTGGCGGCCTTCGTGTGGGCCGAGCGCCGTGCCCGCTACCCGCTGCTGGACCTGGGGCTGTTCCGCCGGCGCGGGGCCGCGGCGGCGTGCGCGATCAACGCGCTGGCCGGCTTCGCGCTGGCCCTGGCGATCGCCAACGTGCCGCTGTTCATCAACACGCGCTTGGCGCTGCTCAACCCTACCGAGCCGGACATTCTGCGGCGTGGGGCCTGGGAGAGCGGGCTGGTGCTCTCGGCGCTGACGCTCACGATGGCGGCCACCGCGCCGGCAGGCGGCTGGCTAGCGGCCCGCACTGGCCACCGCCCGCCGGCGCTCCTCGGGATAGCCCTGGCGGCGGCGGGCTACGGCCTGCTCTGCCTCTGGCAGGCCGGCACCGGCTACCCGGTTATGGTCGGCGGTCTGATGGTGGCCGGCGCGGGGCTAGGCGTCACCCTCGCACCCGCCGCCGACGCGGTGATTGCTGCCGCGGACGCCACTCACCGCGGCGCGGCCTCGGCCCTGGTGATCGTGCTGCGGCTCACTGGCATGACGTTGGGGGTCTCGACGCTGACGCTGTGGGGGGTGCGCCGCCAGGACGCCCTGCGCCGCGCGGCCGCGGACAACCCGCAGGCGCTGAGCGACCCGGCCGGCTTCCTGCTGGACGTGGCGGCGCGCGTGGTGGCCGAGACGTTCCTATTCGCCGTGGCGGCGCTGCTCCTGGCGCTGGCGCTGAGCCTGCTGCTCCGGGGCAGAGGTGAGTATTAGGGAGGGCTGCGCCCTCCCTCGCCCTCCCCCTCGATGTCGAGCAGCCGCGCCAGCAGGGTAGCGTCGGATGTGGGTGTGGCCTGGTGGAGCAACTCGCGGAGTTGCCCGCCCACCAGGTGTGCGCTGCTCACCCGCCGCCCGCGATCCTTCTCCAGCAACTGCGCCACCAACTCGCCCAGCGCCGGTGGAATCTCCGGCCGGAGCGCGCGCAGGTCCGGCGCCGGGCGGGAGAGGATAGCAGTCAGCAGCGCGCCGGGCTGAGGGGCGTCAAACGGGCGGCGGCCGGCAAGCATCTCGAACAGCAGCACACCGAAGGACCAGAGGTCGGCCCGCACGTCGGGCGCCTCGCCCGCACACACCTCCGGGCTGAGGTAGGCGAAGCTGCCCACCAGCACGCCAGTCTCGGTGAGCCGCACGCCGCCGGCCACGTACGCCGCGCCAAAGTCCGTGAGCCGCGGGGCGCCAGCCGCATCCAGCAGTACATTGGCCGGCTTGATGTCCCGGTGAACGATACCGAGGCGGTGAACGGCCTCCAGCGCGCCCGCAAGGTGCAGCCCGATCTCCAGCACGCGCGGCACCGGGAGCGGCCCGCCCACGCGCAGCAGCGCCTCCAGCGAGCCACCGGGGACGTACTCCATCACCAGGTAGTGTCGCTCACCCTCCGCCACCGCAGCCAGCATCCTGACGATGCCCGGGTGGTCCAGACGACGCAGCGCGGCGGCCTCGCGCTCGAAGCGCGCGAGCGCCTGTGGGTCCAGCGTGGCGGCGTCCTGGCGCAACTCCTTGACCGCCACGTCCGCGCCGGTCTGGCGGTCGCGGCCGCGGAAGACTGCACCTACCGCGCCCTGCCCGAGCAGCGGGCCGATCTCGTAGCGGCCGGCGATCGTACGGGTGGTCTGCATCACTACACCATTGCGCCACCTGAGCGCGCTGACCGCAGCCGCCGCGCCGCTACGCCCCTCCCGGCGCAGCGCCCGCCCCCCCTCAGCGCCACAGCGGTTCAGCTATAATAGCGGATAGTATCACACCGCGCCTGGCGATGCTCCGGCGAGGATAGCCCGCCGCTTCAGCCGCCGGGCATGGGACGCTGCCGCGTACCCGATTATGTGGTAAAAGTTCATCAGCCGCCGGGCGTGGTGCCGCACCAGATACCCGAGTGCACGGTTCGACGGCGTGCTTCAGCCGGCTTGAGCCGACTTGGTGTGACAGCGTGGGATGTTCAGCCCCACCGTGGGATGCCGCCAACCGACGTTGACGGCGTCCTACCGACATGAAGGCCAGCGCACGATGGCGACATATACCATCCAGGGCCACCGCATCTCCGGGCGCGAGGAAGGCCCGTCGCAGGGCCAGCTCGCGCTGCTGATCCACGGCTGGTCCAGCTCGTGGTTCGCGCTCTCACCGCTGATCGCGCAGGTGGCCCGCCGCTACCAGTGCCTGGCGGTGGACCTGCCGGGCTACGGCAACTCCCCGCCGCTGCCCGAGCCGGCCACCATCCCCCGCTACGCCGACCTGCTGGCTGACCTGATCCGCCAGGTGTCGGACCGGCCGGCCGCGCTGGTGGGCCACTCGATGGGCGGGATGATCGCTATCACCCTCGCGCTGCGCCACCCCGAGCTGGTCGAGCGCATGGTGCTGATCGCGCCGACGATCAGCGGAGTCCTCTCCACCTTCATCACCGTCGCGATCTGGCCCGTCACGCTGCTGGAGAGCTTCCGCCTCGGCGCGCGCCTCTCGCGGGCCGTCGAGTCGCAGTTCGTGAGCCTCACCGACGCGCTCATGCGCCCGGCATCGTTCGCCGAGCGCAGCGGCATCAGCGCGGCGGACTACGCGCGCCTGCGCGCCGACGCGCGCCGGCCGGGCCAGGGACGGGTGCGCGCCGAGTGCTATCGCGCCATGGCCCATAACGACCTGCGCGGGAGGCTGGCGCAGGTGGAGGCGCCGGCCCTGGTGATCTGGGGCGCCGAGGACAACACGGTGCCGCTGCGCGACGCCGGCGTGGTGGCCGACGAGTGGCCTGCCGCGGATCTGCGCATCATTCCCAGGGCCGGCCACTGGCCGCAGTTCGAGACCCCCGACGCCACGCGCCGCCACGTGGCCTCCTTCCTCGGCCTTCCCACCGCCGACGCGCGCACCGAGGCCACCATCGGCAAGACGGTGGAGGCGGTGGGCGAGGTGGCACAGTTCCTGGCCTCCTCGGACATCGGCAATGGCCTGAACCCCACCCAGCGGGCCCGGCTCGCGGCGCACTTCAACCAGCGCTACTACGCCCCTGGCCGGCTGATCGCCCAGGCCGGCGAGCCGGGCCGCCACCTGTTTGTGGTGCAGGAGGGCAGCGTCGAGGTGCTCCCCGCCGCCGCGCCGGACA
>DATMBA010000286.1:0-8574 GCA_035559635.1 Roseiflexaceae bacterium
CGGGGCTGTTCGCGCTAGAGGAGGCTGACGTGGTGCACCTGATGCGCTGGGAGTGGGCGGTGCCAGTGATGGCGCCGGGGCACTACCGGCGCCTGGCGGCCTACGCGCAGCGCCCGCCGCTGGTCTTCGCCGGGGACTGGATGCGCCAGGCATGCGTGGAGGGCGCCGTGCGCTCGGGCGAAGCCGCAGCGGAGATCGTTGGGGCATAGGCGATGGGCGATAGCAGTTTGGCTTCAGCAGCCCCTATCGCCTATCGCCCATCGCCTACAGCGAAGTACAGCATCATCGAACCATCCACCTGCTGGGAGCGCGGGCGTCTCGCCCGCATGCGCGCGCTCCCGGCGATCACCCATGCTGCACATCGCTATCGACGTATGCATCTACCTGCCGGCACGGTACGAGCGCTGGAAGAGGTAGAGACCCGCGGCGATCAGCAGCAGCGGCAGCCACACCAGGCCGCCGGCCAGGAACGCCGGCAGGCTGCTAGCCGCCACGATCACCCCCACGGCGAACAGCGGTACCGCGGGGATCACCGGCCAGGGGCTGTGTACGCCAAAGAGCGCCCGACCCACCAGGTAGATCGACAGGAAGCCCAGCGCGAGGCCCCACAGCACCGAGACGCCGTTGGTGAGGCCGGCGAAGGTGACGCCCACGCTCAGGCCGCCGAGGATGCAGCCGGGGATGAGCAGGCCGTAGATGCGCCGCCAGAAGGCGAAGAACAGGAAGCAGCTGGCGATCGTCAGCAGCACCATGCCGCCGCCCAGCGCGGCGCGGCCGGGGAACACCTGGCCGAGCAGCAGCAGCCCGCCCACCACGAGCAGCGCGAGCGCGGGCAGATTGCCGCGGCGGTCGGCCGGGGGTGGCGGCGCGTGGGGCGCCGGCGGGGGCGGGACCTCAAGGACCGGCGGCGGGGCCGGCAGCCGCTGGGTCTCCAGCCCGGCGGACGAGTGCTCCTGCTCGCGGGCGCGCTCGGTGTCCTGTTCGGTATAGTCGCTCTGCATCAGTTCACTCCTCTGGAACAACTGGGGGAGGTTTGGAGGGGCACAGCCCCTCCACTTGTGTTCTTAGACATGGTTTCGCTGCGCGGCCTCCAGCTTGACCGTCTGGGGAGGCTCGGAGGGGCTGTGCCCCTCCGAACAAGATGTTCTGTGGGGCCATAGGCCCCCACACCCCCATGCGCGTTCGCGCGAACGGTCACGTCCGCGCGAACCTTGTCTTAGAGCTTGTTTGAAACGCCTCCCGGCTGGGGGTGCGGGGGCCGCAGGCCCGCGCATCTCCGCTGCGCGGCGGGCGGGCGGGGGATGAGTGAGGGGTTTCACCCCTCACGCTCCCCGTTTCAAACAGGCTCTTATGGTTTGACGTATGAGGCGCATACGATGTTGCGCGGCGTGATGGTACAATGGCGCAGCGTACCACGGACTGTCACCAAGCGAAAGGAACCCTGACCATGCCCGAGTTGTTCGCCGCCAGCGTCACCCCCTTTGTGAGCACCGCCGGCGCGGTGGACCATGCATGGATACCGCGCCACCTGCGCTGGATGGAGGCCAACGGTGTGGATGGCGTGGTGCCGTGCGGCACCACCGGCGAGGGTCCCTCGCTAGGTGTGGCGGAGCGCATGGCGGTGATCGACACCGTGCTAGCGCACCGTGGCCGGCTGGCGGTGATCCCCGGCACCGGCTGCGCGGCGCTGCCCGAGACGATCGCCCTCACCCGCTACGCGATCGAGCGCGGCGCAGACGCGGCGTTGGTGCTGCCGCCGTTCTACTTCAAGGGGATGAGCGACGCCGGGCTGCTGGAGTACTTCCGCGCGGTGTGCGACGCACTACCTGCCGGGGGAAAGATCCTGCTGTATCACATCCCGCCGGTGAGCCAGGTGGCCATCCCCCCCGCGGTGATCGACGGGCTGTTGGAGAGCCACCCCGGCGCGCTGCTGGGCCTGAAGGACAGCGGCGGCGACCCGGCGCACACGGCGATGCTCTGTGCGCGCTACCCGCAGCTCAAGATCTACACCGGCGGCCCGCCGCTCACCTCCCGCGCGCTGGCGGACGGGGCGGCCGGGGGGATCTACGCGCTGACGAATATCTTCCCGCGCGAACTGCGCGCCCTGCTGGACGCCCACGCCGCCGGGCAGAGCACCGAGGAGCCGCAGCGCCGGGTTTCGGCCCTCAGCGAGGCGCTCAGGCCGTACGGCAATGTCCCGGCGGTCAAGGCGCTGCTGCCGCACGTGGCGGGCCTGCCCGCCACCGCGCCGCGCGCGCCGCAGCTGCCGCTCTCGTCCGCTGAGGCTGAGGCGCTGCTGGAGCGGGTGCGGGCCGTGGCATAAAAGCCTATCCGAATACCTCGGGGAGGGGTCAGGAGAGGGCAAAGTCCTCCCCTGAAACCCCACCCGCTCCAGGTTATCCGGATAGGCACTGAGTGGTACGGGCGGGGGGTTGGAGGGGCACAGGCCAGGTGGCAAGGCCGCACCCCTGGAGGCGTTACCTCCAGGGGTGCGGTGCGGCTAGGGCCGGGTGAGCTACGCCGCGCTGGGCGCAGCCCTCTTGAAGCCGGGCTCCCAAGGGGTGCCGACGAGCGGGAGCAGGAAGCGGTCCAGGCCGTACCAGCCGGCCACCTTCCAGCCGAGCATCAGCAGGACCGCCAGGACGAAGAGCATCCCGTTGGTGCTGGCCGCGCCGGCCATGATGAAGTTCCAGTTCATAAAGGCGCCGAAGAAGGCCGCGATGCCAACGAAGGCGCCCAAGATCAGGGCGATGCCGACAAGCAGCTCGCCGTAGGCGATGAGCGGCGCGAACCAGGTGTAGTAGTCGTTCTCCAGCATGAAGCTGATGAAGTTGCGGTACCAGCCGAAGGCGATCGGCGGGCGCCCGCTCTCTGGGATCTGGACGGCGCGCTCCCAGAAGCCCTTGAGCGCCACGCCGCCGGCGACCCACTTCGGGTCGGTGACCTTGTGCAGGCCGGCCTCGAACCACTCGTAGCCGAGGTAGATGCGCAGCAGGGCGAACAGCCAGGCGAACCTGGTGGTGCTGAACAGCACGTGGGCGAAGGGCGGATCCGGGATGGTGACGTCGCCCTTGGCGTTGACGATGGCCTTCATGGTGTGTCCCCTCTATTGTGCTTGTGGGCTTCGTAGCCCTCGTGTTTCCTCCTGGCTGTATGATGCGCCACCTGGCTGAGGCCCCGCTGAGTCCCCGCTGAGGGATCGCTGAGGCGCTGAGGGGGAGCGCCAGAGCCGCTGAGAGACTAAAGGTGAAGGGCTGAGGGCGCCGCTGAGCCAGAGTCAGCGGCCGCACGCTGTCAGCGCCTCAGCGGTCCTATCCTCTGCCCCCCGTATGGTGCGCCAGCGCCGCGTGGGGGTCCGCGCCGCTGTGGCCGCACGGGTTGACGTGGACATGGACGCCGCTCAGATACTGCTGGCCATGCAGCAGCGCGTGACGCACCTCCTCGGCGATCGCGTGGCTGTCCCGGGTGGTGAGGTCCTCATCCACGATCACCGCCAGGTCGGCATGGAGTTGGTGGCCGAGCCAGCGCACCCGCACGTCGTGGACGCGCTGTACGCCCGGCACGCTGGAGGCCACACGCTCGATGCGGTCCACGATCTCGGGGTCCACGGCGTCCATCAGGCGGTACCACATCGTCACCGCCGCGTCGCGGGCGATGAACAGGATGGTGACGCCGATCAGCAGGCCGACGATCGGGTCGACGATCGGGTAGCCGAGCGCCGAGCCGCCGGCGGCGGGGAGCACCGCCAGCGAGGTCAGGCCATCGATGCGGGCGTGCAGGCCGTCGGCCACCATGGCGGCCGAGCCGATGCGCCGCCCGGTGCGGATCTGCAGCCAGGCCACCGCCTCGTTGCCGAGGAAGCCCACCAGCGCCGCGCCGGCCACCCACCAGGGGTTGGCGATCGGCGTGGGGGCCAGCAGCTTCTGGATCGACTCCCAGAAGATCACGCCGGCGCTGACGGCGATCGACAGCACGATGAAGATGCCGGCCACATCCTCGGCCTTGCCGTAGCCGTAGGTGTAGCGGCGGTTGGCGGCGCGCCGCGCCAGGTAGAAGGCCAGCAGCAGCGGGATGGAGTTGAGCGCGTCGCCGAAGTTGTGGACGGTGTCGGCCAGCAGCGCCACACTGCCGCTCCAGTACACGATCACCAGTTGCACGGCGGTGGTTAGGCTGAGGGCAGCCAGCGCCAGCCAGATGGTGCGGACGCCCTCCCGGTTCGTCGCCACCGGGTCGGTGGCCAGCGCGCGCCGCTCCTCGGCATGGCCGTGGAAGTGGAAGATCCCGGCGAGCGCGCCCCACAGCCCTGTGCCATGCTCGTGGCCGTGCCCACGCCCGTGATCGTGGCCGTCGTGGTCGTGGGCCTCATGGCCATGGTCGCCGTGGGCGTGCGCATCGCCGTGGCGATGGTCGTGGTCGTGATCGTGGGTGGGGTCGTCGTGATCGTGGGAGGCCTCGTGGGTGCCATGGCGCTCCCCGTGGGCGTGGGCGCCTCCCTCAGGGTGCTGCATACGCGCTCCTCACTGCTGTCTCAGAACGCCTGCCGCTGATCTGCAACGAGCATACCACAGGACGGGCCGTGTGGTCACCTCGCTGGCCCTCCGGACCAGTGGGTCGCTGAGGGGCTGAGGGCGCTGCTGATCCGGGCGCGCGTGCGCCGCCCACGGGCGGCCGGGTGGTGAGCACGCCTCAGCCCTATGCTATAATCGCCGCCGTCGTTTGCCAACCCCCAGAGACGCACAGGAGCAAGCATGCCATCCAAGCCGCTTCTCGCCCTCCTGCTGCTGGCGGCGCTCGCGCCCGGCGCGCTGCCCGCCCGTGCCGCCCCCGCGCAGGCCGCCACGATCGAGCGCGGCACGCTGATGCGGCGGCCGTTCGTGGTGATGATCGACAACCACCCCAAGGCGTACCCGCAGAGCGGGCTGGACAAGGCGGCGCTGGTGTTCGAGGCACTGGCCGAGTTCGGCATCACGCGCTTCATGGCCGTGTACGTCCCCGGCGTCAGCCCGGACGCCCCGGCGATCGGCCCGGTGCGCAGCGCCCGCATCTACTTCGTGCAGTGGGCCATGGGGCTGCACGGCCTGTACGCCCACGCCGGCGGCTCGCCCACCGGCCTGCGGCTGGCCGAGAGCACCGACCAGATCGTGAACCTGGATGCGCTGCACCGCGGCGGCGGGAGCTACTTCGCGCGCAACAGGCGCCGCCCGGCGCCGCACAACCTCTACACCAGCAGCGCCAGCCTGCAGCAGGCCGCCGACCGGCTGGGCGTGGCGGAGTTGGTGGACCCCGAGGCCGGCTTCCTGATCAAGCCGGACGCCCCGCCCGAGCAGCGCCCCGCCGCCCAGTCGCTGAGCTACTACTTCCTCGCCAGGCAGGAGCGCGCCGGCTGGACGTACGACCCGGCGAGCAACAGCTACCTGCGGCTGCGGCGCGGCAAGCCGGCCGTGGACGGCGCCACCGGCCAGCAACTCAGCGCGCGCAACGTGGTGGTGATCGAGGTCCAGCAGCGCCCCATTCCCGGCGACCCCAAGCAGCGCATCGAGCAGGAGGTGGTGGGCAGCGGCCCGGGCGTGCTGTTCCAGGATGGCACGGCGCGCGATATCACTTGGGTCAAGGAGGCCGCCGGATCGCCGCTCCGCTTCTACCACGCCGACGGCTCGGAAGCCCAGATGAACCAGGGGCAGGTGTGGGTGGCCGCGGTTCCCGCGCTGGCCAATCTCTCTGTACGTTGAACGTTCGCACGTTGCACGTTATCAGCGGTGCTTGCGCGGGTTCGCCGTGCGCGAACGCGCGATGTGCAACCATGTAACGCTCAACACACGTATATGTTGGTCTCCCCCTGCGGTCCAGCCGTATGCGCTATAATGTGACTGCACGTTCGCCGGGGGGCGCGCGAGGGGGGAGCGATGGTAGACGACAAGCCGCAGCACGAGTGCGGCATCTTCGGTATCTACGCACCGGACGAGGACGTGGCGCGCCTGACGTTCTTCGGCTTGTACGCGCTGCAGCACCGCGGCCAGGAGAGCGCCGGCATCGCCGTGTCCAATGGCCGGCGCATCACCATGCACAAAGAGATGGGCCTGGTGGCGCAGGTGTTCACCGAAGAGAAGCTGCGCCCGCTGGTGGGCCACCTCGCCATCGGCCACAACCGCTACTCCACCACTGGCTCCTCGCGCTTGCAGAACGCTCAGCCGTTCCAGGTGGAGAGCGCGCTCGGCCCGCTGGCGGTAGGGCACAACGGCAACCTGACCAACGCCGCCGCGCTGCGCCGCGAGTTGCTACAGCGCGGCGTGGGGCTCACCTCCACCAGCGACAGCGAGGTGATCACGCAGATGCTGGCCGGCGGCGAGGGCCGCACCTGGGAGGAGAAGCTGCGCGTTTTCATGATCCGCGCCCAGGGGGCCTATTGCCTCACGGTGCTCACCCGCGATACGCTCTATGCCGTGCGGGACCCGTGGGGGCTGCACCCGCTCTGCCTCGGGCGGCTCGGCGAGCACGGCTGGGTGGTGGCCTCCGAGAGTTGCGCGCTCGCCACCATCGGCGCGGAGGTGGTGCGTGAGCTTGCGCCGGGTGAGATCCTGGCGATCGACGCGGATGGCCCGCGGCAGGTGGCCTGCATGCCGGCGCCCAGGCGCGCGATGTGTCTGTTCGAGTACATCTACTTCGCCCGGCCGGACAGCGTGGTGGACGGGACGACGCTGCACGCGGCGCGGGTGGCGGCCGGCCGCGAGTTGGCGAAGGAGGCCCCCGCCGCCGCCGACGTCGTCATCCCGGTGCCGGATAGCGCGGTGCCGGCGGCGATCGGCTACGCGCAGCAGTCCGGCATCCCCTACACAGAAGGGCTGATCAAGAACCGCTACATCGGCCGCACCTTCATCCAGCCGGACGACCGGCTGCGCAAGTTGGGCATCCAGCTCAAGTTCAACCCGCTCGCCGATAACCTGGAGGGCCGGCGGGTGGTGCTGGTGGACGATAGCATTGTGCGTGGCAACACCTCCGGCCCGATCGTGCGCCTGCTGCGGGACGCCGGCGCCAGCGAGGTGCATATGCGCGTCTCCTCGCCGCCCATCCGCCATCCCTGCTTCCTGGGGGTGGATATGGCCACCTACCCGGAGCTGATCGCCCACCGGCTCAGTATCCCCCAGATCCAGGATGAGCTGGGGGTGGACAGCCTGGCCTATCTGAGCCTCGAGGGCCTCATCCGCGCTACCGGCCATGCCGACGGCGGCTTCTGCCGCGGCTGCTTCACGGGCGTCTACCCGGTGGAGGTGAAGCTGGTGGAGAAGGAGACGTTCGAGGCGTAAGTTTCAGACGTGCGCAGCCGGCGCCGCTCCACGGGGGTACGGGGGCCTCTGGCCCCCGAACAGATTCTTCGAGGGATCGCTTGGAGGGGCTGCGCCTCTCCAAACCTCCCCATGAGGGTGCGGGGGCGGTGCCACCACCTAACACTGTAGGTATGGATCTCGCCACACGGCTCCTCGAAACATACCAACTTCTGGAGGCGCACTTCGGGCATGAGCCGCACTGGTGGCCGATCGTCACCGAGGACCCGCCGTTCGAGGTGCTGGTGGGGGCGGTGCTGGTGCAGCAGACCCGCTGGCAGACGGTGGAGGCGGCGGTGCGCCGGTTGCAGGCGGCGGGGCTGCTGCACCCGGAGGCGCTGGCGCAGGCCGACACGGCTGCGCTGGCGGAGCTCATCCGCCCATGCGCGTTCCACACCCAGAAGGCCCCTGGCTTGCAGGCGATCTGCCGCCACCTGCTGGGGCGCCACGGTGGCAGCGTGCGCGCCATGCTGGGCGGCGAACGCCAGGCGGTGCGCGCCGAACTGCTGGCCCTCCCGCGCATCGGGAAGGAGACCGCCGACACGATCATGCTCTACGCCGGCGGCCACCCGCTCTTCGTGGTGGACGCCTACACCCGCCGGCTGTTCGCGCGCCTGGGGCTTGCGCCGGGGTTCGACTTCGCTCGTGCGCCGTATGACGCGATCCAGCAGTTGATCGAAGGAGCGCTCGCGAAGGCTAAAGGCCAAACGCTGAACGCTAAACAGGACACGTTGCCCACGTCGTGTGGCCATGCAGATGGCCGCGACGGACATGGTGCAGGCGTTGAGGTTTTAGCATTTAGCCTTCAGCCTGTAGCGTTTTTCTGGCGCTTCCACGCCCTGATCGTCGAGGGCTGCATCCACCACTGCCTCGCCAGCCGCCCGCGCTGCGCTGCCCCCGGCCTGCGCCCGGCCTTCGTGGACCCGCGCAAGTGCGCCGGGCACTGCGTCTCGTGCGCTGGCTGCCCACTGCGCCCCAGCTGTGCTTACCAAACGCTCAACGCTGAGCGCTGAAGGGGCTCGAGAACCGATCCAAGCAGTACTGCTGTGATCTGCCCCGATCCTTCAGTCTTGGTGGTCGGCCACACTGATGGTGACGGGTGCAGGGGAGGGTCCAAGGGAGGGCGAAGCCCTTCCTTGAAAACCCACCCATCACTGTGGTAGACCACTAGTCTTTCGCGGGCCGATCGCAGCAGGACAACTTCGATCCGTCCTAAGAGCCTATCCGACTATCGTTGGGAGGGGGCAGGGGAGGG
>DATMBA010000287.1:0-1009 GCA_035559635.1 Roseiflexaceae bacterium
GGAGCGGGCACGAGGCGCCGTGGCGCATGTCGGCGTGGATGTAGCGCTCCGGCCGCTCGCGCAGCAGGCGCCAGGCCGAGCCGCCCGGCCCGAAGGTCTGCGGCTGCAGGAGCGCCGCGCGGTCCAGCACGCGGGGTAGCACCGTGGCGCAGGCGATGTAGCTGGCCACATCGGCCTGGGTGTAGAAGGCGCCCACACGCTTGCGGTCAAGCGAGCGCTCGAACAGGTAGCCGAGGGCGTCCGGCGTGAGGGCGAGACCTGGGCCGCCGTCCAGCCGCCAGCGGAAGCGCGTGAAGCAGGCCCGCGCCGCGCGGACCGCCGCGGGGTCCAGGTCGGGCGGCGGGAGGCTATCCCTGGCCTGCTCCAGAAAGAACTCGCACATCAGCCGGCACAGCGCGAGGGCCGCGGCGCGCTGGCGCGTGGCCGGGTCCCCGGTGGCCGTATTCACCACCAGCGCCGCGCGCACGCTCTGGAGGCCCGCGGCGAATCGCCGGGTGTAACGCTCGAGCGCGCGGCCAGGGCGGGTGTTGGCAGGCATGGGACCTCTGGTGCTGCTGCGGGCTTGGTGGTAGTGTAGCACAGGCACACGCCTCGCCCGAAGCCCCCGTGGGACGTGGCCCTGTCAGGCACCCTTCTTGCTCCTCACCTCCAGAGGGGAGGGCAGGTGTCCCGGCTGGACTACAACCACGAGGTGGACTCGATGCGGCAGATCGCTCAAGAGTCTACCTGAGGACCATGCTGAAGGCTAAGACATGGGTTCGCTGCGCGGCCTCCAGCTTTAGCGTCTGGGGGAGGCTCGGAGGGGCGAAGCCCCTCCGAAAAGATGTTCTGCGGGGGCCGTAGGCCCCCACACCCCCATGCGCGTACCCTGCGGGAACGCCTGCGGCGTGCACGCGCCTTCGCGTGGTGCGCCG
The DNA here is from genome assembly GCA_035559635.1 of Roseiflexaceae bacterium. Lineage (GTDB taxonomy): Bacteria > Chloroflexota > Chloroflexia > Chloroflexales > Roseiflexaceae > CALJIC01. Next base: position 915 of record DATMBA010000287.1, read on the forward strand.
CCAGGATGCCCGATGACAGACGCAACCTTCATAAGCAGCGAGCTAGTAGTCTGTCAATCCTTGATTGACGGATGGGGTGGGGTTTCAGGGGAGGG
>DATMBA010000288.1:0-1900 GCA_035559635.1 Roseiflexaceae bacterium
TCGCGCCGGCGGCGGCGAAGTCCTGCGCCAGCGCGTCCACCGGCTCGACCATCAGGTGCACGTCGAGGAAGGCGTCCGGAAAGCGGCGGCGCAGCGCCTCGACCACCAGCGGGCCGACGCTGAGGTTCGGCACGAAGTGGCGGTCCATCACGTCTACGTGCAGCCAGTCCGCCCCGGCGGCGAGCACCGCCTCCACCTGCTCGCCCAGGCGCGTGAAATCCGCCGCCAGCAGCGAGGGCGCGATCAGGTGGCGCGGGCGGTCTTGGACGTCCACGCGGTCAGACCCTGTGCAGAAATGCACTTCCTGTGCATTTCTTCAGTCGCGAGTCCGGTACAGGCCCGGACTCGCTCCCGCACATCAAGCACTGGCGGCTTGATGTGCGAGCGGCCGTCCCTGGCCTTACCTTCGCGCTTGAAAGCTTCACAAGCGCTTGTATGTTCAGCCCAGACCAGCACGGTAGAGTCCGGGCGCCGCTGAGGCGGCCAGACCGGCCCGTGCAGCTTGGAAAGCGCTGGGGTGTTCGAGCCCGTCTCTGAGTAGAAAGCGCACGGCCGCCGGGCTGGTCTTCCTGAAGCCCGAACGGTTAGGCGCGCCGCCTGCGAGCGCGCATGCACAAGCGAGGGATCCGAAGACCATGTCTGCTTCCTGCGTAGTGGTGGGCATCGATGTGGCCAAGGCGCATGTCGATGTCGCGGTGCTGGGCGGCACGCTCGCTGCCCAGCGGTTCGAGAACCAGGCCGAGGGCCACTCGGCGCTGGCGGCGGCCTTGAAGCCGTTGGATGTGGCGTTGGTGGTGATGGAGGCCACCGGCGGGTACGAAACCGAGCTGGCCTGTGCGCTGCAAGCCGCCGGCTTCGCCGTGGCCGTGGTCAATCCGCGCCAGGCGCGTGACTTTGCCAAATCGATGGGCCGTCTGGCCAAGACCGATGCGGTGGACGCGCGCATGCTGGCGGAGCTCGCCGCGGTGCTGCTGCGCCGCGAGGACCTCACGCGCTTCCTGCGCCCGCTGCCCGATCCGCAGCAGCAGTACCTGGCCGCGCTGGTGACGCGCCGCGGCCAGTTGCTGGCCATGCTGCTCAGCGAGCGGCAGCGGCTGCAGATCACGCCCAAGGGCCTGCACCCGAGCATCGAGGCCATCGTGGCGGCCATCCAGGCCCAGCTCGACGACCTCGAGGCCCAGATGGTCGACCACGTGCGCGCGCACTTCGCCGAGCTCGACCGCGTGCTGCGCTCGGCCAGCGGCATCGGCCCGGTGGCCAGCGCCACACTGATCGCCGAGCTGCCCGAACTGGGGCGCCTCAACCGCCGCCAGATCGCCGCCTTGGTGGGTGTCGCCCCCATGGCCAACGACTCCGGCGCCAGCCAGGGACGACGGCGCATCCAGGGCGGACGCTTCGACGTGCGCCGCGTGCTGTACATGGCGGCACTCACCGCCAGTCGCCGCAATCCCGTCATCAAGACCTTCTACGAACGCCTGATCGCCGCCGGCAAGCGGCCCAAGGTCGCCCTGGTGGCCTGCATGCGCAAGCTACTGACCATACTCAACGCCATGGTCCGCACCCTTACGCCGTGGGATAACTCGATCCACAGCACTTGACTCGGAAGACGGTTACTCAGTCGTACTCCCCGCCCACGCGCAGCTTCGCCTCGCCGCGCAGCGGCGTCTCGCCTTCGTGGCACAGGGTATGGTCGTGGCCCGGCATGACCGTGGCGTGGTGCGCGCGCGCCAGCATCTTGAGCTTGTGCAGGGAGTGCTTCCAGCGCGCGAGGTCGGCGGAAATGATCGAGCCCACCTCGAGGTCGTAGCTGTCCTTGCGGTAGCAGGCGTCGGACGTGAGGATCACCGTGCCGGCGTGCTCCAGGTGCACCATCAGCGCCATGGTGCCGGCGGTGTGGGCG
>DATMBA010000289.1:0-2768 GCA_035559635.1 Roseiflexaceae bacterium
GCCGGCGCGAGCAGGCCCGCCGAGGGCGCCATCGCCAGCACCCTGGGCGTCGCCACGCTGCTGTTCGGCGCCATCGGGCTGTTCGGCCAGCTCAAGGATGCCATGAACACCATCTGGGAGGTGCAGCCGAAATCCGGCCAGCGGTTCATGGCCACCGTCAGGCAGAATCTCTTCTCCTTCACCATGGTGCTCGGCACCGCCTTCCTGCTGCTGGTCTCGCTGATTATCAGCGCGGTCCTGGCCGGCGTCACCGGCTACGTCGGCGACGCGCTGCCGGGCATGGACTGGCTGTGGCAGGCGCTGAACTTTGCGGTCGGCTTCGCTGTGACCACGCTGGTCTTCGCGCTGATCTTCAAGCTGGTGCCGGACGTCGAGGTGGCCTGGGGTGATGTCTGGATCGGCGCGCTCGCCACGGCGGTGCTGTTCGCGCTGGGCCGGCTGGCGCTGGGCTGGTATCTCGGCCGCGGGACGTTCAGCTCCAGCTACGGCGCCGCCGCCTCGCTGGTGGTGGTGCTGCTGTGGGTCTACTACAGCGCCCAGATCCTGTTCCTGGGGGCGGAGTTCACCCAGGTCTACGCCCGGCGCCACGGCTCGCGCATCCAGCCGGCCCCCAACGCGATCCCGGTCACAGCCGAGCGGCGCGCGCAGCAGGGCATGCCAGCGCCGGACCGCCTGGGCGCGGCGGCCGAACTGGAGGAGCGCGCGGTGGGCGGCGCGGAGCGGCGGGCCGGTGCGCTGGCTGTGGCCGTCGGGTTCCTCGTCGGGCTCGTCACCGGGCGGAAGCAGGCACGCTGACCTGAAGGCACGAAGGCCGGATAGGGTCGGGGCAACCGCAAACCAGCCTGCGGCTGCCCAATGCTCTTCCCACCTTCGCATTTGCGTACCTTCGTGCCTTGGTGATGCTGCTCGTTATGCCGCGCGGAGGGCGAAGGCGCCCTCGGCCAGGAGCTCCTTAATCTCGCCCACCAATTCCGGCGCGCAGACGCCCACCCCCGGCAGCGCGTGCAGCCCTGCGCCGCCCCAGCGTTGCACCGTCTGCGCCAGCTCGTGCGGCGCGCAGCCCAGCAGTGCGGCGGCGGTCTCCTCCGGCACGAAGCCCTCCTCGGCTACCATGCGCTCCAGCCGTTGCCAGGGTGTCGGCGCGTCGGATGCGCGGCGCGGGTAGGCGCGCTGCAGGGCCGCCACCAACTGGGGCACCGCCTCGCCCGGCTGCTCCTCGTAGGTGGCCAGCGGTACCGGGCAGGAGCGCAGCCCCTCGGCCACGTGGGCCGGCACTACCGCCAGCGCGCCAGAGCGCCGGCCAAGCCGCCCCAGGTCCCGCAGCAGCGCCTGCGCCGTGGCCGGCCCACCGGCCATGCAGAGAGCCAGCCGCTCCCCCCCGCGCACCAGCGCGAAGTCCGGCACCACCAGGAGCGGCGCGGAGCGAGCGCCCTGCTCGCCCGCAGCGCCCACCAGCGGCTCCGGGTCACGCCGCAGCCGCCAGCCGGCCGTATGGCCGGCCACGTAGGCCCGGCCCCAGGCCCGCCGCAGCGCCTCGGCGCCGTCCTCGTCCCACGGCTCCTGGGCCTGCGGCTCGTACTGCGCGCCGACCCCCAGCACCGCGAGCGCCCGCTCGTCCAGCCGGAGCAGCAGCGCCTCGCCGCGCAGATGCACCCGCGCCGCGCCGGAGGCCAGGCAGCCGGGGTGGCTGGCGAGCAGGCGCAGCAGCGCCCGCACCAGCCGGCGCCCTGCGCGCGTCCAGCGGCCGAGCGCGTCGCGCCCGCCGTAGAGCGTCAGCTCCAGCCGCTCATCGAACAGCGAGCGCGGCGCGCCGCTCACCTCGTAGCGCAGCCGGTAGCGCCTGGCCAGCCCGTGCGCGCTGCGGATGATGCTCCACACCGGCCCGCGCAGCTGCAGCCGCAGCAACTCGGCGTGGCACAGCGCTGTCTCCAACGAGTGGTAGTTGTAGCGCGCCACGATCTCCTCGGCCTCCGGCGTCGGCCCGAGCTTCACCAGCACCTGCCGCTCCTCCGCGTCCAGCACCAGCGCCTCCTCGAGTTGGGCCGGGGAGAGACGAACGACGAGCGACGAACGACGAACGATCTCATGTTCGGCCTCACCTCTTTCCCGACGCGCGCGCGGCTGTCCTGTTGTCTGGCTTCCAGACGCATCGCTCGCCGGTCGGCGGTCGGTCGCTGGTTGTTGGTCGCTGGTTGTTGGTCGGTCGTTGGGCGTTGGGCGTTGCTCATTGGTCGTTGGTCCGTCGCCGGCCAGCCGCTCACACAGCTCATCCAGCGCCTGTGCCCGCTCGTGGGGCAGAATGCAGCCGCCGTAGCGCTCGTTCGCCAGCCGGTACCAGCGGGCCCGCAGGTCCGCCGGGGTCTCCACGCCGGCACGCGCCAGCACCCGCGCTGCCTGCTCGCCGAGCGCCTCGCGCAGCTGCGGCGTGCGCCAGGCGTAGGTGCGCCCCAGGCAGGCCACCAACCCGCGCGCCAGCCGCGGGTCGCCGAAGAACTCCAGCAGCGTGTCGCTCTCGAACTCGCCGCGCCGCCGGCCCACCATGCGCTCGTAATAGGCGATCGCGTAGCCGATCGCCGCCGTGTAGCGCCCGTCGCGGATCTGGTAGGGATAGAGCTGCCGCCCCTCGTCGCCGCGCCTGGTGGTCTTCTTGAAGTCGCTAAGAGAGAATGCCATCGGGTTCGCTCTCTGATCCACGACGGGCACGCAGGATGCCAAGCAGCTAGTGCCTATCCGACTATCTTTGGGAGGGGGTAGGGGAGGGCAAAGCC
>DATMBA010000290.1:0-4472 GCA_035559635.1 Roseiflexaceae bacterium
CTGGCGCGCCAGGCCTTCGACCGACGCGGCGGGCTGGACGACGCGATCACCGCCTACAACCGCCTGATCGAGCTCACTCCCCGCAGCGCTGAGCCGTACACCAGCCTGGCCCTGATCTACCTGCTGCGCGACCGCTATGAGGATGCGGAGGAATCCGCCCGCGCGGCGATCGGCGCCGACGAGCAGTTCGCCCTGGCCCACGCGGTGCTGGCCGAGGCGCTCAACGCCCAGGGCAAGTACGAGGACGCGCTCGCCAGCGCCGACCAGGCCGTGTCGCTGGACGAGAACTTGGCCCACGCCTACGCGGTGCGTGCCACCATCAAGGCCGACCGGGCCGCCAAGATCACGGACCAGGAGTTGCTGGACGCGGCGCTCACGGACGCCGAGCGGGCGATCGAGTTGGCGAGCGGCAAGGACAACCTGTTCCAGGCCATGGCCTATAACGCGCGCGGCTTCGTCTACTGGCAGCAGTACCTGCTCACCAACGACGCCGCGATGGCCGACCGCGGCGGCGACGACTTCAACCGGGCGATCGGGCTGCAGCCGCAGATCGCGGTGTTCCACTCCAACCTGGGCTACTTCTACAACGCTCAGGGCTCCTACGCCCTCGGCCGCGGCGACGAGCAACTCGGGAACGCCAAGCTGGATCTGGCACGCGTCCAGTTCGAGCGCGCCCAGGAGGCCGACCCGGAGTACGGCCACGCCCACGCCGGCCTGGGCTGGAACCTCTACTACCTGGCGGACTACGACGGGGCGCTCGGCGAGTTCGAGAAGGCGCTCGACCTCAACCCGCACGACGCCGACGCCCTGATCGGCCAGAGCCGGGTGTACCTGGATCGTCCCGACCCGGACTACGACGCGGCGATCGAGTCGCTCGAGCGCGCCGCCGAGGCGGCCCCGCACGATCCTGGCGTGCTGGCCAGCACCGGCTGGGCCTACCTCAGCCGCGGCTTCAGCCAGGAGGAGGCCAGCGAAGACCAGATCGAGAGCTACCAGCGCGCCGAGGAGCAGTTCCGCGCCTCGCTGGAGCTGAACGACCGCTCGGTGGACGCGCTCACCGGCCTGGGATGGGCGCTGCGGGCCCGCGGCGGCGCCGAGCAGGACCCGGATCTCTTCGCCGAGGCGATTGACACCCTCACGCGGGCGATCGAGATCAAGGAGGACCACGCCGACGCCCACTTCGGCCTGGGCTGGGCGCAGTATGGCCAGGGGAACTACGCGGCGGCCGAGCAGTCCTTCCGCCGCGCCATCGAGCTGAACCCCAACAGCGGCGGCAACTACTACTGGCTCGGCCTCACGCTCCAGGAGCTTGGCCGCATTGACGAGGCCCGCGAGGCGTACGAGCTGGCGCTGGCCAGGGGTAACCCCTACGCCCAGGAGGCGCTCGACAGCCTGCAGTAGCCGCGCCGTGGGGTGCGGGGACGCCCCCCGCGAAAACGACTGTGGAGGGGGCATGCCCCTCCACACCTCCCCTCCAGACACATCACCGCTGTGCGATCATCCTTGCCGACCTACGACCGGCGCGTGCGCCACGTCACCTTCTTCAGCCGGGCGCTGGCCGTGCCACGCGCGCTCTACATCTACGTGCCGCCAGACCTGCCCGCGGGCGAGCGCGCCCCGTCCCTCTACCTGCTGCGCGGCCATGAGCGCGAGTGGGTGAATCCCCAGGAGGACGCCTCACGCGGCGGCAACGTCATCGACGTGTATGAGCGGCTACGCGCCGCTGGCCGCGTCGGCCCGCTGGTGCTGGTGTTCCCTGGCATGACCAGCGCCGACGGCCGTGTGCCTGGGCTGCTGACGAACATGCGCGCGCCGGAGCTGGCCGCCGGCGCCTCCGGCGTGGGCAGCGGGCGCTTCGAGGACTTCTTCTTCGACGACCTGATCCCCTTCGTGGACGCCCACTTCCCCACCCTGGCGGACGGGCGGCGGCGCGGCGTGGCCGGCTTCTCCCTCGGCGGCGCGATGGCCGCCAAAGCCGTGGCGCGCCGGCCGGACCTGTTCGCCAGCGCTGGCGCCTACGACGGCACGTTCCTCTACGCCGCAGACCGCGGCCGGCGCGTGCGCCTGCGCGACCGGGTGCTGCACAGCCCGACGCTCGACGCCGCTTTCGGCGTTCCGCGCGACATCCCGTTCGTGGCCGCCAACAGCCCGGCCTGCATGGTGCTGCGCGGCGACCGGGCGGCGCTCCGCCGCGTGACGTGGGTCATCGGGTACGGGCCGGAGGAGCTGGAGCCGTGGCAGTCCAACTACTACCGCGGTGTCTCCTTCGTGGCCTGCCTGCGCGCGCGTGGCATCACCAACGCCCTCCCCGAGGGCGCCTTCCCCGGCGGGCCGCACACCTGGCGCACCGCCGACGCCTTCATGGAGGCCACGCTTCCCATCCACGACGCGGCGCTGCGGCGCTGACAGGATCTGCTGCCAACGAAACGCTCGGGGGGCCCGGCCCGGCCGAACCCCCCGAACAGAGAAGAGAGGAGAAGGAGATAGCGAAATCATAGCATAGCCCTCCCCTCAACGCAAGAGCCAATTTGCGCCCTCCCCGCACCCGATGATATAATGCTGCGGTTTTACGCGCGCGGACGCAGCACACTGCGCCGCCCAGACGAGGGACACGGTGGAGACCGCACTCTACATCGCACTGATCATCATCAGCGCCGTGCTGGTGTTCCTGGTGGTGCTGCAGGGCCGCACCGCCGGCCTGCAGGCTCGCGACAGCAGCTCGATCTACCGCACCAAACGCGGGATCGAGAAGACCATCTTCCAGGCGACGATCGTCCTGGGCATAGTGTTCCTGGTGCTGTCGCTGATCGCCAGCCTGCCGATCTTCGGCACGGCCCCGGCGCCCGCCGGCCTGATCATCCCCATCGGTCTGATCTAGCCGCAATGGCCCGTCGCATCCGCTGGCAGATCTTGATCGCCGCCGTCAGCTCCCTCGTGGTGCTGGGGCTGATGAGCTCCCTGGCGATCACAACCGCCTCGGTGCCGCGTCCCCTCAGCGGCGGCGCCTACGTCGAGGCGATCGCCGGCGCGCCGGTGCAGCTCAACCCACTCGTGGCCAGCCCCGCCGCGGACCCGGCCGCCGCCGATATCCAGGCGCTGGTGTTCGACGGCCTGATGCGCATCGGGCCGGACGGCCTGCCCGAGCCGGCCCTGGCCCAGCTCTGGGAGTCGGACGAGCAGGGCCTGGTCTACACCTTCACGCTGCGCACAGATGTGACCTGGCACGACGGCACACCGCTCTCGGTGGACGACGTGCTGTTCACGCTGCGCGCGCTGCAGGGACCGGCCTTCGCCGGGGACGCGCGCTACAGCGCGGTGTGGCGCACGGTGCTGGTGGACCGCGCCGGCGAGCGCGGCATCCGCTGCCGCCTGGAGGCGCCGTTCGCGCCCTTCCTGAGCTTCGCCACTTTCCCCATCCTGCCCGCCCACCTGCTGCGCGACGTGCCGCCCGAGCAGTGGGCCGGTGTGCCGTTCAGCCGCAGTCCGGTGGGCACCGGCCCCTACCGTTTGGCCGAACTGAATGCCGAGCGCGCCCTGCTGGCCGCCAACCCCGCCTACTATGGCGGCCGCCCGTTCATCGATACCGTCGAGCTGCGATTCGTCCCAAGCCCCCAGGCCGCGCTCGCGGCGCTCACCCGCGGCGAGATCCACGGCATGGGCTTCAGTGGCGCCGGCGATCTGGCCCAACTCAACCCGCCCCGCGGCGTTGTACGGCGCGAACTGCCGCTGGACGGCTACACGGTGCTGACCTTCAATCTGCGCCAGGGGCCGCTGGCAGACGTCGGGCTGCGGCGAGCGCTGGCGCTGGCGCTGGACAAGGACACGCTGATCGAGCGCGCGCTCGCCGGCCAGGGCGCGCGCCTCGACACGCCGATCCTCCCCGGCTGGTGGGCCGCCGCGCCGGATGTGCAGTGGTACCCGGCCGACCCCTCCCAGGCCGCGGACGTGCTCGACTCGCTCGGCTACCTTCGCGGGCCGGACGGCTTCCGCGCCCGTGAGGGGGCGCCACTGGCGCTGACGCTGATCACCGACGGCATGCAGGAGCGCATGGCGGTGGCACAGGAGATCGCCCGCCAGTGGGGGGCGGCCGGCGTGCGCGTGGAGGTGCAGCAGCTGGACAGCGGCCAACTCCAGGCACGCCTGGCCGCGCACGACTTCGCGTTGGCGCTGCACGGCTGGCAGCGGCTCGGCCCCGACCCGGACGTGCTGGAGTTGTGGCACTCCTCCCAGGCCGAGAGCGGGCTGAACTACGCCGGCCTGCAGGACGAACGCATCGACGAGCTGTTGCTCGAGGCCCGCCAGGAGGCGGACATCGTCACCCGCGCCGCGCTCTACGCCGACTTCCAGGCCCGCTGGGTGGAGTTAGCGCCGAGCATCACCCTCTACCAGCCGCTGTTCGTCTACGACACCACGGCGGAGCTGCAGGGGCTGCCGTTCGACGCCCCGGCGGGCGAGGCGGGCGCTCCCCCGCC
>DATMBA010000291.1:0-6698 GCA_035559635.1 Roseiflexaceae bacterium
CGCCCCGGCCCCCACCGAGGCCCCGGCGCCCACTGAGGCCCCGACGGAGGCCCCCGCCGCCACCGAGGCCCCCGCTCCCACCGAGGCCCCCGCGGGCGAGACGATCCGCGTCGGCCTCGTCACCGACGTCGGCCGCATCAACGACGGCACCTTCAACCAGTACGCCTACGAAGGTCTCCAGCGCGCCGAGCAGGAGCTGGGCGTCGAGATCGCTTACATCGAGACCCAGGCGCCGACGGACTACGATAAGAACCTGCAGCAGTTTGCCGACCAGGGCTTCGACATGATCATCGGCGTCGGCTTCCTCATGGGCGACGCGATCAAGGCCGCCGCCGAGAAGAACCCGGACATCAAGTACGCGATCGTGGACTTCGCCTATGATCCGCCCATCCCGAATGTGAAGGGCCTGGTCTTCGCCGAGGACGAGGCCGGTTACCTGGCCGGTGTGCTCGCCGCCTCCATGACGAAGAGCGGCGTGGTAGCGGCGGTCGGCGGCGTCGAGATCCCGCCGGTGCAGAAGTTCCTGCTGGGCTACGAGAACGGCGCCAAGTCCGTCAACCCGGACGTGCAGGTCAACAAGGTGTACATCGACTCGTTCACCGACCGCGCCCGCGGTGCTGAGGCGGCCCGCTCCTTCATCTCCGAGGGCGCCGACGTGATCTTCGGCGCCGGCGGCCAGACCGGCTCGGGCGGCATCCAGGCCGCCGCGCAGGACGGGGTCTACGTCATCGGCGTGGACCAGGACGAGTACGTCACCACCTTCCAGAACGGCGCGGCCCCCGGCGCGGACAAGATCCTCTCCAGCGCAGTCAAGCGCGTGGACGTGGCAGTGTTCAACGCCATCAAGTCGGTGGTGGACGGCACGTTCGAGGGCGGCACCGAGGTGTTCAACGCCAAGTCCGAGGGCGTCGGCCTCGCGCCGTTCCACGAGACCGAGGACGAGATCCCGGCCGAGGTCAAGGCCCGCATCGAGGAGACGATCAAGGGCCTGGCTGACGGCACGATCACCACCAACGTCACACTGCCGTAACATCCAGCTGCGGGGCATCTCGGAGGGGCACCGCCTCTCCAAGCTGCCGCCTCCCAAAGGGGAGGCTCAGAGGGGCACCGCCCCTCCGGAGAAAGAAATAGCTTACGATTCTTCGAGGTACGGGGGCCAGAGCGCCCCCGTACCCCGCGCCCGAAAGGGCAACAGCGATGCCACCAGTCCTCGAAGTGCGCGATATCACCAAGCGCTTCCCCGGCGTCCTGGCGAACGACCACATCAGCTTCACGCTCGAGCCCGGCGAGATCCACGCCTTCCTGGGGGAGAACGGCGCCGGCAAGTCCACCCTGATGAACATCCTCTACGGGCTGTACGCGCCGGACGAGGGCCAGGTGTTCGTCGGTGGCAGGCAGGTGGCGATCCACACCCCCAGCGACGCCATCCGTCTCGGCCTCGGGATGGTCCACCAGCATTTCATGTTGGTGCCTACCCTCACCGTCGCTGAGAACGTCATGCTCGGCACCGAGATCACCGATGGGCTGCTGCTGGACGAGAAGAAGGCCAACGCCCGCGTCCGCGAGCTCTCCGAGCAGTACGGCCTGGCCGTCCCGCCTGAGGCCTATGTGATGGACCTGCCGGTGGGCGTGCAGCAGCGCGCCGAGATCATCAAGGCGCTCTACCGCGGCGCCGATCTCCTCATCCTGGACGAGCCGACCGCCGTGCTCACACCTCAGGAGGCGGAGGAACTGTTCGACGTGATGCGCACGCTCAAGGCGCAGGGCAAGTCGATCATCTTCATCAGCCACAAGCTCAAAGAGGTGCTGGCGATCGCCGACCGCATCACCGTGCTGCGGCGCGGGCGCGTGGTGGGCACCACCACGCCCGCCCAGGCCAGCGAGGCCAGCCTGGCGGCGATGATGGTCGGGCGCGAGGTGGTGCTCACGGTGCCCAAGGGCGAGGCCCACCCCGGCGCGCCGGTGCTCGAGGTCCAGGACCTCACGGTGCTGGACGACCGCAAGCTCATCGCGGTGGACGGCCTGTCGCTCGAGGTGCGCGCCGGCGAGGTGCTCGGCATCGCCGGGGTGCAGGGCAACGGCCAGACAGAGTTGGTGGAGGCGATCACCGGCCTGCGCCCGGTGGAGCGCGGCCGCGTGCGCCTGCTCGGCAGGGAGATGACCGGCGCACCCCCGCGCGCGGTGCTGGAGGCCGGCTGCGCCCATGTGCCCGAGGACCGCCACCGCCACGGGCTGGTGCTCAGCTACCCGATCGCCCACAACCTGGTGCTCTCCAGCTACTACCACGCGCCGTTCGCAAAAGGCGTGGTGATCGACGAGCAGGCTATCGCCAGGTACGCCGAGAAACTGGTGAAGGATTTCGACATCCGCACCACCAGCCCGCTTGCGCCGGCCGCGACCCTCTCCGGCGGCAACCAGCAGAAGGTCGTGATCGCCCGCGAGCTCTCGCGCCCGATCAAGCTGCTGATCGCCGCGCAGCCCACCCGCGGCCTGGACGTCGGCTCGATCGAGTTCATTCACACCAATATCGTCCGCCAGCGGGACGAGGGCGTGGCGGTGCTGCTGGTCTCCGCCGAGCTGGACGAGATCCTGGCGCTCGCCGACCGCATCGCGGTGATGTTCAAGGGCCGGATCATCGCGGTGGTGCCGCGCGCCGAGGCCACCCGCGAGGGAATCGGCCTGCTGATGGCCGGCGTGCAGGCGGAGGGCATAGAGGAGGGTCGCAGGGAAGGCGAGGCCCTCCCTGCACCTACCCACACCGGCACGTGAGCGTCAGCGAACGTGCCGGATACACCTCATGAAGGAGAAGCCGTGGCTACCAGGACCGAGGCCGCACTGCGCGCACCCATCGACACCCGCCGCCTGCTCACCGCGCTGCTGGTGCCGCTGCTGGCGATCGTCACCGCGCTGGCGATCGGCGCGCTGATCATCCTCGCCACCGGCGCGAGCGTGGCCAGGGCCTACAGCGGCCTGTTCGCCGGCGCGCTCGGCTCGCCGCAGGCGCTCGCCAACACCCTCGTCGAGGCTACGCCCTACATCCTGGCCGGCCTGGCGGTGGCGCTCGGCTTCAAGTGCGGCCTGTTCAACATCGGCGCCGAGGGCCAGATCATCATGGGCTCGCTGTTCGCGGCGGTGGCAGGCTATGCCATCACCGGCTTGCCGGGGATCGTCCACGCGCCGCTGGCGCTGCTGGCCGGCATCCTCGGCGGCGCGCTGTGGGGCGCCATCCCCGGCTTCCTGCGCGCCAAGGCCGGCGCCCACGAGGTGATCACCACCATCATGCTCAACTACGTCGCTATTCGGCTGGTGGACTACCTGATCAAAGGCCCGTTCCGCGACACCACCTCCTCCGCGCCGCGCACGCCGTTCATCCAGCCCTCGGCTGAGCTGCCCTACCTGTTCGGCGCGAACTACCGGCTGCATTTCGGCTTCATCATCGCACTGGCGATGGCAGGCTTCATCTGGTGGCTGCTCAATAAGACCACTATCGGCTTCGAGATCCGCACCGTGGGCGCCAACCCGGACGCCGCCCAGTACGCGGGCATGAGCGTCACCCGCAATATCGTGCTGACCATGGCGCTCAGCGGCGGGTTGGCCGGCCTGGCCGGGGCCAGCACCATCCTCGGCCTGGAGCACAACTACAAGGCGGCCTTCACCGGCGGCTACGGCTTCGACAGCATCGCTATCGCGCTGCTGGCCGGCAGCAACCCGATCGGCATCATCCCGGCGGCGATCTTCTGGGGCGCGCTGCGTAACGGCGCCGGCCTGATGCAGCTGCAGAGTGGCATCTCGATCAACCTGATCAATATCGTCCAGGCGCTGGTGATCGTCTTCATCGCCGCGCCCCAGATCGTGCGCTGGATCTACCGCATCCGCGCCGGCGGCGAGCGCCAGGTGGTCTTCACACGCGGCTGGGGCGGGTGAACCGGGTCGCACGTTGGGACATTGAAGGTCGAACGTTCGAGCCGGCAGCGACCGACGTGCAACCCGTACCGTTCAAACGTGTAACCGGAAAAGGGGTCGTATGACCGAGGGTTTCCGCTTCACCCGCCAGCGCGGCGTCGGCCTGGTCGGGATCGTCGTGGCGATCCTGATGCTGGCTTTGGTGGCCACCAACGTCGCCGCCGGCACGATCTCGACGCTGCGCATCACCTACCCTGGCGCGCGCCCGGTGGACCCGCCGCTCATTGACATCCCGCTGCCCACGGTGGGCACCACGGCCGTGATCTGCGCGCTGCTGGTGGCCGGCGCGATCTATCTGATCGCCCGCCAGCCCATGGCTGCGGTGGCGCCCTACGTCGGCACGCTGATCTTCGCGGTGATCCTGATCATTCTGCTGTGGGCTATCGCCGGCAGCCGCACCGACCTGGTGGATATGCTGGCGCGCATGGTGCGCTTGGCCACGCCGATCGCCCTCGGCGCGCTGGCCGGCATTCTGTGCGAGCGCTCCGGCGTGATCAACATCGCGATCGAGGGCCTCATGCTCACCGGCGCTTGTCTCGGCTTCATCGTCGCGCTCGCCACCACCAACACCTGGCTCGGCCTGCTGGCCGCTATCGCCGCCGGTGGCGTGATCGTCATGCTCCACGCCTGGCTCTCCATCCAGTTTAAGATCGACCAGATCATCAGCGGCACGGTGATCAACATCCTGGCGGTGGGCGTCACCGGCTTCCTGCGCACCAACGTCATCCTGCCCATGGAGCAGGGCCAGCGCACGGGCGCCGCGCTGCAGGCCTACCCGATCCCGCTGCTCGCGCAGATCCCGCTCCTCGGGCCGATCTTCTTCAACCACCGCCCGATCACTTACTTGATGCTCATCCTGGTGCCGCTGCTGCACATCCTGCTGTTCCGCACCGCCTGGGGCCTGCGCACCCGCGCGATCGGTGAGCACCCACGCGCGGCGGATACGATGGGCATCGACGTCAACCGCCTGCGCTACCTGAACGTCTTCCTCTCGGGCCTGATGGCCGGGCTGGCCGGCGCCTGGTTTTCGATCGAGGCGACCTTCAACTTCGATGACCTGATGACCAACGGCCGCGGCTTCATCGCGCTGGCGGCCATGATCTTCGGCAAGTGGACGCCCTTCGGCGCGCTCTCGGGGGCGCTGATCTTCAGCTCGGCCGACGCGCTGCAGATCAAGATCCAGGGCTTCGACTTCGCCCTCCCGGCGCAGTTCCTCCAGATGCTGCCCTACGTGATCACGATCGTGGTGCTGGCGGGCGTGATCGGCCGTGCCCGCCCGCCGGCGGCCGTCGGCAAGCCGTACGAGAAGTAACCGCTCTGTTGGTATATCGTGGGGAGCGGTCAGGGGAGGGGAAGCCCTCCCCTGACCTGTTACGGGGATGTTCGCGTCAGGTGGTGACCTCGAGCGGCGCTCCGTCGGCGGGCGCCGCTTCTTGCGGCAGGTAGCGCTCCGCCCGCCCCAGCGGCGTGGCGGCGAAGCACAGCGGGATGATCGCCGTCACCAGGCCGATCACGAGGTACACCAGCGCCACGTCCCCCGTACGCTCGATCGCCAGGCCGCCGAGGAATGTGCCGAGCGGGATGGCCGACCAGGCGAGCACGCCAGCGATGCTGATCACCCGCCCGAGGAGGTGGTTCGGCACGATGGCCTGGCGCAGGCTGCCGGTGTTAATATTGAACAGGATGCCGAGGCCCGAGATCGCCGCCCAGAGCGCCACCCCCGCCCAGTAGTGCGTCGTCAGCGCCAGCACGGCCGTCAGGCAGCCCTGCAGCAGCAGCGCCCCGAGCGCCACGCGGCTGAACGGCCAGCGCCGGCGCAGCACGCCGGCCAGCAGCGAGAGCGCGACGATCCCGAGGCTCGCGGCCGAGAAGAGATAGCCGATCTGCGCGTCGCTGGCGCCCAGGCGGCGCTGCGCGAACAGCACCAACTGCGCGTTCGTCGTGCTCGCCACGAAGTTCACCAGCGCCATCATGAGTGAGATGTTGCGCAGGACGGGGTGGCTCAGCACGTAGCGCAGCCCCTCCACGATGTCCTCACGTACGCTGCTGGTACGCGCGGGCGCGGCGGCGCTGAAGGGCCGGCGCACAAGCCCCAGCGCGACCGCCGACATAAGGAACGAGGCCGCATCCACCAGCAGCAGGTCGTGCAGCGGCAGCACCGCGAGCAGTGCGCCGGCCAGCAGCGGCCCGACCACCGCCGCCGCCGAGTAGCTGGCCTGGATGCGCCCGTTGGCCGTCACCAGGTCCTCCTGCCGCACCAGGCTCGGGATGGCGGCGAACTCGGCGGACTGAAAGGCGATGCCGATCGTCGAGGTGACGAACCCGACCGCGTAGATCCACCAGACCGAGAGCACGCCGACCATGGCGAGCAGCGGGATGGAGGCGATCGCCGCGGCGTTGAGGATGTCCGCGGCGATCATGAGGCGCTTGCGGTCCACCCGGTCCACCCACGCGCCGATCACCAGGCCGAAGAGCAGGTAGGGGAGAAACACCGCGGACGTCGCCAGGGCCAGGTTGATGGCCGAGCCGGTGAGCTTGAAGATCAGCAGCGGGAGCGCAAAGGCGGTGAACGAGCTGCCGAGGTTGGAGATGGTCTGCCCGGTCCAGAATGTCCAGAAATCGGCGCTGAGCCGCGCCGCCGGCGGTGGGGCTTGCCGCTCCATCGTCATCTCCTGGTAGAGGGAGCTCTGGTTTAAAGCCTATCCGCATACCTCGGGGTGGGGTTGCAGGGGAGG
>DATMBA010000292.1:0-10885 GCA_035559635.1 Roseiflexaceae bacterium
GTGGGCGCCGGGGCGGCCGTGGGCGCCGGGGCGCTCGTGGGTGCAGTTGTCGCCAGGAGCTCGGCAGTGGCCGGAGGCGCAGTGGGAGCGGCCGGGGACGAGGTGGGCGCCGCGGTCGGCGGCGGATCAGTGGGCACCGGAGCAGCCGGTGCAGCGGTGGGCGCGGCAGGGCGCGGCGCCGCGGATGCACAGGCCGCGAGCACGCCGCCGAAGCCGCTCAGTAGCGCGAGGCGCAGCACCCGGCGGCGGCTGAGTTCGTTCGCCATGATCGACCTCCCTGGACGGCGGCGGTGCGGGGCGTCATCCTGGGGCGGGCCGCCTCGGTTACTCGGGCTGAAGCCCCTTCCTGCTATGTGACACGCGCTGCAGCGCGTGTGGATGTAGCCCGTCTACTTCAGCCCGCGGCAGCGGGCTTCACAGGGGATAGCCCGCCGCTTGAGCGGCCGGGCGTGGGATGAAGCCAGGTCCCCGATGAAATGCACAACGTTCATCAGCCCGCGCGTGGTGAAGCACCACCAACCCCCGCACAGCACACAGCGCGACCACGTGCGTCTCGGGCCGAGCCAGACGACGATGCTACGATGGGGGGATCAACGGGTACCCCCATGATACACCATCCGCCTGAGGGTGAAAGGAGCGTGTGGCCGCCTGAGATGAGAAGTGGATGAGAGTTCCCTGCCAGGGGGCGGCGCGGGCATTGGGCTGGCACCACGCGAGCAACGAATGGCGCCTCGGGGCGGTCCCCCCCCGTGGCCACCCCCAGGGCATGCGTAGCATGGATGCCGCCAGCCCCACATCAGGGCGATCTCCCGTGGCGCCTGCGCTGCCGGGCGACCACAAGACATCACCCCTCCACCGGGTGGCGTCTCCTGTCTCGCGTCTCCTGTCTCACGTCCAGAGCGCTGGCGGCCTGGTCGCGCTACTCGCCGGCGGGCGGCGCGATCGGCGCGACCAGGAACACCAGCACGTCCCACACCGCGTGGCTGACGATCAGCGCGCTGAGCGGCGCGCCGAGCGCGTGCAGGCCACCCCAGAAGGCCCCGGCCACGCTGGCGGCGCCGATCAGGGTCAGGTTGCCGCTGACGAGGTGCGCCCCGCCGTAGGCCGCCGTCCCGAGCAGCGCGCCCGCCAGCCGGCCGTAGCGCGCGATCAGCCGCTTCTGCACCAGCCCGCGCCAGAACAACTCCTCGGCCGGGCCGATGATCAGCGCCAGGCGCGCGCCCAGCTCCACCTTCCGCCCGAGGGTGCGCAGGTCATAGATCGACGCGATCTCCTGGCCACCGCGCGGCAGGATGGCGCGCGCCAGCCGGTCCCCGGCCACGAACACGCCGTACAGCACGCCCGCCGAGGCCAGGCCCAGCGCCACGTCCTGCGGCGTCAGGCGGATGGCGCGCAGGTCCTCCTCGCTGAGCAGCGCCAGGCCGCCCAGCACCAGGCCGGTGGCGGTCATACGGTTCCAGAACGCGCGCTGCGGGCCGCGGAACGTCAGCCCGAAGGCCGCGTAGGCGGCGGCCAGGCCGCCTTCGAGCGCCCGCCCCCGTGCCAGGCGCGCCAGCCGCCCCAGCGGCCCCTCGCCGAGCGGGCGAATCATTGTCCCATCCCCAACAGCAGCGCGAGCACCAGCCCCAGCACCAGGAACAGCCCGAACATCATGTGCAGGCGGGCCGTCTGCAGGTCGATCATGGCGATCGCGCGCGCCTGCCCGCTGGCGCCCAACTCGGAGGCGCGCAGGATCTTCACCAGCCACGGCAGCGAGAGCACCGCGAGCAGGCTCATGGCCGGCAGCACGCCGAAGGCCGCGCCGAGACCGAGCACGATGTAGGCACCAACCACCAGCGCCACGTAGGCCACGTGGGCCACGTTCCGGCCATAGCGCATGGCGAACGTGCTGCCGCCGGCCCGCGCATCGTCGCTGATGTCGCGCCACTCGTTGCCGTGCAGGATGGCGGCCACCAGCAGGCCCACCGGGATGCTGATCAGCAGCGCTTGCAGGCTCCACATGCCGGAGGCCGCGTAGTAGCCGCCCAGCACCATGAGCGGCCCCATCAGCAGGAAGACCAGCGGCAGCCCGAGCGCGCGGTTCTTGTACTCCAGCGGCGGCGCGGTGTAGCCGTAGCCGCCGACGGCCCCCAGCAGGCCGAGCGCCAGGATCGGCCAGCCGCGCGCGGCGATCAGCACAGCGCCGAGCGCCAGCGCCAACGCGAACGACGCGCCGACGAGCGCGAATGCCTCGCGCTCGTCGATGCGGCCCTTGAGCAGCGCGTGGCTGGCGCGCGGCGAGGTGATGGTGTCGATGCCCTTGCGGACATCATAGATCTCGTTGGTCACGTTGGTGCCCAGGTGCAGCAGCACCGCCGCGAGCAGCGCCAGCAGGAACAGCGGCCAGGAGAAGGCGCCGTCCAATGCGGCGAGCGCGCCGCCCACCGCCACCGGGGTGATCGAGGCGGTAAAGCTGAACGGCCGCGCGATCTCCCACCACGCGGCGGCGTGCCGCCTCACCCGCTCGCCCCAGCTGAGCTGCCGGTCCACGATCCCGCCGGGCGCGCGCGCCGGCTCCGGCTCCGCCTCCGCCTCCACAGCCCTGGCGGCCACCGCCGGCGGCACCACGGCCGCGGCGCGCTGGCCGGCGCCGTAGATCACCGCCGCGTCCAGGATCTGCCTGACCTGAGCCTCCTCCTGCACCACCGGCTGCAACGCCGGGGCGTCCATGCCCACCTCGTGGTAGCGCCAGGCCGCCTCGGCCACATCTGCGGGCGTGCCGCACAGCATGAACGCGTCCAGCAGTTCGTCCGGGATGAGCGACGCGGCGCGGTGGTAGTCCTCGGCCCGCCAGGCGGCCATGATCTGGTCGCGCAGCTCGCGCTCGAAGCCCGCCCGTTTGAGCGAGACGTCCGACAGCACGCTCATCATGTAGATCACGAACGGCTCGCGCTTGGCGCGGTTGAGCGCCGCCCGGCGCGACTCGTCGATCAGCGTCAGCAGGTAGCCGGAGCTCTCGACGGCGTCCTCCGGGCGGCCGGCCGCCACCGAGGCGGCGCGGATGCGGCGGATGATGCTGCGGAAGCCGGGGATCGATTCGCACGGCCGAGCCAGGTAGCCGTCCGCCTTCTGGCCGGTCAGCTCGAGGAAGGCCGAGCGGTAGGCGGCGATGTAGATCGGCACGTGATGCACCGGCGGGAACATGGGCTGGATCGGCATCAGGTTCGGCGTGGCCGAGGGGATGCGCTGTCCGGCCCACAGCGTCCGCAGCGTGTCGATCGCCCGGCTGACCCCCTCGACGCCGCCCTCAGGGGTGTAGGGGATGCCCATCTGCGCCAGCCGCAGCGGCAGGCCGGTCCCCAACCCCAATGTGATCCGCCCTGGCGCCATTTCGTCCAGGGCGCTCACCGTCATGGCCACCAGCACCGGGTGGCGGGTGAAGGGGTTGAGCGCGCCGAGGCCCACCCGTATGTCGGGCACCTGCGAGGCGATCGCCGCGGCGTAGGTCACGGCGTCACGCTCGAAGTAGGAGTCGTGCAGCCAGACCGTCTGGAGGCCGCGCTCGCGGGCCGCGTGCGCCCAGGCCACCACATCGGCGACGCTCCCGCGCGCCGCCAGCCCCAAGCCGACCGGATGGACCAGGTTTCGCATGGTTGCACCTCATGTGTTCACAGGACGTACGCCGCCGGCGGTTCACGCAGGGCACGGTCCCTACAGCCCCCAGAGATCCCCCAAGGGGAGCGAAGCCCTCCAAACCTCCCTAGCCAGGAGCCCCGAGCACCACGCGCTCACCCGGCGCCACACTGGCCGCCACCTCCGCCGCGCCCGGCTCCTGCGCCCGGTAGCGCACGGTGAGCGGCGCCGGCCCGCGGATGTGCTCCACCTCCAGCGTGCCCGGCGTGGCGCGCAGGGCCAGGCGGTGCTCGCCCACCGGCAGGCCACGCAACTCCACCGCCGGCCAGCCGGCGGGCAGCTGCGGCGCCACGGCCAACTCGCGCCGGTGGGCCCGCGGGCGCACGCCCAGCAGCCCCTCCACCAACCCTTGCATGTACAGCCCGGCCGACCAGAGCTGGACGAAGCACAGGCCGGCCGGGATCAACTCCTTGAGCGTGCCGAGCGTGCCGTGTCGGGCGGTGACGGCGATGTTGCGCAGCAGGTGCAGCCCCAACTCCGGCCGCCCGTGCCGGAAGGCGGCCAGCGCGAGCAGTCCGGTGGGCAGCGTCCAGACGCGCGGCTCGACGCCGCGGGTGTGCACCAGGCCCCACTCGTTGACCCACTCGGCCTCGATGCGCGCCAGTGCGCGCGCCGCCCGCTCCGGTGTGGCCAGCCCGGTCTGCAACGGGATCGCCACCGTCCAGTGGCCGTCTAGCTGCGGCCGCCCGTCCAGGTGCAGCGAGTCGGCGTACAGCTCCTCGGCCTCCAGCCACCAGTCGCGCTCGAAGCGTTCGGCCAGACGCGCCGCGTGCCGGGCGAACTCCTCGGCGTCCTCTGTGCGGCCCAGGGCCAGCGCCAGTTCGTGCAGCGCGCCGAGCGCCTGGTGCAGATAGCAGGTGCTGTCCAGCTTGCAGGCGCCCATGCCGGGCCGCTCCACCACGCCGTCCCCCGCCGGGTAAGGGCCACCAGCGAGCGTCCAGGCGAAGTGCTCCAGCCCCTCGGCGCACAGCGGGTAGACCTGCCGCGCGAACTCCAGGTCGCCAGTCCAGCGCAGGTAGTCCCAGCAGGCCACCGCGAACTGCGGCGTCTCCTGGGTGTTGCCGGGGTGGAAGACGCGCCCGTTGGTGGTGATCTCGTGAGGGATGCGGCCGCAGGCCCGCTGCCCGTAGGCGGCCAGCGCCGCGAGCGTGCTGCGGACGATCGGCGCGAAGCCCCCGGCGAGCGCGCCGGGGGCGTTGTATGCGTTGTCGCAGCCGAACAGCTGCGGGTACTCCGGCAGGCCGGCCAGCAGGTAGGGCGGCAGGTCCGGGTAGTTGGCGCCGAGCGCGCAGGTGTTACGGCGGGCGATCAGCCAGGCCTGGTCCAGGAACGGCTCGGGCGTCTCGATCGTCACCTCGCCGTCCAGCCGCTCGTAGCGCGCGACCTTCTCGGCCAGCAGCGCGGCGGCTCGGGTGGCGCAGGCCTGGGCGCGCGCCGGGGCCTGCGCGGCGTCCTGGTGAGCGACGTACAGGCAGAAGGCCACCTCGCGCGCCGCGCCGGGGTCCAGGGCGAGGGGCAGACGCGCCAGCGGCAGCCCCTCGGCCAGCTCCCAGGGCGCCCCCGCGCTGCATGCCACGGCCGCAGCGCGCCCGGCGTAGGGACCATTGAGTGCGCTCAGCGTCAGCGTCTCGCCGATGCCGATCGTCAGCTCGGCCGGCCCCCAGCCGCTGAACCAGCAACCACGCAGGTCCGGCTCGGCCCGCATCACCAGTGCGCCCTCCCAGCGGGCGGGGCCACGGTTCTCCAGTTGCACCAGGCTCAGCAACGCGGGCGCATCCTCGGCCACAAACTCGGTCCAGGCCACCGCCAGCGGACCGGCGGCGTAGCGGCGCGTGACATGCCCGGCGTGCAACTCTGCGACCGGGGCGCCCGCGAGCGGCGCCGGGCCCACCGCGCTCTCCAGCACCAACGACCAGCCGTGCAGAGCGCGCAGCGGGTGCGCCCAGGCACCGCCCATCTTGCCGACGATGTGCGCGGCGCCGAAGGAGCGCAGCTCGCCGCCGACCGTGCCGATGGCGTACATGTGCGGGCCGGCCAGGTATACCGGCGTGGCCGGGTCGGTCTCAGCCTCCCACACGGCGTCGCCGGCGAAGTAGCGCTGCAACGTCATAGGCTCGTGCGCTCTCTGTAGAGGCACAATACCCCTACGGCCGCTATTCTAGCACGGCCAGCGCCGGCCCGCGCAGGTGGGGCTTCTGCCGTGCCGGCATGGGACGAAAGGCAAAGGTGCGACGAGCGTGCCGGGAGTAGCATGGAGAGGCAATAGGCGAAAGGCTCTCGCCGTGACTGCAAGCATGGGGCATCACATGGCGACGCCCACCTCATACGTGCAGAGGGATCAGCCGGACAGCGTGGGGTTTTAGGAGAGGGCGAACCCCTCCCCTAGCCCCTCCGCCAGAGATATCCCTGAAGCCACTCGCCGAAGCGGTCGATCCAGGCGTCGGACGGCAGGCCCTGGCGGCGCATCCCGAAGCCGTGGCCGCCCGCCGCGTAGATGTGCAGCTCGGCCGGGCGCCCGGCGGCCTGCCACGCCAGGTACAGCGGCACACTGGCGCTGGTAGCGAACGGGTCGTCACTGGCGACAGCGATGAACAGCGGTGGCGCGTCAGGAGGAACCGCCCCGATCTCCCACGGCGCGCTGTAGATCGGCGCGGCGAAGCTGGGCCGGCTGTCTGCGTCGCCGTGCAGCGCCGCGCCGACGGTGACCACCCCGCCGGCGGAGAACCCCAGGATGCCAACCCTATCCGGGGCGAGACTCCACGCCGCCGCGTGCTGCCGCACGACCCGCACCGCCTGGCGGCCGTCCGCGATCGCCAGCGGCGCCAGCTCCGCGATCAGCGCCTGCATCCGCGTGCGGTCCGCCATGGTCTGGTGCAGCCGCCGCATGAACATCGCATCGTCGGGATCCGTCGGCAGCAGCCGGTAGCGCAGCACGCAGGCCGCGATCCCACGTACCGTCAGCCAGCGCGCGACCGCGTCGCCCTCGTGGTCGATCGCGAGAAAGTGGAAGGCGCCGCCGGGGCAGACGACGGCTGCGGCGCCGCTGGCGATCGCGGGGTCAGGGAGGTACACCGTCAGAGTGGGGTGCACAACATTCCGCACGACGCGGATACCGAGCGGCGGCGGCGCGTCGGTCTCCTGCTCCTGCTGCGGCCAGTCCTCTGAGCCGGGCGCCTGGCCGGGCCAGATCGGGACCACGGTGGGCGAGGTGTCAGACATCAGCTTGATCTCCCTTCGAGCGCTGGAGGGGCCGTCCCGTCGCGCCGCGTGTCCCCGTGCTGGACAAGGGCCGCCAGCACGTCGGCGAGCGGCGGTGGGGCGGGTGCGTCCTTGAAGTGGCCGAGCCGCGCGTAGATCTCGGCGGCGGCCTGGTGGAACTCGCCGGGGAGCCCGGCTGAGCGGAAGGTGGCGGCGATCTCCTCCATCTCACCCACAAAGCGCCAGGCTTTGGCGGTGGCCTGCTGGACGCGCCGCTCCGCCTGCGCCGTAAAGGCCGGGCCGTCCTGGTCCCACTGCGCGGCGAGCGCCTCGCGCACCGCCAGGCGCTCGGCGGTGGCCAGGATGGCCGCCAGCAGCGCGGTAGTCCCCTTACTGTAGGCGGCGTAGCACATCTTGAGCGCCGAGGCGGCGCCGGCTTCACTCCCGAGAACGCGGACGGCCAGCGGGCCATCCGTGAAGCAGGCGGCGACATCTGCGGCGCGCGGTCCCGCGAGGTAGAGTGTGGTGCCCGGGCGCCAGGCGGGCCCACCGATGATGCCGCCGTCCACGAAGCTGACGCCGGCGCCCTCCATCGCCGCGCTCATACGTACAGCCCGCTGCGGTGCGATGGCGTTGGCGTCCACGTACAGGCCGCGGAAGCCGGCCGCCAGCACGTCGTGGGCCACGGCCTCGGCCGCGTGCGGCGGGCACACGCTGATGATGATGGCACACTGCACACAGAGCTGCACGAGCGTGCCGGCGTCCTGCAGGCCGTGGGCGGCGGCACGCGCTATGGTGGCGGAGCTGCGCCCCTCCGAGGCCCAGACGACTATGTGGCCGCTTTGCTGCAAGTTCGCGGCGACCGACGCACCCATCTCGCCGGGGTGAACGATGCCGATGCGCTGTCTCTCCATGGCAACCTCCGGCGCCAGTGTACCACACGTCGTGCCGGCGATAGCGTTGCACCGAGGAGTGTGGTTGCTGCTATACTTGTCGCTGGCCGGCAAACGGGGTACGAAGAGTCTATCTGAATTCCTTCTGGGATGCAGAGGAGCAGCCCTCCCCCGCACCCCCACCTTATCCGGACGATGCGGGTAGGCCCTCAGAGCCTGTTTGAACAGGGGAGCGTGAGGAGTTTCACCCCTCACCCATCCCCCGCCCGTCCGCCGCTGCGCGGTGGGCGGGCGGGGGGGCCATAGGCCCCCGCGCCCCTAGCCGGGAGGCGTTTCAAACAAGCGCTCAGAGGAGAGACGCCATGCTCGAGCGGCTGAACGTGCGGACCGGCGCTCGCGAGTGCCTGGTGGACATCACCGGCGAGGTGCGCCGGGTGGTACAGGCGTCGGGAGTGCTGGAGGGCACCGCGCTGCTCTACGTGCCCCACACCACGTGCGGTATCACCATCCAGGAGAACGCCGACCCCGGCGTGCAGCACGATATGCTCATGGTGCTGCGCCGGATCTACCCGCGCGACGATCCGGCGTACCGCCACATCGAGGACAACTCGGCGTCTCACCTGCAGGCCAGCACGATGGGATTCTCGCACTTCGTCTTCGTCAGCGGCGGCCGCTTGGTGCTCGGCCGCTGGCAGGCCATCTACCTGGCTGAGTTCGACGGCCCCCGCACGCGCGAGGTGCTGGTGAAGGTGCTGCGAGATTGAGAACCAAGATACACTCCTACGCCAGCGAAGGTCCGCGGGCCACAAGCGGCGCGGGGTGTGGGGGCGCAGCTCCCACGAACATGTTGCTTCCCTAGCGCTCACATCCGCCAGGATTGCTATCGTCGCACCCATACGAGTTCGCGATCCACATCGTTCAGGAGGGACACCATGAGCGGCATGGGCAAGACTCGGATCACGACCAACCCGGTCACAGACAAGCTTCGCGGCGGGCGGCCCTCGGTGGGCGCGTGGCTCACGCTCTGCTCGCCGGTAGCGGCCGAGAGCATGGCCCACGTCGGGTGGGACTGGCTGGTGGTGGACGCCGAGCACAGCCCGGTGGGGTTCGACACCATGGTGAACTGCTTCCGCGCCATCCAGCTCGGCGGCGCGGTGCCGATGGCGCGCGTGCCCTGGAACGACACCGTCTGGATCCAGCGCACGCTGGACGCTGGCGCGTTGGGCCTGGTGGTGCCGATGGTCAACTCCGCCGAGGACGCCCGCCAGGCGGTGAGCAACATGAAGTACGCCACGCGCGGCCAGCGCAGCTTCGGCGGCAGCCGGGTAGCGCCCTACATCGATGGGGACTACCGCACCTGGGCGGACGAACATCTGGCGGTGATCGTCATGATCGAGACCATCCAGGCGGTCGAGCAAGCCGAGGCCATCCTGGCGGTGGACGGGGTGGTGGGCTGCTTCATCGGCCCGAACGACTTGGCGCTCTCGATGGGCCTGCGTCCGCAGGACACCGGCCCCGGCACCGAGCACGAGGCGGCGATGCTGGCGGTGCTGGCGGCGGCGAAGAAGACCGGCAAGGCGGCTGGCAAGCATTGCTTCACCGCCGGCGAGGTGACGACGCGCATCGGCCAGGGCTTCCAGTTCCTGGCGCTCGCGAGCGACGCGGCCTTTATGACACGCGCCGCCCAGGAGTCATTCGCCGCGATCGATTTCACCGGCGCCGGCGCGCGCCGCGCCGAGGAGCGCGCCGGGCAGCTGTACTAGGGCGTATCCGCACAGTGGGAGGTTTGGAGGGGCGTAGCCCCTCCAAAAGAACCGTTGAGAAGATTTTTGGGGGCGCAGCCCCCAAGCCCCCGCACACGCAGTTTGCAGATACGCCCTAGTGCTTCGCGCAGGGGTTGGGGGTTGGGGAGGCTTGGAGGGGGCTACGCCCCTCCGGGGCGCCACCGGAGACACCGGCTGCATATGTCGTACATGTGAGGAGACAACGGCAGCTATGAAACCACGCGTGTGGACGGAGGTGGACCTGCACCCGGAGGCGCTGGCGCGGCTCCAGGAGCGGGCCGAGGTCATCACCAAGGGCACGATCGAGACGCTACCTGGCGCTGAGGCGGCCATCATCGGCCGCAGCTTCGTGGACGCGGCATTCATCGAGCGCGCCGGGCCGGGCCTGAAGCTCGTCATCCGGCACGGCATCGGCTACAACACGCTCGACGTGCCGGCCTGCACGCAGTGTGGCGTGCTGGCGGCCAACACGCCCGACGCCCCCACGGAGAGCACGGCCGAGCACGCGGTGGGCCTGCTACTGGCAGTGGCCAAGGTGATCGTGCGCGCCGATGCGGTGATGCGGGCAGGCGCCCCCTGGACCTTCGCCGAGCTGCGCGGCACCGAAGTGCGCGACCGGGTGCTGGGCGTGGTGGGCTACGGCAGGATCGGGCGCCGCGTGACCGAGATCTGCGCGCTCGGCCTGCGCATGCCGGCGGTGGTCTACGACCCATATCTGCGCGACGCCTCGGGCCTGCCGCCGGGCGTGGCCATGGCCGAGAGTCTGGACGTGCTGCTGCCCCAGGCGGACTTCCTGACGCTGCACACGCCGCTTATGAAGGAGACCTACCACCTGATCGGCGAGCGCGAGCTGCGCCGCATGCGGCGCGGCTCGTTCCTGATCAACGTGAGCCGCGGCCCGGTGGTGGACGAGCCGGCGCTCATCCGTGCGCTCCAGGACGGGCACCTCGCCGGCGCGGGGCTGGACGTCTTCGACCCGGAGCCGCCTATGCCGGACAACCCGCTGCTCCGCATGCCCAACGTGGTGGTCACACCGCACGTGGCGAGCAACACCGACAAGGGGATCTGGCGCATGTCCCAGAGCGTGGTGGACCAGGTATTGCAGGTGCTGGCGGGCGAGTGCCCGAGCTGCCTGATCGACCCCTCCGCCTGGCCGGGTCGCATGGCGGACAGCGGTATCCCTGCACATCGCTAAGTGGTGCATCCGGTAAGAATCTTGTCACCCTGAGCGCAGCGAAGGGTCTCTCACCAAGATGTTTCGCTCCGCTCAGCATGACAAACGACGTGCCGGATGCATCACTAAGCGATCCCCGCGGTCCCCGCCGTCATGCCGGCGGT
>DATMBA010000293.1:0-2368 GCA_035559635.1 Roseiflexaceae bacterium
GGGGATGGGCCGGTGGAAGCCGCACCCGCTCCGGCCGCCGCGCCCGCCGCGGAAGCCACGCCAGCCATCCCTGCACCAGCCGACGACAAGGCCGCCCGCCTGGCCGCCATCCGCGCGCGCAACGCGGCGAAGGCCGCCGCCGAAGCGCCCGCGGAGAGTCCGCCCGCCGCGGAAGCCACGCCAGCCACCCCTGCACCAGCCGACGACAAGGCCGCCCGCCTGGCCGCCATCCGCGCTGCCAACGCCGCCAGGAAGGCCGCTGCGGCAGCGCCCGCCGCCGAGACGGCGCCCGCTGCACAACCGGCTCCGTCCTCTGTCCTCCGTCCTCCGTCCTCCGCCGACGACAAGGACGCCGCGGAGGGGAAGAACGGGGAAGAGGGAGCGTAGGACGCATTATGATCGACCTACTCCGCCAATTGCTCGGCGGCATCGCCCCGGACTGGCTCGTCACGCTGATCGCCTACCTGATCGTCACGACCGTGCTGCTGGTGGTGGCCGCGGTGATGACGATGGCGCTGGTGTGGATCGAGCGGCGCGGTGTCGCGCGCATGCAGGACCGCCTCGGCCCGAACCGGGTCGGCCCGGAGGGATCGCTGCAACTGGTGGCCGATACCGTCAAGCTGTTCACCAAAGAGGACATCGTCCCGGCCAACGCCGACCGTTGGGTCCACCTGCTGGCGCCCATGGTGGCCCTGTCGTCGGTGGCCTTCAGCCTGGCGGTGGTGCCGTGGGGCCGCGGTGTGGCGCCGGCCGAGATCGACACCGCGGCGCTGTTCGTGGCAGCCGTCTCGGCGGTCTCCGGCGTGGGCCTGATGATGGCCGGCTGGGGCTCGAACAATAAGTTCGCCCTGCTGGGCGCCATGCGCGCGGTGGCTCAACTCGTCTCCTACGAGATCCCGGGCGTCACAGCCCTGCTGGGGGCGGTGCTGCTGGCCGGCACCATGTCGCTGACGCGCATCGCCGAGCAGCAGGCCGGCCTGCCGATCGTGGGCACGAGCATCCCCGGCGCGTGGGACCTGGGGCTGGGATGGAACGTGTTCACGCCGGTGGGTCTGCTGGGCTTCGTCATCTTCTACATCTGTGTGCTGGCCGAGGGCGAGCGCACCCCGTTCGACATCCCCGAGGCCGACTCGGAGATCGTGGCCGGGTACATGACCGAGTACAGCGGCATGAAGTTCGCGCTGTTCTTCCTGGGGCAGTACATCCTGAACTTCGTGCTCTCGATGGTGGCGGCGATCCTCTTCCTGGGCGGCTGGCAGGGGCCGGGCGTGGCCTGGCTGGCGTCGCTCCCCGGCTGGGGCGCGCTCGCCGCCGGCGTGCTCTCGGTGCTCTACCTGGTGGGCAAGGCGGTGTTCCTGGTGTTCTGCATGGTCTGGATCCGCGGCACCTTCCCGCGCCTGCGGGTGGACCAACTCATGGGCTTCGCCTGGAAGTACCTGCTGCCGCTGGCGCTCGTCAACCTGGCCTCCG
The DNA here is from genome assembly GCA_035559635.1 of Roseiflexaceae bacterium. Classification (GTDB taxonomy): domain Bacteria; phylum Chloroflexota; class Chloroflexia; order Chloroflexales; family Roseiflexaceae; genus CALJIC01. Next base: position 1,471 of record DATMBA010000293.1, read on the forward strand.
CCGCGCTGTGGGTGGCGATCACCCGCTGGAGCGCCGAGCAGTGGTCCGGGGTGCTGAGCCTGGACGCGCTGGCGGCCTGGCAGCGCACGCTGCTGGCCTTCGCCGTGACGGCGGCGATCAACGTGGCGGCCTTCTACTGGATCGTCTCGATCAACCAGCGGCGGGCCGAGGAGGAGCCGCTTGAGGAACTGGCGGTTGAGCCGGTGTGATAGTGGGAGGGCCAGCGAGGGCTGCGCCCTCCCTGCAACCCACCCCGGTCTGGGGAGGGCCAGGGAGGGCTGTGCCCTCGCTGAAACCCACCCGTTTCCTCGGGCAGTGTGCGGCGCAGCCGCATGGGTTTGATGCGTGGCAGGATACATGCCGTGAACGTGTTAATAATGGTCCTCTTCCTGGTCCTGGCGGCCTTCATCCTGGCGGCGGGGATCATGGTGGTGACGGTCAAGAACATCATCCACGCCGCGCTGTGGCTGGTGGCCTCGTTCTTCGCGGTGGGCGCGCTGTACATGCTGATGGAGGCAGAGTTCCTCGGCGTGACGCAGGTGCTGGTGTACGTGGGGGCGATCTCGATCCTGATCCTGTTCGCGATCATGCTGACGCGCGACCCGAGCGGCGCGGCCGATCGGCAGCTGTACCGGCGCTGGTGGGCGGCGCTGGTGGTGGCGGCGGCGCTGTTCGGCCTGCTGATGGTGCCCACGGTGGTGACGACGCCGTGGGCCACGGTGCCGCCGCCGGCGCCGGGCCAGCCAGCGGGGATCGCCACGGCGCGCGAGATCGGCACCGCGTTCATGCGCGAGTACTTGCTGCCGTTCGAGGTGGCCTCGGTGCTGCTGCTGGTGGCGCTGGTGGGCGCGATCGTGATCGCCTTCGAGGAGCCGCGCACCCGCCGGCGGGTGCTGAC
>DATMBA010000294.1:0-11032 GCA_035559635.1 Roseiflexaceae bacterium
CGTGCGCCGCGACGCCGCGCCGGCGGCATTGGCGGCCCGCCTCGCCGCCGCGCCCGGCGTGGTGTACGCCGAGCCGGTGGCCACCCGCCGCAGTGCCCGCGTGCCGCAGGACGAGATGGCCGGCGAGCAGTGGGCGCTCGCCGCCGTCGCCGCCTTCGACGCATGGGAGACTACCACCGGCGGCGGCGTCACCATCGCCCTGCTGGACACCGGCGTCTCGCCCACCCACCCGGATCTGCGGGACAACCTGCTGCCCGGCTTCGACTTCTTCAACCTGGATGAGGACCCGCGCGACGACGACGGGCACGGCACGTACACCGCCGGCGTGGCCGCCGCCCGCGGCGACAACCGGGTGGGCGTGGCCGGCATCTGCTGGGACTGCACCATCCTGCCCGTCAAGGTGCTGGACCGGCGCGGCCACGGGGACGACGCGACGATCGCCGCCGGCATTCGCTTCGCCGTGGACCGCGGCGCGCGCGTGATCAGCATGAGCCTGGGCGGCCCGGAGGACACTCGCGTGATGCGCGAGGCGATCGCCTACGCCCGCGAGCGCGGCGTGCTGGTGGTGGCCGCCGCTGGCAACGGCCAGGCTGAGGGCAACCTGCCCAGCTACCCGGCCGCCTACCCCAGTGTGCTGGCCGTCTCCGCCACCGGGCGGGACGACACGGTGGCGGCCTTCGCCACCACCGGCGACTTCGTAGACATCGCCGCGCCCGGCGCGGGGGTCTGGAGCACCCTCTGGAGCCGGGCCGAGGGTGACACCTACGGCGCGGCCAACGGCACCTCCGCCGCCTGCCCGCACGTGGCCGGCGCCGCCGCGCTGCTGCTCAGCGTGCGGCCGGATCTCACCCCCGAGCAGGTGGCCGAACTGCTGCAGCTCGGTGCGGACGACCGTGGCCCGCCCGGCCGGGACGCGGCCTACGGCGCTGGGCGGCTCAATATCGCCCGGGCGCTGCAGATCCTCGGTGAGGAGGGCGTGCTCAGCCGCTCGCGCATCCAGGGCACCGTGGCTGGCGTCGACCCCGCGCTCGTCACTGTCTCGCTCGGCGACGGCCGGCAGGTGCGCCCGGACACCAGCGGGTTCTACAGCTTCGACGGGCTGCCCGCCGGGGCCTACACCGTGAGCGTGAGCGGCGTTCCCGGCGCACCCGCCCCGCGCCAGGTCTGGCTGAGCGGCACCGCGCTGAGCGTGGCGACGCTGGACTTCGCCGTGGGCGGGGAGGCCGCGCGGCACTTCGCGCCCGTGCCGCCCCCGCCTGGCGGCGCGACCTACTTCCCACAGACGCAGCACACCCTGCGCGGCGTCTTCCGCGCCTACTGGCGTGCCCACGGCGGCCTGCCGATCTTCGGCTACCCGATCAGCGAGGAGTTCGTGGAGCGCGGCGACGACGGGCGGGAGTACCTGGTGCAGTACTTCGAGCGCCACCGGCTGGAGCTACACCCCGAGCGCCCGCCGCCCTACCATGTGCAGCTCGCCCGCATCGGCGACGCCGTGCTGCGCCAGGCCGGGCGGGATTGGTTCAGCCTGCCGCGTGGCGAGCCGCATCCCGGCTGCCTGTTCTTCCCCGAGACCGGGCACAGCCTGTGCGAGCCCTTCCTCAGCGCCTGGCGCGCCAGCGGGCTCGAGCTCGACGGACGCCGCGGCAAGAGCATCGCTGAGAGCCTGGCGCTGTTCGGCATGCCGCTCAGCGAGCCGCAGATCGAGACACTGGCGGACGGCTCGCTGGCGGTGGTGCAGTGGTTCGAGCGCGCCCGCTTCGAGGACCACGGGCCGGACGGGGTGCTGCTCGGCCTGCTCGGAAGCGAGCTTGCCCGTGCCCGCGGCTGGGGCGGCGCGCAGGGGCCTGGCCCCTCCGAACGAGCATAAACCGGTGTGAGGCCCGCCGGCCCCTCCGCAAAAGGAGGGCGTGGGGGCCTGCGGCTCCCACGCCCTCTGCGCAGGCGCGCGAACGTTGCGGTTCGCGCATCTGCGCTCACCAGGATCGCATCCCCGGAATATTGAACGGCGAGGTCGTCACCAACTGGAACAGCAGCGGCGCATAGTTGATCAGCACCAACGCGATCGCGATCGCTACCCACGGCGTCCAGCGGTCCAGGATGGGCGGCGCATCCTCCGGGCCGGACTGCGCCTTCGCCAGCGGGATGGCGTGCTCCTCCTGCGGCTTGCCGGCCGTGATCGTCATCACCATGTTGAGGTAGTACAGGATGGCGCTCACGAACATGATCAGCGCCCCCACCATCACGAACGGCAGCAGCGCCTCCCACTCCGGCTTCAGGTAGGGCGTCTCGCCGATCTGCGTGCGGCGCGGCATCCCCAGCAGCCCCAACGTGTGCATGGCGTGCGAGAACAACGCCATGCCGATGAACCAGGTCCAGGCCTGCGCCAGCGCCACCCGGCGGCTCCACAGCGCCCGCTTGGTCAGCAGCGGCACCAGCCAGTAGGTGATGCCCATGAAGGAGAGCGTCACCGCCGTGCCGACCGTCAGGTGGAAGTGGCCGGAGATCCAGGCCGTATTGTGCACCACCAGGTTGACGTTGTAGGAGGCGTTGATCAGGCCGCCCGCGCCGCCGAAGGCGAACAGGATCATCGCCAGCACCTGCGCGGTGAAGGACGGCTCCTTCCACGGCAGCTTGAAGATCCAGCCTAGCCAGCCCTGCCCGCCGCGCGCCCGCCCGCCGGACTCCAGCGAGGCGATCACGTTGAAGAACGTCAGCAGGCTGGGGAAGAACACCGCAAAGGTGAAGATCGCGTGTACCAGCTTCCAGATCTCCGAGATCCCAGGGTCGGTGAACTGGTGGTGCAGGCCGATCGGCGTGGATAGGATGAGGAACAGGATGAACGCCACGCGCGCCATCGGGTCGCTGAACAGCTTGCCGCCCGCCTGCTGCGGCACGTAGTTGTACCACGAGATGTAGGCCGGCAGCAGCCAGAAGTAGACGATCGGGTGGCCGGTGAGCCAGAACAGCGTGCGCGCCAGGATCGGGTCGGTGCCCTGCACCAGCCCCAACGACCAGGGGATGAGCATGAAGAGCATCTCGGCCGCCACACCCACGGTGCAGATCGTCCACATCGTCATGGTGACCATGGACATGAAGGCCGGCAGCGGCGTGCGGACGCCGGGGTTATCGGCCCGCCAGCGCCGGTAGGTCAGCACCAGGTTGGCCTCCAGCAGCCAGGTGCCCACCACCACCAGCGTCAGGCCGAGGTAGAACAGGAAGTCGGCCTTCAGCGGCGGGTAGAAGGTGAACATCACCGTCGCGTTGTTCGCCAGCAGCGGGATGGCCGCCAGCACCACGCCAGCGGTCATCACGCCGAAGGTGGCCCAGGCCAGCCGCTTGCTCGCCAGCGGCCGCCCGAACGAGCGCGCAGCCACGAACGTCAGCCAGCCGATGATGTAGAAGGTGGTGAAGACCAGCACGTTCAGCACGCCGTGCAGCGCCAGGCCGTGGTAGTAGCTCCTCACCACCGGGGTCATGGCTGGGTAGAGATTGACCTTATTGTACTCGAGCGCCTGAAACACCCCCATCAGGCCGCCGATCGCCAGGGCCAGGAACGCGATCAGCAGGTTCAGGCCCGCCAGGCGGTTCTCGGTGGCGAAGGTCTCCGCCTCCGCCTGTCGCGCCGCCACCCCGGCGGAAACGTGCGCTGTCGCCATGGTGCTCTCTCTCTACTTCACGATGATCTTACCGGCCATGATGTGGTGCCCGCCGCCACAGTACTCGTGGCAGATCACCAGGTACTCGCCCGGCCGGTCGAAGCGCGTGGTCAGCCGCGAGATCTGCCCGGGCACCACCATGGTGTTGATCGGGGTGTGCTCGATCTTCAGCCCGTGGATCACGTCCCGGCTAGTCACCACGAAGGTCACCGTCGAGCCGGCCGGGATCTCGATCTCGCCCGGCGTCCAACTGAACACCTGCGCCACCATCGCCACCTCGTACCGCCCCGGCGCCAACTCGCGCACGCCCGGCTTGTCGAACGGCGGCGTGCTGTTGATCGCCTTCGGATCCACCCGCCCGGCCTCGCCCGGTACCGCGATGCCGACCGCGAAGGCGGTCAGGACGATCGCCACCAGGAGCGCGATCGGGACGGCGATGCTCGGCAGGATCCATGCGATCTCGAACAGGTAGGCCGCTTGCTTCTTGGTCATGGCCGTGGGATCCCTCCACTCGTCAGCAGCTGCAGGTAGACCTGGGTCCAGAGCAGGGTGATCAGCACCAGGAACGCCAGCGTCATCACCAGCGCGCCCTTGGGCAGCGGGTGCTCCTCGTGCTCCTCCTCCTGCTCCGGCGTCTCGCCGTCCTGTCTGGCCTCGTCCGCCATCGCTCGTCCTCCTGGCTACGCCAACGACATACCGCTCGCCACAGAGGGCAAAAAGGCACAGAGATGGGTTGTGTCCGCACCACCCGCGGTGATCTCTGTGTCCTCTGTGGCGAAAGCCCCGCTATTAGTTCGGGTAGCACACGAACAGGTGCGCGGCGTCGTACACCGGGCGCTCCCAGCCGCTGCTGGCCGCCTCGCGCCGCACCAACTCCACGTCCCGCAGCACCCGCCAGACCTCGAGCTGCGCCAGGCCGTACTCGGCCCGGATCACGCCGCTGCCGTCCACCAGCACCGCCCGTTGGTCGAGCTCCAGCGGCGGCCCGGCGCCCCCCGGCGTGCGCGGCGCGTAGTAGACGTGGAAGCCGCCGCCCACCACCTCTTTGATCTCGGCCGGCGCACCGGTGAGGAAGCGCCAGGTCCGCTCGTCCGCGCCGAGCCGGGCAGCGTAGCGCCGCAGCGTCGCAGGCGTGTCGTGCTCCGGGTCCACGCTGATCGTCACCAGCGCTACCTCCTGGCCCAGCAGCCCGGCCTGCGCCAGCCCGTCCCGCGCCGCCAGCAGGCGCTCCTCCAACGCGGCGCACTCCACGCCGCAGCGGGTGTAGCCGAAGCTCAGCAGCACCACCCGGCCGCGCAGCTCCTCGGCCCCCAACCAGCGCCCGCCCGCGTCCGTCAGAGTGAAGGCCGGCGCCGGGCGGATGCGCGGCAGCACCTGCACCGGCCGCGCCACGGCGAACCATAGCACGCCCGCCAGCAGCCCGGCCAGCAGGCCGTAGCCGAGCGCCAACAGGCGCCGCGTGCGCGCTGGTGTGGCCGGAGCCGGTGCTGAGTTCAGAGCGCGGGATGTCATCGCTGCCATTCTTTGTGGGGTCTGTCACGATGCGCGTATGATACCAGAGACAGGATACAACATGAAGTGGTTGTCCGTTAACAAAAGGCATGCATGCATTAACCAGGCACGAAGTATCCGCACGGGTGGCAGCGGCGTTTTCCATTATGAGGGGATGCGGCGGATCCGCAAACTTATAGTACTATATGGCGCCGGAGCCCCTATCCTACCGCGCGTGGTCGTGCGCGCGGTTGATCGAGGGGGAGGGCCGGGGCGCGTGGGTCTTCCAGCCTTCCAGATCGGGGCGGCTCGGAGGGGCGAAGCCCTTCCGAAAAAGATTTTCTGTGGGAGCCCCCACACCCCCATGCGCCTTCGCGCGGACTGTCACGTATGCGCGAACCTTGTCTAAGGAGTCCAGCGTTGCGGGCACGCATTCTTGTCGCAGACGATAACCCAACGGTCCGCCAGGTCGTCGTGCGCTTTCTGGAGAGCGAGGGCTATGTGGCGCTGGTGGCGCGCAACGGCCGCGAGGCGCTGCAGATGGTGGCGCGCGAGCTGCCGGACCTCGTCCTGCTCGATGTGACCATGCCGGACGTGGACGGCTACGCGGTCTGCCGGCAGCTCAAGGACAGTGAGGCCACCGCGCTTATCCCGGTGACCATGCTCACCGTGCTGGACGACGCCGAGCACCGGCGGATGGGCATCGAGGCTGGCGCGGACGACTTCCTCACCAAGCCGTTCGACGAGCACCTGCTGCGCGCGCGCCTCCGGACGCAGCTGCGTACCAAGCGCCTCACCGACCAACTCGAGCGCACCGAGAGCGTGATCTTCGCGCTAGCGTTGGCGGTGGAGGCCAAGGACCTCTACACCGAGGGCCACATCTGGCGGCTCTCGCACTACAGCGAGCAGTTGGCGATGGCCGCCGGCCTCCCACCCGAGCAGGTGCGTGCCGCGCGCTACGGCGGCTTCCTGCACGACATCGGCAAGATCGGGGTGGACGATGCGATCCTGCGCAAGCCTGAGCCGCTCACGCCCGCGGAGTATCACCAACTCAAGCAGCATCCCGAGACAGGCGCGCGCATCGTGGCCCCCATGCGCTTCGCCCGCGAGGTGGCGCCGATCATTCTCGGCCACCACGAGACGTGGGACGGCCGCGGCTACCCCCAGGGCCTGCGCGGTGAGGAGATCCCAATCGGCGCGCGCATCGTGGCGATCGTGGACGCCTACGACGCCATGACCACCGACCGCCCCTACCGCCGCGCGCTGAGCCGCGAGCGCGCCCTCCAGCGCCTGCGCGCCCGCCGCGGCGTGCAGTGGGACCCGGACCTGACGGCGATCTTCCTCGAGTTGGTGGAGGGCGGCCAGCTCGTGCTGCCCGAGCGCAATGGCGCCGCGCTCGGCCTCGAGCGCTGCCTGGGGGCCTAGGGGGAGGTGTGGAGGGGCTGTGCCCCTCCACGATCGTTCAGGGGGAGGCCGGGGCTGTGGCCGCGGCGGGCGCAGCCGCACCGGCGGTGCTGCTCAGCGCCGACGCGCTAAGCAGCACCGCCAGGATCCACACCAGGTCCGCCAACAGCAGGTGCACCAGCTGCATCCACACCGGCACCTGCAGCGCCACGTTGACCGCGCCGGCCGCCAGTTGCACCAGGTAGAGCGCCGTCACTCCGGCCGCCAGCGCCCGCGTCGCCTGCGCCGGGCGCGCCGCGCCAGCCCACCAGGCCACCGCCACCAGGTACGCGCCCACCGCCACCGCGATGATCGGGTGCAACACCCGGATCGAGACGATCGCCGCCACCAGCGCCGGCAGCGTCTCGTGCGCGCCCCCTGCGCGCGTGTGGGCGAAGAACAGCGTGTCGCCCAGCGCGATCACCGCGCCGCTCATCCCCAGCACCACCAGCGCAGCCAGCCCGCCCACCAGCGCCCCGCCCAGCGGCCCCTGCCCGCGCAGTTGTACCGCGCCCCCGCCCGAGGCCCACCAGGCCGTCAGCGCCAGCGCGGCCACCAGCAGGAAGGTGTTCACCAGGTGCAGCGACATCGAGATCGCCCGCGCCAGCGAGGCGTCGTTCGCCACCCACTCGAACAGCACCAACCCCGCGCCGAGCAGCGCCTCCATCACCATGAAGCCCATCGCGTAGGCCGCCCCGCGCCGCACCGGATGGCCCGCCGGGTAGTCCCGGCGCGCCCACACCAGCAGGCCCACGGCCGTCAGCAGCGCCACGCCGCTCGTCAGGCGGTGGACGAACTCCACCAGCGTCGCCACCTGTTCCGGGCGCGGGATCACCTCGCCGTTACAGAGCGGCCAGTGGCTGCCGCACCCGGCCCCCGAGCCGGTGGCGCGTACGAACGCGCCCCACAGGATCACCAGCAGGTTATACCCCAGCACGCCCCAGGCGTATGTGCGGAAGCGGCTGCGCGTCATAGCTGCACCTTTCCGTTTCGAACAGTGGGGGGCAGAGAGGGAACAGCCCTCCCCGGCCCGCCGGGAGGGTCTGAGGGCGGGCTTGGCCCTCTCTGGCTCAGGCAATTGTACGCGTTCGTGATATAGAGCGCAACCGCAGCGCAGCTTTCATATCGCAGGCGGTTATCCGCTATCCGCTATCCGCTCCCTATCCGCTGTCTCCTCCACCGCCTCCACCAGCCGCTCGAGGCCGGCGCGCAGCCGCGCTGGCTCGGTGAGGCAGGAGATCATAATGTGTGTGCCGCGCTCGTAGCCGTAGAAGTAGCCGGGGTGCACCAGCACGCCGCGCGAGAGCAGGTGTAGCGCCAGCTCTTCCTCGTCGTGCCAGCCCTCCACCGCCGGAAACAGGTAGTACCCGCCGTCCGGCGCGCGAGCACGCACGCGCCCGCTGCGGCCCAGGATCGCCAACGCCATGTCCAGGCTGGCCCGCACGCGCGCGCGCATGGTGTCCACAAACGGCCCGCCGTGGGCGAAGAGCTCCGGCAGCATCGTCTGGATCAGCGTGCTGGCGCCCAGGAAGGTATCGTTCAGCACCTCCAAGCGCTCGGCGTAGCGCTCGCGCGCCGGGCCGCTGAGCGCGATCCAGCCCAGCTTCAGGTCCGGCAGCGCAAACATCTTGGAGATGCCGTTCAGGTGGAACACCGGCAGCTCGGGGTGCAGCGCGCCGAGAGGCGGTGCGGCCGGCGCGGCGTATGGGAACTCGGCGAACACCTCGTCGCAGATCACCGGCAGCCCTAGCGCCGCCAGCGAGGGCAGCGCCGCGTGCACCGTCACACCGGTGGGGTTGTGCGGCGAGATCACCAGCACCGCGCGGGTGCGCTCGTCGGCCTGCAGTCGCAGGCTGGCCGGGTCGATCCGCCAGCCGCGCCCCTCGTCCAAGGCGTAGGGCCGCAGCTCTAGCGCGTGCGCCGCCGCCAGGTAGTCGAACAGCGGGTAGCTCACCGCCGGCGCCAGCACGTTGTCCCCCGGCCCGGCCAGCAGCGCGAACAGCAGGCTGTAAGCCTCGCTGGTGCTGGCGGTGATGAAGATGTCCTCCGGGGTGACCGGCAGCGGCGGGGTGCGCCCGGCGTAGTAGCGCGCCACCGTCGCGCGGGCCGCCGGCAGCCCGCGCGGGTCCGGGTCGTAGCGCCGCGCGGCCCAGTAGCGCTCGGCCGCCGCACGCAGCACGTCCGGCGGGAACAGCAGCCCCTGGTGCGTCGGGTTGCTGCTGGTGAGGTCGATGTACCCGGCGCCGGCCGCCGCCTGGCGTCGCGCCAACTCGATCCGGTTCGGCGACAGGTCCTCCCCGGCGAGGAATCCGACCATGGTGACATCTCCCGTGGGGCGCGGTGCCCTCTGCCCGTATTCAGTCCGCGGGAAACGTGGCCTCCGCGGTCTCTTTGGTGCACCCCAGGCCTGCCTTTCGGGTGGGTGCGAGCGTTCGCATGCATCCCAAAGCCTGGCCCCTGCCCCCGACGCTCCAGGCGCACGATCGTCGGAGTGCAAAAAACAGCCCTGCGTATCTCTGCAGCGGCCGCCGGCGATTCAGTATGGCCCGTGCGCGCGTGTAGCCGCTATTATCCGCTCCGCCGGCGCGCCTGTCAATGGCCTTTCAGTACCGGATTAGGGTTTATGCGTTCCCGCCACGCCCGGCAGTGTCCGGCCGGTGCGGAACGGTTCCACACGCCGTGGGCAGCGGGCGCCGTCCCACGCCCACCGGTGCGGGCTGGGGTTGAGGCCGCACCGGCGGCCTTCGCGACCGATAGCCCGCCTGGTCACGGGCCGGGCGTGGTGCCGCGCAAAGAACGCAGACGCCCTAAGTGCCTATCCGACTATCTTTGGGGGGTTTCAGGGGAGGGCAAAGCCCTCCCCTGAAACCCCACCCTATCCGGGTAATCCGGATAGGCTCTAAGTACCGGATATGGCTACGATCCGCGGTCGCAGGGAGATACGAGGCGATGGGCGAGAGGAATCGGCGTTCCTCCAGCAACTCTCGCCCATCGCCTCTCGCCTATGGCCCATCGCTACCATTGACGCCCGGCCCTGCCCGATGCTACAATGCCGCCGCCTGTGGCCCCTGGCCCGTGGCCCATTGTCTATCGCCCATGGCCTATCGCCTATCGCCTATCACCTCCGCTATGACCACCCTCACCGGCAAGCGAATCGTCCTCGGCGTGTGCGGCAGCATCGCGGCCTATAAGTCGGCCGAGCTGGCCCGCAGCCTCACGCTGGCCGGCGCCCTGGTAGACGTGATCCTCACCGAGGCGGCCCGCCGCTTCGTCGGCGAGGCCACCTTCCAGGCCCTTACCGGCCGCCCAGTGCTGACCGACATGTGGGCGCTGCCGGAGGACGGTGTGGTGGGCCACGTGACCCTCGGCCAACGCGCCGATCTGATCGTGGTGGCGCCGGCCAGCGCGGACGCCATCGCCCGCATCGCCGCCGGCATGGCGGACGACCTGCTGGCCACCACGGTGCTCGCCGCCAACTGCCCGGTGCTGCTCGCGCCGGCCATGAACCCGGCCATGTACGTCAGCCCCGCCACCCAGGAGAACATCGCCACCCTGCGCCGCCGCGGCCTTGCGGTGCTGGAGCCGGCCTACGGCCGCATGGCCGAGCCGGTGGTCGGCCGGGGGCGCCTGCCTGAGCCGCCAGTGATCGAGGGCGAGCTGCGCGCGCTGCTCGGCCGCACCAGCGGCCCCCTCCGCGGCCGGCGCGTCGTTGTCACCGCTGGCGGCACCCACGAGCCGATCGACCCGGTGCGCTACGTCGGCAACCGCTCCTCCGGCCGCATGGGCTACGCTCTGGCCGCCGAGGCGCGTGACCGCGGCGCACACGTCACGCTGATCAGCGGCCCCGCGCACCTCCCGCCGCCCGCCGCCGTGGAGTTGGTGCGCGTCGAGACAGCCCTTGAGATGCAGCAGGCCGTCCACCGGGCGATCGACGGCGCCGACCTGCTGATTATGAACGCCGCCGTGGCCGATTTTCGGCCCGCCGAGCTGGCCGCACGCAAGATCAAGAAGGGCGACGACGAGGAACTCCAGCTGCGCCTGGTGCGCAACCCGGACATCCTGGCCGGCATCGCCGCCCGGCGCGACCTGCTCAAGGTGGGCTTCGCGGCCGAGACCCACGACCTGCTGGCCTATGCCCGCGAGAAGCTGATCCGCAAGGGCCTGGACATGATCGTCGCCAACGAGGCCGTGGCCAGCATCGGCGCCGAGGACCTCCAGGCCACCCTGATCACCGACGAGGCCGTGGAGCGCCTGCCGCTCCTGCCCAAGGAGCAGGCCGCCTCCGCCGTGCTCGACGCGCTACTCCGCCGCTGGCCGGAGCGACTCGCACCCAGAGCGAGTGCTGCGTGATGTGTGCGGCGTGCTGAGGATCGCCTGAAGCACGCCGCACTAAGTGCCTATCCGACTATCTTTGGGAGGGGGCAGGGGAGGGCTTTGCCCTC
>DATMBA010000295.1:0-2024 GCA_035559635.1 Roseiflexaceae bacterium
GGGTGCGCCAGCACCGCCAGCCCGCCGGCCGCGTGCGCCGCGCGGATCACCTCGTCCACCCCAACCGGCGTGTAGCCGCCGGGGACCTGGGTCAGGATGTAGCGCATCCCGGCGCTCTCGTCGTCCTCGGCCGGCTGGCGGCCGGGAAGCGCGTTGGCGCGCGCCAGCGCCACGCCCACCTCGGCCACGTTCGGCGGCCGGCCGAGCGCGTCCAGGCCGGGGAGGGAGAAGCCGCGCGCCGCCAGGGTTGCGCGCAGCGCTGCCGCGTCCGCCGCGTTGCGCTCGAACACGGCGCGGCACAGCCCCGTGATGGCCGGGTGGTCCGGCGGCGCGCCGTACACCAGCGTGTGCCACAACTTACCGCCGAACCCGCTGTCGAGCTCCACGCCGGAGAGCACCCGCACGCCGTAGCGCGCCCCGGCCTCCTGCGCGGCCCGCACCCCGGCGGTGGTGTTGTGGTCCGTCACCGCGATGGCGCGCAGGCCGGCGGCTGCCGCGGCCTCGGCTAGCGTCTCCGGCGTCCAAGTGGCGTGGCCGGGGGTCGCATTCGTATGAATCTGAAGATCCAACACGTCCCTAGCGTTCCTACAGCACGGCGGATGGTAAACCGACGGGACGAATGCACAATATGGTGCATCACGAAAGCAGGTTCGCCAGCACCCGGTTATCCAGCGCCCGGATCGCATCCTTGTAGCCCATCTCGAACAGCGCCTGGTGGTTCTGCTCCTCGTAGTCGATGATCCACTCCAGCGGCATCAACTGCTGCGGCGCGATCACCGTCGGCTCGGAGATCGCGCGCGGGATGCGGCCGGGCAGCTGCATGTTGGCCTGCGCCAGCATGGCGGCCGCCTCGGCGATACGGTTGTAGGCCCGCAGCATCTTCAGCGCCTCGCGGTAGGAGGCCAGCAGTGCCCAGTCCAGCGTGAGCGAGAGGCCCTGCGCCAGGTCCTGCGGCATGTTCAGCAGGTGGCGGTGCATCTCCTCCGGGCTGGCGTCCCACGGCGTCATCATCACCACCAGGATATCCACGTCCTCGCCACCGGCCAGGTCGATCACCGGGCCGAGCGGGGTGTTGGCCAGCACCGCGCCGTCCCAGTACTTGTGGCCATCGACCTCGGTCCAGGGGTAGACCATGGGGATGCTGGAGGAGGCCATCAGATGGTCGATACCGAGCGTATCGCGTGGGCGGCCGCGCACCTCGCGGTTGCAGAACACCCGCAGGCTACCGGTCTGCAGGTCGGTGGCGGTCAGCAGCAGCGCCGGGGCCTCCGGCCCGTTGATGCGCGCGAAATCCATCCAGCCGGCCAGGGTCTGCCGCCAGGGGCGGGTGTCCAGCAGGCTGCGGAACGGCCGGGCGCGGAACACGCGCCCGATGCGCTCCAGCAGGCCCTCGGCGCTGAGCTGCCGCTCCTCGGGCGGCAGTGGCTCGCCGCCTCCGCCGTGCGCCTCGGAGGTCAGCACGCCGCGCAGCAGGAAGCGCACGAACGGCCGGCTCGCAGGGGGCAGGTCCTCCGAGAGGCGGTGCACATCCTCGGTGTGCATCGCCAGCCAGCGCTGCTTGAGCTGCGCCACGGTCAGCCCGGAGGCGATCGCGGCAGCGTTGATCGCGCCGATCGAGGTGCCGGCGATGATGTCCGGCCCCAGGCCGTCCGCCATCCAGCCGCGCTCCACCAGCGCCTCGATCACGCCGATGTGGTACGCGCCGCGGCCGCCGCCGCCGGAGAGCACCAAGGCCTTCTTGGTAGGTGCCATACGTCGCCACCTCCTCGCAGCGTCAGCTGCACCGTCCGAGCTGCGGTGTTCAGCGCACCTGTTTCGTCATGCGTGAACCGTAGTTCGTAATTCGTAATTCGTAAGCCGCAATCTTGTTCCGATGAGGCTCTCCATATTCTATTCCTGTCTTGACTACCGTACAGAAAACCTGTTCGCCTTGCGGTCCTGAAACGAGTACGTGCCGCAGCTGATAGGATTCCCAACGAGGTTCGCTACCAACGACTCGAAGGGAGGCCAACCATGCGCGACAC
>DATMBA010000296.1:0-2989 GCA_035559635.1 Roseiflexaceae bacterium
GCCTCCCCGCCGGGGCCGAGCGCCAGCGCCTCGGCCCGCCGCAGATGCTCGGCCGCGCCCGCCAGGTCGGCTCCTTCGAGCGAGAGCGCGGTGCCCCACAGCAACTCGGCTTGCACCGCCAGCGCCGCGTCGCCGGCTGCAAGCGCCTGGCGCGCGATGGCGATCACCTCCGCGAAGCGCCCCTGCAGCAGCAGCGCCTCGGCCAACCCCAGCCGCGCCGCGGACGCGCCGGCCTCGTCGCGCCGTGCCCCAGCCAGCGCAACCGCCTCACGGTAGACCTCGGCGGCCTGCGCCGAGGCGCCGCCCTGCAGCTGCACGTCCGCCAGCGCCAGCAGCACCGCCAGCCGCTCCTCCTCCCCGGCGCCTGTGAGCGCCTGGCGGTAGAAACCGATCGCCTCCGTCCAGGCGGCCAGCGACGCCGCGTGGCGGCCAGCCCGCAGCGCGTAGGCCGCGGCCCGCTCCGGCGCGCCCCCCTCCACGAAGTGCATGGCGATCAGGCCGGCCACCTCATCCAGCCGCCGGCGGTGGACCTCCTCCAACGCCTCGGCCACCCGGCGGTGGATCAGCCGGTGGCGCGCCTCGCCCACCTCTTGGTAGGCCACCTCCATCGTCAGCGAATGCTCGAAGACGTAGCGCTCGCCCCCCGCCGGCCGCACCAACCCCAGCGCGATGAGCGCGTCCAGCGCGTCCAGCGCCGCCTCGTCCGAGAGCGCCGCGGCGCGCGCCACCACGTCGAAGGTGAACTCGCGCCCCACCGCCACCGCCGCGTCCAGCACGCGGCGCGCCGGCTCCGAGAGCCGCGCCAGGCGGGCGGCGATCAGCGTGTAGATCGTTGGCGGCACCACCGGCGACTCGTCGTCCAGCGCTGTGGCCTGCAGCGTGCCATCCGGTCGCAAGATGCCGGACGCGCGGGCGTGGCGCACCAACTCCACCAGCATGTAGGGGTTGCCCTCGCTGTTGCGCGCCAGCCAGGCCGCGAGTTGCTCAGCCGCGCCGGGGCTGACGTGCCGCGCCAGCGCGCGGGTGTCCTCCGCGCTGAGCCGCGCCAGCCGGATGCGCCCCAGTCGCCCCTCACGCGTGAGCGCCTGCGCCAGCGTGGCCAGCGGCGAGCGCGGCTCTGCCGGGCGCGCCGCGCCGATCAGCACGACTCCCGCGATCTGTTGCCGCACCAGATAGCCCAGTAGCCCGAGCGTCGCTGCATCGGCCCACTGCAGATCGTCGATGAACAGGCTCAGCGGGCGCAGGCGCGCCAGGGCGCGCAGCAGCTGGCTCACCCCTTCGCGCACGCGCGACTCGTCCGCCGCGCCCGCGGCAGGTGGCGCGCCCGCGGGCCCCAACTCGGGCAGCAGGCGCCCCACCTCGGCGGCCCAGAGCGGCGAGAGTCCGAGCCGGGCGCGCAGCTCTGGCCACTCCGGCCGCTCCACCAGGCCACGCAGCGCCTCCACCACCGGCTGGTACGGCAGCGCCTGATCCAACTCGCGCGCCGTGCCCGCCAGCGCCAGGCCCCCCAGGCCGCGCAGGAACTCCTCCACCAGCCGCGTCTTGCCGATCCCCGGCTCCCCCTCCACCAGCGCCAGCTGCCCCGCAGCCGTGGCCCCGCTGAGCGCCTGCAGCTCCACGGCGCGGCCGGTGAACGGGAGATCAGAGGGCTGAACGCTGAACGCTGAACGCTGAACCAGCTTGGCGTCGCCTGCGCGATGGAACCTCAGGGGGGGAGGTTGCAGGGCGCCGATGTTGTTCAGCAGCGTCTCAGCCATCCTCCTTTCAGCGTTCCCGAAGGGTACGCCTTCGGTGTACAGCATTCGGCCTTCATCCTTAATGATGGCATCGTATATGGTGCGCGTCTCCGCCATCGGCAGCACGCCCAGTTCGTCGTCCAGGCGGCGCTTAAGGTCCTCGTAGCGCCGGATGGCGCCCACACGGTCGCCGGCCAGGTACTGCAGGCGCATGGCCTCGCGCTGCACATCCTCCTGCAGCGGCTCCAGCGCCAGCGCCCGCTCCAGCGCGCGCACGGCCTCGCGGTAAGCCCCCTGAGCCTCGTAGATCTGCGCGAGCAAGACCAGGCCGTGGACAGCGGCGCGCCGGTAGTGCTCGCGCCGCGTGGCGACCCAGTCGTCGAACTCCGGCGAGTCGGGGAGGGAGAAGCCGTCCAGGAAGTCGCCGCGGTAGCGCCCCAGGGCCCGCTCGAGCGTCGCTGCGTCGCCCGGTGGCGCGGCCAGCGCATCGTCGAGCTGCCAGGTGTCCACGTCGGCGTCAGCCACCGCCAGCGCTGAGTCGTCGGCGATGATCTGCGGACCGAGCGCCTTGCGCAGACCGTACAGCGTGACGCGCAGCGTCTGCTGGGCCGCCGCGCGCGGCAGGTCGGGCCAGAGCAACTCGATCACCTGCTCGCGGGTCGCGGGCGCGCGGCGGGCCGCCAGATAGAACAGCAGCGCACGGCTCTTGCGGCGGCTCACCGCCAACGGCACCCCGTCGTGCAGGATCTCTGGCTGGCCGAGGAGGTGGATGGAGACCATGAATGGTGATAGGCGATAGGTGATGGACGATGGGCTGCTGCCTACGGCCTATCGCCCATCACCTCAAACAGCTGATCGGTTCGCGCGGCCATGATATAGTCGTTGCGGTGCAGGTTGCGGATGGCGTGCGTCCACCAGCGCACCGACACGCGCCCCCACTCGACGAGCATGGCAGGGTGGTGGCCCTGCTCCTCGGCCGCCGCCGCCACCCGGTTGACGAAGGCGATCGTGTCGGCGTAGCGCTGGAAGCGGAAGGTCCGCTCCAGCTGCGGCACGCCGCCGCGCTCCACCACCCGCCACTCCGGGATCTGCGGCTGCAGCGCGGCCGCCTCCTCCGGCGTCACCGCCGGCGCATCCGCCCGGCACGCGACGCAGCGCTCCTGGGAAAGACTCATCTCTGCCTCCCGTCCGCTCCCTCCGCTCCCTCCGCTCCCTCCGCTCCCTCCGCTCCCTCCGCTCCCTCCGCTCCCTCC
>DATMBA010000297.1:0-18094 GCA_035559635.1 Roseiflexaceae bacterium
CGCACGCCGCTTTTGTGCGCCTGCGGCGTCACCTCCGGTGAGCCTGGGGAGCCACCAACGCCCGAGCGCTTGCGGCGCTGGTGTTATAATGGGTGCAGTGCGCCGCCCTACGGAAGGCGAGGGTTCAAGGGAAGGCTTCGCCCTCTCCTGAACCTCCACCTACCCGATCGTATAGCTACGGGCGCAGTTGGGCATCGGAGACCATACGGCGGCTTCCGCCGAATGGAGTGTTGTATGAGTCCACAGAAGAAGCGCCGGATCGGGGTGCTGACGAGCGGCGGCGACGCGCCGGGGCTGAACGCGGTGATCCGTGCGGTGGTCAAGACCGCCGACAGCCGCGGCTACGAGGTGCTCGGCATCGAGGACGGCTTCGAGGGACTGCTCGGTGAGCCGCGCTATCGCGTGCTGACCACCAGCGACGTCCGTGGCCTGCTGCCGCTCGGCGGGACGATCCTGGGGACCACCAACAAGGGGCACTTCGGCGGGCCGCGGGTAGCGGGCGCCGAACACGACCCGTACTTCGAGGCGGTCGAGAACATCCACCGCCTCGGGCTCGTCGGCCTGATTACGATCGGCGGCGAGGGCACCCAGACGATCGCGCTCGAGTTCTCCCGCCTCGGCGCGCCGGTGATGGGTGTGCCGAAGACGATCGACAACGATCTGCCCGGCACGGACCGCACCTTCGGTTTCGACACCGCGCTGCAGGTGGCCACCGACGCCATTGACCGCCTGCACACCACCGCCGCCAGCCACAACCGCATCATGGTCGTCGAGGTGATGGGCCGCCACGCCGGCTGGATCGCGCTGCACTCGGGCATCGCCGGCGGCGCGGATGTCATCCTGATCCCCGAGATCTCCTTCGACATTATGAAGGTGGCCGAGAAGGTGATGGAGCGCGAACACCAGGGCCATACTTTCTGCATCGTGGTGGTGGCCGAGGGCGCGGCTCCGCGCGGCGGCGCGCCCGTCTACGGCCAGGACGGCCGCCTGGGGGGTATCGGCGCGCTGGTCACCGAGCAACTCAGCCAGATCACCGGCAAGGACGCGCGCTGCGTGGTGCTCGGCCACCTGCAGCGCGGTGGCGGCCCCACACCCTACGACCGCATCCTGGCCACGCGTTTCGGCGCCGCGGCCGTCAATGCCATCCACGACGGCATCACCGGCGAGATGGTGGCCCTGCGCGCGCAGGACATCGTCACCGTGCCGCTCGAGGAGGCCACCGGCCATATCAAGACCGTCCGCCCCCACAGCGATCTGGTGCGCACCGCCCGCAGCCTCGGCATTGTGTTCGGCGGCTGAAGAAACGCTGAGGGCTGAACGTCGCAGTACTGCTTCTCATCCGCCTCGGCTCTTCAGCAGCATTGCTGCTCTTAGACAAGGTTCGCGCGGACGGTCACGTCCGCGCGCACGCGCATGGGGGTGTGGGGGACTCTGGCTCCCACAGAACATCTTTTTCGGAGGGGCGAAGCCCCTCCGCGCCTCCCCAGACGGGAACGCTGGAGGCCGCGCAGCGAACCCATGGCTTACGCCCCGGCTTTTCAGCGTTCAGCGTTTCGTGTTATGGACCTGCTCTGGCTCGGCTACGATGGCCTCGCCGTCCCCTACGCCGACGTCGTCGCTGTGCTGCTGTACCAGCCGGCGCTCGATGCGCGCATCGTCGAGGCCTACGGCCACGTGCCGGATGGCGTACGCGCCGTGGTGGTCACCGGTGGCGACCGCTACTGGCCGGCGCGCTGGGAGGCTGCCTGGTTGCGCCGCCGCATGGCCGAGTGGCGTGGTCTCCCCCCCGCCCCGTGACCGGAAAGGGAGGGCCAGGGGGAGCTTTGCCTTCCCTGAAACCCTCCCCCCACCTTCGATCCACCGTTCTGCGCCCGCTTCGCTTACGTTTCGATCCGCCCCTGCTGGCTCGCCGGCCTTATACTCGTCCCAGGCGGAACGTGCGCCTTCCGCATGTTACATGTTGCAATCTGCAATCGTACTGTAACCCGCTCTGCTGGCAGCCCCGCGACCCCAGGAGTAGACTGATGCAGGCGGTTGTCTGTAGGATCACCCGCGACGTCGACGTCTTCGTGGTGATGCGCCGCGCCCACGAACTGGCCGCCGCGCTTGAATTCGACGAGATCGACCGCACCAAGATCGAGATCACGGTCCTCGAGCTCGCGCGCAACATCCTCGCCCACGCCGGCGCCGGCGAGTTGCTGATCGAAGTCGCCGAATCCGACGGCCGGCGCGGGATCGCCGTCGAGGCGCGCGACCACGGCCCCGGCATCGCCGACATCGAGCTGGCGCTGCGCGACGGCTACAGCACCGCCAACACCCTTGGCGCCGGTCTCCCCGGTGTCCGGCGGCTGATGGACACCTTCCAGATCGAGTCGACCGTCGGGGTAGGCACCAGGGTCCGTGCCGTGAAGTGGCCGGCCCGGCGCCGCACGGACGTCCGGCCGGGTGGGAGGCGGCCATGAGCGTCGAGTGGGGCGCGGTTTGCCGTGCCAAGCGCGGCCAGGAGACCTCCGGGGACACCTACCTGGTCCACGAGCACGGCGGTGGCTGCACGTTGGCCGCGGTGATCGACGGGCTTGGCGGTGGCGAGGAGGCCGCCCGCGCCGCGCGTATTGCCGAGACGCTCCTCCGTGAGCGCGCCGAGCACCCGCTGCAGGAGTTGGTGCGCCAGTCCCACGCTGCCCTGCACGCCACCCGCGGCGCGGTGGCCGGGCTGCTGCGGCTCGAGGCACCAGGCCGCTCGGTCTCGTATGTCGGAGTGGGCAATGTCGGCGTTCATGTCTATAGCCGGCAGCCGATCAAGCCGATCTCGAAGAACGGCATCCTCGGCTACCGCCTGCCCACCCTGCTGGAGCTGCGCTACGCCTACGAGCCGGGCGACATCTTCGTACTCTACAGCGACGGCGTCTCCAGCCAGTTCGGGCAAGATTCGCAGATCGACCTCAAGCAGCCGCCGCAGCAGCTGGCCGAGCAGATCCTCGCCCGCTACGGCAAGCTGACCGACGACGCGACGGTGCTGGTGCTGCGGACATTGTAGCCTGAGGGCGCGGAGGGGCACAGCCCCTCCGCGCAGATTCTCCCGCCGCAGCGGGAAAGCGAAAGCTATGAGCACTCTCCTGGCGCGCTGGCTCACCGAACACCGCGATCTCCTCCTGCCGCGCTGGATCGCCGCGCTGGAGCGCACGCTCTACCATGTGCCCCACAACGGCATCGAGGATGCGGACGGGCCGGCGATCGTCGCCCACCCGGACGAGCGGCGCGTGCTGCTCACCTCGATGTACGAAGGGCTGATCAGCGCCGCCGCCGGCGACTACGCGCCGCTGGACGAGTGCCTGCGCCTGCTGCGCGCCCTGCGCACCACCCCCGGCGAGGACGAGCTGCCCCAGCAGCTGGCGCTGATCTTCCAGCTCCGCCGCACGGCCATGGACCTGATCGACGACCGCGGCCTGGCGCTCGAGCTCGAGGACCTGCTCGAGTACGTCGCGATCACCTCCGCCAACCGCTGGGTGTTGGCTGCCAAGAGCGTCTCGCGCGAGCTGCACGAGACAAAGCTGCTGGTGGAGAGCCTGTATCACGAGGCCGAGGTCAGCGACCGCACCACGCTACACGTCTCGAAGCTGAACGAGATCACCCAGGGCCTCACCGCCAGCCTGGACCAGGCCCAACAGCTCGAGACCGTCGGCGAGAAGCTCTACCAGGTGCTGGGCGTCACCGCGCTCGCGGTCTGGATGTACGATGAGGCCGCCGGCCAGCTGGCGCTCGCCCGCGCCTGGGGCGCACCGGACGAGGCCCCCGCTGCGCCGGTGGACCCGGCCAGCCCCGGCGACCTGGTGGCGCGCGCGTTCCAGCTCGGCCAGATGGTGCTGGAGCTCGAGCCGGACGCCGCGGCCCAGGGCGGCTGGTACCGGTCCGGCTGCGCGGTGCTGGCTGTGCCGCTCGTCGCCCAGCGCGGCGTCACCGGCGTGATCGCCATCCAGCACACCGCGCCCGAGACGCTCGCCGACCGCGCCGAGCAGGAGTTCGTGCGCTCGGCCGCCAGTCAGACCGCCATCGCCCTGGAGAACGCTCGCCTGTATGAAGAGGTCCGCGGCTTCAACGCCGCGCTCGAGCAGCGCATCGCCGAGCGCACCCGCGAGCTGCAGGTCGAGCGCGACATGCTCGAGACCCTCAACGCCATCGCGCTGGAGATCAGCTCCACGCTCGATGAACACCTGCTGATGGAGAGCTCACTCACGGCGCTTGCCAGGCTGGTGGGCGTCGAGCACGGCTCGATCATGCTGGTGGAGCCGGAGACCGAGCACCTGGTGGACCGCGCGGTGCTGGACGAGAAGGCGGACGTCGGCTACACGCGCTTCCCCATGGGCCATGGTATCGTTGGCTGGGTGGCCCAGCACCGCAAGCCCGCGCTGGTGCCGGACGTCAGCAAGGATGAGCGCTGGGTGGCGCCGCACGACGACGACTCCTACCACAAACGCTCCGGTTCGATGATCTGCGTGCCGCTGATCGCCCACCACGAGGTCCAGGGCGTGTTAGTCCTCTCGCATGACGAGCCAGACTACTTCCGGGATGAGCATCTGCGCCTGCTCACCGCCTCGGCCAGCCAGATCGCGATCGGCATCCACAACGCCCAGATCTACAAAGAGGTCGAGCAGCAGCTCATGCACCGCTACGAGATGCAGCGGCGCCAGGAGGAGGCCGCCAGCCAGAGCGCGGCCATCCTGCAGAGCCTCTCGGACGGCGTGATCGTCTGCGACGCCTACGGCAGCGTGCTGACGGCCAACACGGCCGCCGAGCGCATTCTGGAGCGCCCGATCGAGGAGTTGGTGACCTGGCAGCTGCCCGAGTTGATGAAGCGCCTGCTTGGGCGGCGTGCGAGTGAGATCCCGGTGGACGACATGCTGGCCCACCCGCGCGACGAGCACGACAACCCGCGCAGTATGTCGGCCACCTTCCAGATCGGCAGGCACATGGTGAGCGTCAACCTCGACCCGGTGCTGGCCAGCAAGGGCGAGTTGATCGGCGCGGTGGCGGTGTTCCGCGACATCACCCGCGAGGTGGAGTCGGACCGCCTCAAGACCGAGTTCATCGCCACGGTGTCGCACGAGCTGCGCACGCCGATGGCGGCGATCAAGGGCTTCACGCAGCTGCTGGCGATGGGCAGCCTCGGCGCGCTCAACGATACCCAGAAGGAGTTCCTGGGCATCATCCAGTCCAACGCCGAGCGCATGATCGCGATCATCAATGACCTGCTGGACATCACGAAGATCGAGACCGGCAGCGTGGAGCTGGACCTGCGCCCGCTGCACGTGGCCGAGTCGCTCTCCGGCGTGCTGCTGGAGCTGCAGCCGAAGGTGCTGGAGCGCGAGCAGCAGCTCTCGGTGGGCCTCCCGCCCGGCCTGCCGCTGGTGCGCGCGGACGCGCGGCGCTTCAATCAGATCCTGTTGAACCTGCTCTCGAACGCGGTGAAGTACACGCCGCGCGGCGGCAGTATCGAGGTGCAGGCGCGCGACGCGACAGCCGAGGTGGTGCC
The DNA here is from genome assembly GCA_035559635.1 of Roseiflexaceae bacterium. GTDB lineage: Bacteria > Chloroflexota > Chloroflexia > Chloroflexales > Roseiflexaceae > CALJIC01. The sequence goes on from DATMBA010000297.1 coordinate 5,531, forward strand.
GGAGCACCTGCGCGAGGGCCTCAAGCCCGGGCGCTACGTGCAGATCGACGTGCGCGACACGGGGGTGGGTATCGCTGCGGACGAGCTGGAGAAGATCTTCGAGCGCTTCTATCGCACCGAGAACCCGCTGAAGGTCGAGGCCGGTGGCACGGGATTGGGGCTTTCGCTGGTGCGCCCGCTCGTCAAGCTGTTCGGCGGCCGCATCTGGGTGGAGAGCACTCTCGGCGAGGGGACGACCTTCAGCTTCGTCATCCCGGCGGTGTAACCGCCGACAAAGGACCGACGACGAACGACCAACGTTCAGGCGGCGCTGCGCTGCCGGCGCTGGTCGTTCGTCGTTCGTCGTTAGCGACTGTCGCTCCGCAGGTCCAGGTAGGCGCACTCCTCCGGCGTGAGCTGCAGCTCGGCGGCCTCCATGTTGGCCTTGAACTCGGACGCGCTCTGGCAGCCCACCAGCGCGAAGATATTGAGCGGCTGGCTCATCACGTAGGCCATGGCGATCTGCGGGATCGTCATGCCCTTCTCCTCGGCCAGCTCCTGCACGCGATCCAGGCGGCGGAAGTTCTCCTCGCCAGCGTAGGAGTGCACCGCCAGCTTGTCCAGGTAGGTCTCGAAGGTGTCCAGGTTGTCGCGCCGCAGCCGGCCGGAGAAGAAGCCGCCCGCCAGACTGGACCAGGTGAAGAGCGGCATCTGGTTCTCCTGGTACCAGGCGCGCTCGGCCGCTTTCTGCGGGCCGCTGATGCTGATGCACCCCTCCCACGGCTCGCGGTACTGCTCGGCCAGGCTGAAGTTCGGGCTGGAGGCCACGAACGGCGTCAGCCCGTGGGCGGCGGCGTAGGCGTTGGCCTCCTTGATGCGCTCCACTGTCCAGTTCGAGCCGCCGAAGGCGCGGATGCGGCCAGCGCGGTGGTGCTCGTTGAGCGTCTCGACGATCGGCCCCACCGGCACGCTCGGGTCGTCGCGGTGCAGCAGGTAGAGGTCGATGTAGTCGAACTTGAAGCGCGCCAGGCTATCGTAGATGTCCGCCGTGATGTCCCAGGGGGTCACGCGCTTGCGGTCCTGGTTGTGGTGGGCGCCCTTGCCGATGATCACCACCTGCTCGCGCACGCCGCGGCTGTGGACCCACTTCCCCATGACACGCTCGACGTCGCCCTGGCCGTAGACGTGGGCGGTGTCGAAGGTAGTGCAGCCAAGCGCGAAGATCTCGTCCAGCAGGCGGAAGCTGCCCTCCATGTCCTTCGAGTTGATCATAATCGCGCCCTGCACCAGCCGTGAGATCGGCTTGGTGACGCCGGTGACGGTGCCGTACTTCATTGGAAGCTCCTTATGGTTGCGCGGGGCATCCCCGCGCGCTCCCCTCTGTGCGGGGCATCCCCCCCCCTATGGGAAGGTTGGAGGGGCAAGGCCCCTCTTGCAGATCTCCCCCTACTCCATGGGGTAGCGCAGGCCCCACTGCGCGCGGATGCGGTCCATCGTGCGCACGATCGCGAGCGTCTCGTCGAGCGGCATCACATCGCTCTCGAGGCGGCCCGCGCGCAGGCAGCGCGCCACCTCGGCGGCCTCGAACTGGTAGCCGTTGCCGGGGAAGGGCAGCTCGACGCGCTCCTCGCCGGAGGGCCGGCTGATCGTAAAGGCCGTGGGGCACCAGGAGGGCGGGTGGATGCGGATGCGCCCCTCCGCGCCGAGGATCGTCGTCTCGTGCGGAGTGTTGGTGCGCACCGCAGTCCAGACGATCGCCATGCGGCCGGGGCCGTACCCCAGGATCGCCGCGCCCTGCTCGTCCACCCCGGTCTCGCCGATGTCCGCCATGCTGGCGATGCGCTCCGGCTCGCCGCCGAACACCATCGAGGCCAGCGAGATCGGGTAGACCCCCACATCCAGCAGCCCACCGCCGCCGAGCGCCGGGTCGAACAAGCGGCTCTTCGGGTTCACGGTGGTGCGGAAGCCGAAGTCCGAGGTGACCATGCGCACCTCGCCGATCGCGCCCTCGGCCAGCAGCTGGCGCACGCGCACCAGCACCGGCAGGAAGCGCGTCCACATGGCCTCCATCAGGAACACCCGCCGCTCGCGCGCCACCGCCACCATCCTGGCCGCCTGGCGGGCGTTGATGGCGAAGGGCTTCTCGCACAGCACGGCCTTGCCGGCCTCGAGGCACATGATGGTGTTCTCGGCGTGGGCGGAGTGTGGGGTGGCGATGTAGACCGCGTCCACCTCCGGGTCGGCCGCAACGGCCTCGTAGCTGGCGTAGCGGCGGGAGGCGCCATGCCGTGCGCCGAAGGCCTCGGCGCTCTCCTGCGCACGCGAGCCGACGGCCACGAGCTGTGCGTCGGGCAGCTCGCGCAGGCCCTCGGCGAACACCCCGGCGATACGGCCGGTGCCGATGATGCCCCAGCGGGTGGGGGTGGTTGTCATTGCTGCTCTTCCTTTGTGATGCGAAAGCTGCTCGAACTATGGGCTACGATTACGGGTTACGGATTACGGATTACGTCTTCGGCAGCGCCACCGGGTAGTCGAAGCCGGCCACGTACTCCTTGCCGCCCACGCGGGCGTGCACCACCACACGCCAATTGCCCTCCATCGCGTAGACCGTCGATACGCGATAGCGGCCGCCGCCTAGCCCCTCAGCGATCGGCTGGTTGACCCCCATGACCATGCCGGGCATGGACTGGTCCAGGTAGACCGTCGCATCGTCCACCGGCCGTCCCTGGGCGTCGGCCAGCGTCACGAACACCTCGTGGTCCTGCAAGGCAACCACCTCCCGCGGCCGTTCAAGCGTGACCGTGAGGCCGTCCACCGTCTGCCGGAGGGCGACGTACTGCGGCTGGCCGGCGCAGGCCGTCAGGGTGGCGAGCAGAATGAGCAGGTAGCAACGCATGGGGAACGTATGATACCACAGTTGGGGCGTGGGCGTTCTTTGCACGGCACCACGCCCGGCCCATGACCGGGCAGGCTATCCGTCGCGCAGGCGGGCTTGGCAGAGGCTAACCCGCGGCGGGTGCCCGCTAGGCCCCGCCGGGCGTGGGACGGCGCCCGCTGCCCACATAGGTCGGAACCGTTCATCACCGGCCGGGCGCTGCCGGGTGTGGCAAGAACGCATAAACCCTCGCCCACGCCCCAACCTTCAACCTTCATCCTTCTGAAGTGGGTAGCGCAGCGAGACGAGAAATCCGAGCAGGATGTGCTCGATGTTGATCAGCAGGAACAGGGTGGAGAGGCTGATCGCCAGCTCGGGCGGGTGGCCGTGGCGGGCGAGCAGGGCCACCAGCACTGCGTCACGTACGCCGATGCCGGCGAAGCTGATCGGCAGCGCCTGCAGGATGGCGATCAGCGCGGTGGAGCCGACGATCTCGATCAGCGGGATGTCGTACAGGCGCAGGGCGGGATAGAGCAGCCAGATGCGCACCATGGTGGATGCGGCGGAGAGGGCCGAGGCCACCACCAGCAGGCCGAACAGCCGCGGCCGGAAGCTGAGCGTCGCGAGTTGGCCGCGGAAGCGCTCGGCGGCGGCGCGCACGCGCCCCGGCAGCAGCGGGATGAGCCCGCCCAGTGCCCACTCGCGCGGGGCGCGCGCCATGAGCGCCGGGATCATCAGCACGATCGCAGCGGCGAAGCCGAGGGTGGCCGCGCGCACGGCCGGGCGCGTCTCCGCCGGCAGCACGTCCACGAAAGCCACCAGCCCGAGCAGCGCCAGCAGCGCCATCACGAACAGGTCGAACAGCCGGTCCAGCAGGATGCTGAAGAGCGAGGGGCCGAGCGGCAGGCCCCGCTGGCGCAGGTACCACCCCTTGACGAAGTCCCCCGACTGGCCGGGAGTGACGCCGCCGGCGAACAGGCCGATGGTGTAGAGCACGCACAGGTAACCGAACGACGGCGGCTGCATCTCCAGCTCGCGCATGATCAGGCTCCACCGCCATGTCTTGACGGCGATGAAGGGCGCGAAGAGTGCCAGCGACAGCGCGAAGGGCCACGGGTCGAGCGCGGCCAGCGCGGCACCGATGGCGCGCAGGTCGCTCCGGGCCAGGAAGAAGACCAGCAGCGCCGGCCCGATCAATCGTAGCAGCCAGCGGGTGTATCTATGCATGTGCATGGGGGTGTAAGGGGCCTTCGGCTCCCACACCATCTCTTGTTCGGAGGGGCTTTGTCCCTCCGGACCTCCCCAGCCGGTCTGGCCAACAGGCTACCGGTCGGGCCGTTGGAAGCGCAGCCCGGCGATCTGCTCGGCGAGCAGGCCGAACATGAAGACCACGATGCCGCCGACGAAGAGCGCGGCGGTGGCGTTGGGGATCTTGAGCCAGACGCCGTTGACGACCACGCTGGCGATGTAGGCCAGCAGGCTCAGCCCGAACATCACCAGCGCGACCGGAAAGTAGACCCTGAGCGGCGCGAACAGCGAGACCATGCGCAGCATGATCAGGATGTTGCGCACGCCGTTCTTGAAGAGCTTCTGGGTGCTCCGGCCGCCCTGACGCTTGCGCATGGTCACTGGCTCGAAGCGAATATGATAGCCGGCCTTGGCCAGCGCCATGGCGCTGGTGTTTGGCCAGCCAAAGGTGTTCGGCAGCAGGTGCAGGAACTCCAACAGCACCTCGCGCTTGAAGGCCCGGTAGCCGGAGGTCAGGTCGCGCATGGGCATACCCACCAGATAGCTGCCGAAGGCGTTCACCGCGCCGTTGCCGAGCCAGCGCACCGTGTTCTCCTGGCTCTCACGGTCCACTCTGGTAGCCACCACCATATCGTAGGGGCCGACGTGGCTGAGCAGCCGCGGCAGGTCGTCCGGGTCGTGCTGGCCGTCGGCGTCCATCACCACCACCACCTCGCCGCTGGCGGCACGTACGCCGGTTTTGACGCCGGCGCCGTTGCCCACATTGTAGGGCCGGCGGATGACGCGCGCCCCGGCTGCCTCCGCCTGCGCAGCGGTATCGTCGGTCGAGGCGTCATCCACCACGACGATCTCGGCCTCCGGCAGGCGCGCGCGCACCGCGCGCACGATCGCGCCGACGCGCGGCCCCTCGTTGAAGGCCGGGATGACCACGCTGACGCTGAACGGCCAGGCGCGCGGCGTGGTGGGCTGTGGGCTCACAGATGCAGTAGTCTCGGTAATCATCGGTCCACCAGGGTGAAGGTGCACCTCACCGACGGGGGCCTCGGAGGCATGTGGCCCCCGAAGGCCCGCTCGAGCCAGCGGATGGGCAGTGGGCACAGCCCATTGCCCATCTGCTGGAAGAATTCAGAGCAACTCCAGCAGTTCGTCGTAGCAGGTAGCCACCGGGAACTGCGGGAACTCAGCGGCCACGTTGGCGGGCGGCTGGAACAGCGCGCCCACATCCGCCGCACCAAGCATGCCGGTGTCGTTATAGGAGTCGCCCACCGCCACCACGCGGAAGTTGAGCGCCCGCAGCGCGCGCACCGCCTCGGTCTTGCTGTCCCGCTGGCGCAGCCGGTAGCCGGCGATCATCCCGTCCGCGTCGACCGACAGGCTGTGGCAGAACAGGGTGGGCAGGCCCAACGGTACCATGAGCGGCGCGGCGAACTCGTAGAAGGTGTCTGACAGGATGATCAGCTGCGCCCGCTGGCGCACGCGCCACACAAACTCGCAGGCGCCGGGGAGTGGCGCGATCGACGCGATGATATCCTGGATGTCCTTCAGGCGCAGGCGGTGCTGGCGCAGGATGGCGATCCGCCCGCACATCAGCTCGTCGTAGTCGGGGATGTCGCGCGTGGTAAGGCGCAGCCGGTCGATCCCGGTGTGCTCGGCCACGGCGATCCAGATCTCGGGCGTCAGCACGCCCTCCAGGTCGCTGGCGAGGATGGTTGGCTGGGTCATGAATCTCTCTTTGTCCCACGAAGGCCCGAAGACGCGAAGGCGCGAAGGCCGGGGGGATTGTACCACGTTCATTTGTAGGGCGTGGGGAGGCGAAGCCTCCCCACAGAGCACCGTTTGAAACGGGTGAGATTGCCGGGGAGAGCCTGGTCCTCCCTGCCCCTCCGCATGTTCTATCAACGTACTGAGATCGAAGCTACCATCAGGCTCAGCGCGCGGGCGTCGGTGCTCGTGGGGTCCTCCACCACGGGCACGAAGGTCGGCGCGCGCAGCGTCACGTCCACACGCTCCTGGCCGGCCAGCGTGGGTGGGAGCGGGACGCGGTAGATGCGCCACGCGCCGCCGGCCACCGGCACGGTCCGTGCCGGCCCGTCGCCCACCTGCACCTCCAGCGGTATGACGCCCGGCCGCCCGCCGGTGAGCCGCAGCTCCAGCCACGCGCCGGGCGGCAGCGGCTCGGCCAGTGGGAGCGACACCCGGCCGGCGCCCTCCAGCCAGCGGAAGGTCCCCGTGGCGTCCCGCTCGGCCGCGGAGAAGCCCTCGATATAGCCGAGGTCCAGCCCGTCCCCAAGTGTCAGGGCGTTGGTGGCCGGCGGGTGGAGCCAGCGCAGCGCCCAGCGCTGCACATCCTCGCCGGCGATCGCCTCGATGCGCGTGAGCAGCGCGCGGGCCGTCTCCAGGTCCCCGCTGTCGCGGGCGATCGCGCCGAAGACCAGTTCGGTGCGGCGCGAGCTGTTGCGCGTGAGCACCGCGGCGGCCTCCTCCTGGCGGCCCTGCGCAGCCAGCGCCAACGCCAGACTCACCTGCGCGTCCACGAACCCCGGCTGGGCGGCGAGGGCCTGCCGGAAGCTCTCCTCGGCGGCGGCGTAGTTCCTAGCGATGTACTGCCGCTCGCCCTCCGCCATCGCCCGCTCGCGCGCCACACCCGCCGCGATGATCGCCGGGTAGTCGCGGTAGGTCAGCAGCAGCGCTAGGAACCCAACGACCAACGACCAACGACCAACGACCAACGACCAACGAGCGCTGCGCTGCGCGACCGTCCGTCGTTCGTCGTCCGTCGTTCGTCGTTTGTCGTTCCTCGTTCGGTGCGGCGATGCCAGCGCACCTGCTCCGTACAACGCGATCAGCATCCACAGCGGCAGCAGGTAGCGCGGCTCCACGTGGAAGATCAGCACCGTGAGCAGCGAGTAGCCGAGCCAGGCCAGGAAGAACAGCCGGTTGTGCAGCCCCTCGCGTGCCGGCCCCGCTAACCCCCATAGCCCGGCCACCATCGCCACGAGCCACAGCGCGTCGCCGGCCAGCCCCAGCGGCGCCATCTCGCGCAGCGGCCGGGTGAAGAAACTTTGCTTGACATAATAATCTTCGATATATTGCGCCTTCCAGATATGGCGGAAGGTGGACCACATCGGCCGGAACGGGCGCCAGGGGTCCTCGGCCAGGATCTCGCGGGCGCGCTCCAGGGCGTAGACGTGCCGGTCGGCCTGCGGCATGCGGCGCAGCGTCTCGATATTCGCGCTGCGGTCGCTCACCCGGTCCAGGTCCAGCCACAGATTCACCTGGCCGAGCGTGTCCACCGGGATGAGGCGCCCATACGTCAGGTAGTTGCGCAGCGTCCACGGGCCGACCACGGCGAGGCATGCCGCGGCCACGACGAGTGCCTGGAGTCCAACCAATTGAAGATTGAAGGTTGAAGATTGAAGATTGTTCGCTGTAGCGCCATGCTGCCTCGTGGGCGACGTCAAATCTGGAATCTTCAATCTGTAATCTTTTATTTGCCGCAGGCCGAGCCACCCCACCACGAACACCAGCGCGTACAGCGCCGGGGAGCGGGTGAGGGCCGCGGCGCCGAGCGCAACCCCGGCGAGCGCCAGGTCGCGCAGGCGGCCGGTGGTGTCGAAGCGCAGCAGCAGCCAGAGGTGCAGCAGAAACAGGAACAGGTAGGTCAGCTCGCTGAACAGCACTGTGGCGGACTCGACGAACGGGTACCACAGCGCCAGGAAGGCGGCGAACAGCAGTCCGGCTCGCTCGCTCGCGAACAGCCGCCGCGCCGCCGCGTGCCCGAGCAGCACCGTCAGTGCCGCGAGCGCTGTCTGGGCCAGCTGCACCAGCACCACGCCGAGCTGCGGCTGGCCAAGCAGCAGCGCCAGCCGCAGCCAGAGCGCGAAGAAGAACACGTGCAGCGGCGGCCGGATGAGCCAGGCGTCGTCCACGTACTGCCCGGTCACCGCCAGGCGCAGCGCACGCTGGTAGTAGTCGCCGTCGTCGGCGTTGGAGAAGCGCGGGTCGAGCGGGCTGACTGCCATCAGCCACAGGCGCAGCGCAACGCAGGCCAGCACCAGCAGCGCGAGCAGCCAGCGGGGATTAAGAGGGGCAGGGATGGCTTCGCCCTCCTTGAGATCCTCCTTCTGCTCACGCAAGGGTGGGACACGGACGTGGCTGATGAACGGCTCGGGGCTAGGTCGCTTCATGGGTGCACATGTATCACGGTGTAGCGTCCGGCCCGGCCCACCGTCTCGCCCACCGGCGGCGCCGGGCCGAGATCCCCGGACCAGAGCAGATAGTGGGCGCCGGCCGCCCGGAGGGCCGTCGCATCGGTGGACTCCGGCGCGGGAACGGCCAGGTGCGCGATGGCGGAGTACTTGCCAAGCGCCAGCCCGGCGTCGTCGTCCGGGTCCACGTGCAGCGCCAAGCGCTCGCCGGCGCGAAGCAGTTGGCGCACCAACTGCGCCGCCTCCAGTGTCTCCGCCGGCTGCCCGGGGGTGTCGATATCCGGCTGCCGGCGCAGCACGTAGTCCGCGCCGGTCGCGAAGCCGCCCCACAGCAAGGCCAGCAGCAGCAGGCTCACCAGCGCAAACGCCCGGCTCTCAGCCGCGCGGCCGAGCCGGCGGGCGAGCCATGCCGCGGACCAGGCAGCCGCAACGGCGTAGACCGGCGCGAGCGGCAGGAAGAAGCGCTGCAGCGCCAGGCCGACGCTCACAGCCGCGACGTAGATCCCAAGCCACCCAAGGAGCACCAAGGCGCTGGAAGGGTACAGGAGTCGACTCCCTTCATGCCTGCGCGCCTGCGTGCCTTCGTGGTACGCCAACAGAGCACCCACCCACCCGAGCAGTCCGGCGAGCGCCAGCCAGTTGGCGGGGAAGCCGAGCAGCCGGAGCTGGATCGCGCGCCCGAACTCGCTGGTGTCCTCCGCGCCCGTTCCGAAGAAGCCGCGCACATTCGCCCACCATGCCGCCAGGAAGCGCCCCGGGTCCTGCAGCGCCACTTCCGCGAGCGAGATGTCGTTGCGCGCCTCACCCCAGCGCCCCCAGTCACCGTCGCCGTACACCGCCAGCCAGACGTTCTTGGCCTGCTGGCTGTAGAGCGGCTGGCCAGTGTCGCGTAGGTTCACGGCCAGCTGCGGGGCTGCGGCGACCAGGAATCCGAGGGTGAACCAGGCGATTCTTCCAAAGATTGAAGATCGCCGGCGATTGTGCGGTGCCCGCGATGTTGAAGCTTCACCCTGTAACCTGGAGCCGGCAGTCACAATCGCCATCCACCCCACCGGCAGGAGCACGATCCCCGGGTGGCGCACCAGGAACGCCGCGCCCGCCGCGAGGCCAGCGGCGAGACTGAGCGCCAGGCCACGGTTTCGCTGCGCGGCGTCCAGCCGTACCATCTGGGGAGGGTCGGAGGAGCTTTGCGCCTCCGAAAAAGAGATGGTGTGGGGGCCGAAGGTCCCTACCCCCCCACCAGCGTTCAGCGCTCGGATGAGCAGCGCGAGCGCGAGTGCGCACAGCGCCGCGAAGGGCATGTCGCTGCCAACGTAGAGGGCGTACTGCACCACGAGCGGGCTGAGCGCCAGGGCGGCAAGCGCCAGCAGTGCTGGCCCCCTGCCGAGCACGGTGCGGGCGATCCACCAGGACGCCGCGAGCAGCGCTGCGCCACTCAACGCCGCCAGCGTGCGGGCCGCCAGGAACGGGTTGCCCTGTGTGAGCGGCGTGGCCAGCCACAGCAGCAGCGGGTAGCCCAGGTTGTAGAAGTCGTCCGCGCGGAAGACCTCGCCCAGGTCGAACGCCCGCGTGGCGAACACCCGGAAGTCCTTCTCCACGCCGGGGGAGGAGAGCACCAGGTGCCGCTCGGCCGCGGCGAGCACCGCCGCGAGCCACGCGCCAATCCCGCCGAGTGCCGCTGCGTCCAGCAGCCACGCGCGCCGCGCCACGAGCGGGGCGTAGCGCAGCGCCAGCAGCCCCGCGAGCGCCAGGCAGACCCACTGCGGCAGCCCGCGCAGCGGGTAGGGGTAGGCCGGTTGGAGGCGGTACAGGAAGAGATAGGCCGTGCCAAAGGCCGCCAGCGCCAGCCCGAACAGCCACCGGCGATCGGCACGCGCCAGGTGGCGGAGCAGCATGCTTCTGCCCTCACCCCCCCTGCCCCCCGCTGTCTGCCCCGGGAGAGGGGGCTGCGTACCGGCGCGCTGTGGTTCCTCGCCTTTCCCGCGCACAGGAGCGGGGTTAATGGTGAGGGCTTTCCCGCACAGCAGATACAGCATCGCCCCGACGAGCGCACCATACGCGAGCTGCGCCGGGTAGGGGGTGGCCGGAGGCGGAGCACTGCGGTACATGGCCCGGTCCAGCAGCACCCCCACCGCGCGAGGGTCAGATTCACTCAGCCGCCCCGCCTCAGCGCGCAACTCGATCACCACATCGCTCGGCTTACGCAGCCCACTGCGGATCGCGAAGGTGCGTTCCTCCCAGCCATCGCTGGCGCGGAAGCGGCCAAGCTCCACCTCGCCGTTGAGCAGCACCCGCACCTCCGGCCCCGGCGCGCGGCCGCGCAGCCGCAGCGTGACCTCCGCCGGCAGGCCGGCCTGCGGGAACACCAGGTAGGACACGTCGCGCGACCAGCGGGCCGCCCCGTCCGACCCATCCAGGTACGGCGCTGCGCCGGAGGGTCCGGGGCGCTCCGGGTCGTGGAACCCTTGTACGTAGGCCGCATCGTACCCGCCGACGTCCACCACGTGGCGGGCGGGGAGCTGCGCGCACAGCGCCACCAGCAGCGCGCCGAGCACGGCTGCGCCCAGTAGACCGGCGATCAGCCGGGCGGCCGCTGAACGCGAAAACCGCCAGGCGCCGTCGGTGGTGTCGGCCCTGGCGATCTCTGCCGCGTGCGTATTCGGTTCAGCCGTCAGATCGCCCTTCATCCTGCGCCTTCGCTGCGTGCGCGCGAGTCTAGCACACTTCGCCGCTTCCGGCAACGGTGCATCCAGCACGTCCCTCGCCAAAAGCGGGACGGAGGCAAGAGGGCGCAGCCCCCCACACAGCCACCCGCGCCAGCACGTGCGCCTGACAAAAGCGGGAGGGCCAGGGAGGGCGCAGCCCTCCCGCACCCCCCTTCCGGCGCGTGCGGTGCCACGCACGCGCCGGCCGCACCAGTAAACCGGTGTTCGCAAAATCGTATACAATATGGGCTGTCCGTCCATCGACACTTTGACAGCTACCCAGGAGGGCAGACGATTATGCGTATCGGCATTCTCACCGGTGGCGGCGACGTCCCCGGTCTGAACCCATGTATCAAGGCGGTCGTCAACCGCTGCGCAGACGCCGGGATCGAGGTCGTCGGCATCCGGCGCGGTTGGGGCGGGCTGCTCAACTACAACCCCGACGACCCTGATAACGTCAGCGAGTGGATCGAGCCGCTCACCAAGGCCAACGTCCGCACCATCGACCGCTACGGCGGCACCCACCTGCACACCTCGCGCACCAACCCCGGCAAAGTGCGCGAGAAGGACATGCCGGCGTTTCTCAAAGGCAAGTTCGCCTTCACCGGCGAGAAGCGCACCGCCGACTGCACGCCGCACGTCCTGCGGGCGCTCGAGCACCTGAAGATCGATACCCTGGTGCCGATCGGCGGCGATGACACCCTCTCCTACGCCGTGCGCATGCACCAGGAGGGCGTGCGGGTCATCTCCATCCCCAAGACGATGGACAACGACGTCTTCGGCACCGACTACTGCATCGGCTTCTCCACTGCCGTCACCCGCAGCGTCGAATTTCTGAACGCACTGCGCACGCCCACCGGCTCGCACGAGCGCATCGCCGTGATCGAGCTGTTCGGGCGCAATTCGGGCGAGACGGCGCTGATCTCGGCCTACCTGGCCGACGTGGACCGGGCGGTGATCTCCGAGGTACCCTTCGACGTGGAGAAGCTCTCGGCGCTGCTGCTGGAGGACCGCCGGCGCAACCCCAGCAACTACGCGATCTGCGTGGTGTCGGAGGGCGCGTCCATGATCGGCGGGCAGGTGGTGGAGTACGGGCAGGAGGACGCCTACGGCCACAAGAAGCTGGGCGGCATCGGCATGATCACGGGGGAGGCGATCAAGAAGGTGACGGGGGTGGACATCGTGCACCAGCAGCTGGGCTACCTGATGCGGGCCGGGGCGCCGGACAGCCTGGACCGCATGGTGGCGATCAGCTACGGCAACCTGGCGGTGGACCAACTCTTGCAGGGGCACAGCGGCCGCATGGTGGCGCTCCAGAACGGGCAGTACACCACGGTCCCGGCGGACACCTGCACCCAGGGCGTCAAGCGGGTGGATGTGGACGAACTGTACGACGTCCAGAGCTATCGCCCGCGCGTCAAGCACCCGCTCGGCAAGCCGATGTTCCTGTACTAGAGCTAATACTTTTCAAATAAGCAGGCGCTGCCCGCAGCGTGGGGTGCGGGGGCCGCAGGCCCCCGCAAACCCCTTCCCGGTGGGGGTGTGGGGG
>DATMBA010000298.1:0-1298 GCA_035559635.1 Roseiflexaceae bacterium
CCTGCTCAAGCGTCTACTCGCGCTGCTCAGCACACGCGCCCGCCGCATCGGCGCCCTGGCCGCGCGCACCGCCGCGCGCTTAGAGCGCGCCGAGGGCGGCCCACGCCTGGAGCGCGTCCGCACCATCGCCGCCCGGTGCGCCGAAGCCCAGCGCCGCCTGCGCGAGCTGCGGGCCGCCGACATCTTCGCCGAGGTCGGCCCGCTGCCCGCCTTCCGCGGCCCCACCCCGCTCCTCCAGCGCGACCCGGCCTACCGCGAGGTGTACCGCACCTGGCTCGCCCTGCATCGCACCCCGCTTGCCACTGTCGACAGCCCGCTGTTCGACATCCCGATCGCCGACCTACCGCATCTCTATGAGGGGTGGTGCGCCCTCCAGGTGGCTCACGCGCTGCTGGACCTCGGTGGCCAACTGGTGGCGCAGCGCTTGGTGACCGCCAGCCACCCGGAGGACGCCCCGCCGGACGACCTCGATCTCGCCGTCGCGCTGGTCGATCAGGCGCCGCTGCTGCGCATCCGCCTCGCCGACACACTGCTCACCCTGCGCTACCAGCCGCGCTACCGCCCCGCACGACCAACGACCAACGACCAACGACCAACGACCGGCGGCGGAGATAGAGACTCGTCGTTCGTCGTTCGTCGTTCGCCGTTCGTCTCACTGGATCGCCACACCCGTGTGCCGGACCTGGCGGTCGAGGTGGAGCGAGCGGGCGAGTCGCCGCGCGTGCTGCTGCTGGATGCCAAGTACCGCCTGGACGCTGAGGGCGGCGTGCCGCAGGACGCCCTGGCGGACGCCTACGCCTACCTGGGCGCGGTGGGCTGGCGCGGCACGCGCGCGACGATCGGCGCCCTGCTGCTCTACCCCGGCCGCGGCACACCCGAGCGCTATCCGAGCGGCGTGGGCGCCCTACCGCTGCTCCCCGGCGCTGCGGACGACCTGCCACGCCTCCTGGCCGACTGGCTCGACCTGCCCCGCGTGTAAGATCAGAAGGCGTGGAACGGCTGCACCCCGCCACATCACCCCCGACGATCCCCTGCAAGGGCCTGCGGCCCCACACCTCCGCGGAATGGGGAGGATGAAGGGCGAAGCCCCTCACCCGCCCCGGCGTTGAGGTAGCCCTAACGTGAACATCCCTGCGGGAGGGGCAGGGGAGGGCCAGGCCCCATACGCATCAAGCTAAGCAAGGATAGGTTAGCAAGTCGGCATTCAACAGCAATTGGTAGGTGTTGGGATGGGCGCGACGGGAGTTGATACGACAACATGCCTGCAGTCCAGCTTGGATAACGCTCAGCGCGTTTTC
>DATMBA010000299.1:0-5960 GCA_035559635.1 Roseiflexaceae bacterium
TGGTTGACGCGCACGAGGAGCGGCCGCTCGTGAGCGCCGCGCAGCTGGACGTCACCTGGCTGCACCGGGGGGAGGAGGTGGCCCAGGCCGGCAGGGCGCTGGAGGCCGCGCTGCGCGCCGAGTTGCTGCCCGCCGGCGACGAGCGCTCGCGCCGGCGGGGGGCGGGGATGGAGCTGAGCGAGGTGCGGGCCTACCAGCCGGGCGACGACATCCGCTTCATCGACTGGAACATCACGGCGCGTACGGACCAGTCCTACGTGCGCGAGGCGACCGTCGAGCGCGCGCTGGATGTCTGGATGGTCGTCGACTCACCCATCCCCGCCCGCCCGCCGCTGCGCGGCGGGCGGGCGGGGAGATGCAGGGGCCTTAGGCTCCCGCGCCCCCAGCCGGGAGGCTTTTCAAACAGGCTCTAACGGCTCAGCGCTGTTGTGTTGGGGAGGTTGCCGTTTATCTCGGGCATGCGCTGCAAGGCGCAGAGACGACCCATGCTACTTCGGCGCCACGCGAAAATCCAGATCCACCCGGTCGCGCCCGCGGCCGAAGATGAGGATCGCTGGCGCAGAACCCGCCGCGATGCGGTATACCAGCAGCCCGCTCGCCTTCGTCCCCTCGTAGAACGTCCCGCCCTCGAAGTAGTTGTCCAGCCCGTAGGTGGCCGAGTCGACCTCGTGCGTCTGCCCGTCCAGGTCGATCAGGTCGAACGAGGCCGAGTTGGCGTAGAAGCTGTTGTCATAGCCGTCGGTGTACCCTGTGTTGGCCACCTCGATGGCAAACACCACATACTTGAAGCCGTTGCCGGCCTTGCTGAAGCGCCCGATCTCGTTGCGATACTCGAAGCCGGTGGCGCTGATCTGAATACCGTTCCGGTTCACCTGCCACAGCCCGGCAGGCATGCGCCGGCGGTACTGCTCGAGCACCGCGGGTGGCTGGATCTGCGGCGCGGGCGGAGCTTCGGGCACAGGGGTAGGAGCAGGGGCCGCCGCCGCATCGCGCAACTCGTTGCCGAGGAGACCCAGCAGCACATGGTAGGGCGGCGGGTTTTCGGGGTGAAGCTCAAAGCGCGCCCGCTCGAACCACTGTACCTGGTACTGCCGGCCGTCGCCGAGCGTCTCAGTCACGAGGCCGCTGAGCGGCAGCCCGAATAGGGCCAGGCTTTCCGCCTCGCTCTTTCCCGCGCGCCCGTCCAACTCCAGCCCGCTCGCGCGCCAGGCGGCGAGGATGTCGCCGCAGACGCTCTGGCCGGTCTCGGGAAAGAAGCGGCAGCCAGGCTGTGGCCCACTCTTGGGGAAGGTGAACCAATCGCGCCCCTGCTGCGCGAGCCGGTCGGCCCCGAGCCGGCCGAGTAGCACGTCGAAGGGTGGGGCGTTCTCCGGGTGTAGCTCCAGCCGGTTGCGTTCGAAATTCTGGGCCTGGATGGGCCGGCCTTCGACGGTGATCTCCTGTTACCTTTGTCGGTGACTGAGACGATCACCTCTCTACCGCGCTCGCTGGCCTGAACCGGCACGCTCCCGCCCTGTGGCGTGGAGCGCAGCGCGTTGCCGAGCAGGTTGAGCAGCACCTGGATGATGCGGTCGGCGTCCACCTGCACGGCTGGGAGATCTGGGGCGACATCCTGCCTGCGCACGGTACCCTTCTCCGCGAACTGCGGCGCGATGCGCGTTCGTCTGCGCCACCAGCGCCGCCGGCTCGGTGGTGGCGAGGTGCAGCGGCAGCTGGCGCGCCTCGGCCCGCGCCAGCTCCTGCAGGTCCGCCACCAGCCGCCTGAGCCGCCCGACCTCGTCGTGCAGCAGCGCCCAGGTCGCCGGGCGCGGCTCCCCCAACCCGTCCAGCAGCCCCGCGGCATAGCCCGCGATCCGCGCCACCCGCCGCCGCCTGGCCGCCTCCAGCTCGGCCGCCATGGTGTTGAACTGCGCCGCCAGCGCCCCCAACTCGTCGCGCCCGCGCTCCGGCACGCGTTCGGCGTAGTGCCCGCCGGCGATGTGCCGGCTCGCCGCCAGCAGCCGCTGCACCGGCGTGACGATGCGCGCCGAGACCAGCAGGCTGACGATCACGGCCGCCAGGACGGCCGCGCTTGGGCTCAGGAGCAGCGCCTGGAGCATGGCGGCCCGAAAGGCAACCGCGAGCGCCGCCTCCATGGTGGCCATCGGCATGCCGCCCATCGTGGCGCGGCCCGGCCCCATCATCTCGGCCATCACACGGTCGTGGATGTTGGACGCGACCAGCAGCGTGATGACAAACAGCGTGCCGAAGGCGGCGTGCCAGGGATTTCTTTGAGGCCCAGCGTCTGGGCGATGGCAGCGGTGACCTGGTCTGCATGCAGCGCGTGCTCGGCGCTACGGGGCTACCACCTGGCCATTGTGCACGACGAGCAGTGGCCGGGCAAGCGCGCTCAGGTCCGCCAGCGGATCCCCCTGGACGACCAGCAGGTCAGCCACCTTACCCACCTCAACCGTGCCAACCTCACCCTCCAGTCCGGCCGCCAGCGCGCTGCCGCGCGTGCTCGCTTCGATGATCTGCTGCGCGCTGATCCCGGCCGCCTGCCAGTGCAGCAACTCCTCCAGCGGCATACCGACCGGCATGCCTGGCACGCCACCGTAATCGTCGCCGAGCGCCAGAATGCCGCCGGCTGCGACGAAGCGGCGCAGGTTGTCATACATCACCGGCTGCATCCGCTGCCGCCAGACAGCAACGGTGCCCCGCTGCCGGGCCAGGGCCTCGTAGACTGAGATGGTCGGCGACAGGGTCACGCCGCGCTCCACCATCAGCGCGATCACGTCGTCGGGCATGCGGTCGCGCGGGCTGTGGGCGGCATCGTCGATCCCGTTGAGCACGGCACGCCGCAGCGCGACGACTCGGTCGACGTGGGCGCTCACGCGTAGCCCGCGGGCGTGGGCGGTGGTCGTGATCGCCGCGATCTCCTCGTCGGAGAGCTCCTGCCAATGGACGTCGGTGCGGCCGCTCACAGCGAGCTTGATCAGGTCGGCCCCGCCGTCCGCCAGAGCGGCGATCGTGGTACGCGCATGCTCGGCGTCGCGCACCGCGAGCCCTTCCACCCGCAGCGCCTGCTCACCGACGGCGAAGGGGTAGCCGCCGTCAACCGTGATGATCGGTCCGGCCACCAGCAGCCGTGGCAGGGTGGCGTCGTTGGCGGCGCGGATACGGTCGCGCGTCGCCACAAGCGCAGCAAGCGGGCCGGCCAGATCGCGGATGGTGGTCACACCCGCGCGCGTCCAACGGCGCAGGTCATCGTCGGTGAGGCCGGTGATGTGGACGTGTGTGTTGATGAAGCCGGGCATGATGGTGGCGCCGCTCACATCACGGACCGGTGTGTCGGCGCTGTAGGCCAGCGTATCGGCCGGACCAGCGTAGACGATGTGCCGGCCCTGGATGGCAACGGCGGCGTTCGGAAGCGGGGGCGCGCCGGTGGCGTCGATGAGCGTGGCGCCAATGAGCACCAGATCGTAGCGCGGCGCTGGCGCCGCGGCCGGTGTGGGCGCCGTGGTCGGTGCGGGCGCCGCGGTCGGCGGGGGCGCTGGGGTCACGGTGGGCAGGACGGGCAGGGCGGTCGGGCCTGGGACCACCACGGCAACGGGTGGTGCCGGTGGGAAGGCGCAGGCGGCGAGCGGGAGCAG
Source organism: Roseiflexaceae bacterium (assembly GCA_035559635.1). Taxonomy (GTDB): domain Bacteria; phylum Chloroflexota; class Chloroflexia; order Chloroflexales; family Roseiflexaceae; genus CALJIC01. The sequence continues at coordinate 3,633 of DATMBA010000299.1, forward strand.
CAGCGCGGCCACACTCGCCCGGAGGGGCGCTCCTATCACCCTGGATTGGGCCACAGCGCCCCGGCCTCGCCCCAAGGCATTGGCAGTACGCGCCGCCGTCCGCTGCGCCGCGCGTCTGCGGAAAGCCCTCTGTATGAGGCGCACAAGATCCACGACCATGTTGGGTCTCTGATTGCTGAGCTACATCCAGGCCACAGAGTACACGTCTGGCTCCAATCAAGCAGACCAACATGGAAGCAAAAGAGACTCAGTTTCGTTGTAAGACGTGGGGTCGCTGTGGGGAGGCACGGAGCGGTTTCGCCGATCCGAAAACGAATACATGGCGGCCTGCCACACCCGGCCCGTGTTGAACGTTGTGCATTTCATTCTACCCGAGGACATGCGCCAGCGCAGGCCGAACGAGCTTCCCGCCGCGTGTGCCACCCGCCGCTGTGACCGAAATGTGACCTCCCAGCGACGCCGCCTGTAACCGCGCATCGGCTATCATAGACAAGAGGTACGCGGGGATGGCCCCGCACCCCCGTGGGAGTTGACCCCGCTAGAGTTCCGCCTGCTCCACTACCTGCTGGTCAACCAGGGCCAGGTGCTCCCGACCGACGCAATCCTCACGCACGTGTGGTGCTCACTCCTTGTGCGGCTGGAAGACCTCCTCCACCACCGCCGCCGGTTCCAGGTAGCCGCCTGCCTCCGCGCGCTCGAGCACGGCGTTGATGGCCGCGACGAGGGCGCGCGCCGACTCCACGCTCAACTCCACCGCCACACGCGCCCCTGGGCCGAGCGCCTCGTTCACGAAGTCGATGTTCAGCGCGTGATCCAGCGGCGCATCGAAGGGGTGGTCATACGACACGTTGGCCCCTCCCAGCGTGAACCACCCGTTCGCCCCTTTGCCGCTCCCCTCGATGCTCACCTGGGTGACGATCATGGTGCACATGCGTGTACTCCTTGGAGCCTATCCGGACACCCTGGATAGGGTGGGGTCTCAGGGGAGGGCTTTGCCCTCCCCTGAGACCCTGTTTGAAACGGGGAGCGTGCGGGGTGTCACCCCTCACACATCCCCCGCCCGCCGCGCAGCGGAGATGCGGGGGCCTAAGGCCCCTGCGCCCCCAGCCGGGAGGCGTTTCAAACAAGCGCTGAGACCTGCCGGGGGATGCTTTATTCGCCCTCCCCCGAATTCCTCGCCCTGTGCGGGTCAACTGGAAAGGTAGGTTTCGAAGAAAGCGAACAGCTTCTTCCAGCCATCGACCGCCTGCTCCTGCCGGTACGCCGGCCGGTCGTAGTAGAAGAAGCCGTGGCCGGCCTTCGGGTACATGTGGAACTCGTAGGTCTTGCCGTGCGCCTTGAGCTCCTGCTCGAGCCGCGCCACCTGCGCCGGCGTGGGGTTCTGGTCCTCCTCACCGAAGAGTCCGAGCAGTGGACAGGACAGGTCCTTGGTGTAGTCGATGGGAGCGACAGGCTGCTTGGGTGTCAGTTCCTCGGGCGCCATCACTACCCGCCCGCCCCAGCAGTCCACCGCCGCGGCGAACCCTGGCACCCGGCACGCCGCCAGGAAGGCGTGACGCCCGCCGGAACAGGTGCCGAACACCCCGATCCTGCCGTTGCTGGACGGCAGCGCGCGCAGGTAGGCCAGTGCGCCGGCGACATCCCCGAGGACCTGCTCGTCTGCCACACCGCCCGCCGCGCGCACCTTCGCTGCCACATCCTCCGGCGCCCCGTGCCCGGCCCGGAAGTAGAGATTGGGCGACAGGGCCGCGTAGCCGTGATGGGCGAACTTGCGCGTGGCCTCACGGTACCACTCATCCCAGCCGGGCATGTGGTGGATCACGACGACGCCGGGAAACGGTCCCGGGCCGAGGGGACGTGCAAAATAGGCGTTGATCAGGTCGCCCTGAAACCCGGGGATGGCGATGGTCTCCGCGAGCATCCCTTCGTACATGTTGGTCTGATACATGTGTGAGACTCCCATGCGGCGTAGCCGCACCCTCCAGCGGGATGGTAGGTTTCAGGCCTGGCCCGCCCCTCGCCTCTCTCGCTAGGCGTCTGTGCCATAGTCGTGGTCGGTGTAGTCAATCGCCCCAAGCTTCCAGTAGCCCCGCGTGACAATCGTGGCGGGATCGAGACCCCGCTCCTGCAGCAAATGCCTGCGGATGCGCCGCATCGCTGCGGCTTCACAGCCCACGTAGATGCGCCCGTCGCCGGCGGGCAGCAACTCGGCGCGCAGCGCGGCCTCCAGCGCCCTGCCGGCCTGGGCCACCTCCTCCCCCCGGTGCAGCCAGGTGACGTCCAGCTGCGCGGCGCTCACGAGCGGCCGCTCCTCGTGCGCGTCAACCA
>DATMBA010000300.1:0-1193 GCA_035559635.1 Roseiflexaceae bacterium
GCCATCCAGGCCGAGGAGCGACGCCAGGAGGATCACCTCGAGCTGATCGCCTCGGAGAACTACGCCAGCCCCCGGGTGCTGGCTGCGCAGGGCTCGGTGCTGACCAACAAGTACGCCGAGGGCTACCCGGGCAAGCGCTACTACGGCGGCTGCGAGCACGTCGATGTGGTCGAGCGCCTGGCGATCGAGCGCGCCAAGCGGCTGTTTGGCGCCGACTGGGCCAACGTGCAGCCGCACTCGGGTTCGCAGGCCAATGCGGCGGTGTATCTGGCGCTGTGCGCGCCGGGCGATACCGTGCTCGGCATGAGTCTGGCGCACGGCGGACACCTCACCCACGGGGCCAAGGTCAACTTCTCCGGCAAGCTCTTCAACGCCGTGCAGTATGGGGTCGACGGCGAGGGGCGGCTCGATTACGACGCGCTCGAGCGCCTGGCGCTCGAGCACCGCCCGAAGCTGATCGTGGCCGGCTTCTCGGCCTACTCGCGGGCGCTCGACTTTGCGCGCTTTCGGGCGATTGCCGATCGGGTGGGGGCCTATCTTTTCGTGGACATGGCGCATGTGGCCGGTCTGGTGGCCGCCGGGCTCTACCCCAACCCGGTGCCTTACGCCGATGTGGTCACCACCACCACCCACAAGACTCTGCGCGGGCCGCGCGGGGGTCTGATCCTCGGGCGGGCCCACGCCGAGCTCGAGAAGAAGGTCAACGCCATGGTCTTTCCCGGCACCCAGGGCGGGCCGCTGATGCATGTGATTGCCGCCAAGGCGGTGGCCTTTGCCGAGGCGCTCACGCCGGAGTTTCGCGCCTACCAGGAGCAGGTCGTGAAGAATGCGCGGGTGATGGCCGAGGTCTTTGAGGCGCGCGGCTACAAGGTGGTCTCCGGCGGCACCGACGATCACCTGCTGCTTGTCGATCTCAGCGCCCAGGGGCTGACCGGCAAGGCGGCCGATGCCGCGCTCGGGCGGGCGCACATTACGGTGAACAAGAACGCGGTGCCGAACGACCCGCAGCCGCCGATGGTGACCTCGGGGATTCGGGTGGGGACACCGGCGATCACCACGCGCGGCTTTCGCGAGCCCGAGGTGCGCGCGCTCACCCACTGGATCTGCGACGTGCTCGATCGCATCGACGATGAGGCGGTGAGCGCGCGGGTGCGCGCCCAGGTGCAGGCCCTCTGCGACCGCTTCCCGGTGTA
>DATMBA010000301.1:0-1895 GCA_035559635.1 Roseiflexaceae bacterium
GGGCGGGGAGATGTGTGAGGGGTGAAACCCCTCACGCTCCCCGTTTCAAACAGGCTCTCCCACGGCGTACGTCAACCCGTGGCCGAAGGGGAACAGCGGGTTCTCCGAGTCGTGGGGCACGTCCGGATACTGGCGCCGCACCGCCTCCATCGAGGAGGGCAGCTCAAAGGGCAGGCGGCCGCTGGGCGCGAAGCGGCCGAACACCACGTCCAGCACCGCCTCATCGCTCGCGCCGAACTCGCCCAGCAGCGCGGCGCAGTGCGTGGCGATCTCCGGGATCACCGCTGGCCGGTCCAGGTGGATGGCCACCACCGTCGGGACGCGCGCCAGCAGGCCCAGGATGCGCTCCAGCTCCGCGCCCTTGAAGTCCAGGTCGCCGGCGTGGAACAGCCGCTCCAGAAACTCGCGGTCGCGCGGCTCGTAGGGCGCACTGAGGCGCAACAGCGCCACGTCGGCCTCCTCCGGGCGCGCCACCACCTCGGCGTACTGGCCGGCCGCCTCCGGCGCCACGCCCTCCACGTACAGCCGCGGCCTCGCGCGCAGTGGCAGGGCCGGGCCGCCCGCCAGTTCGCCGTTCTTCAGCAGCACGATCGCCCGCCGCTGCGCCAGCTCCCCGGCGGCGCGGAACTCAGCGCTCCCCACCACACGCTCGGCCGCCTCCTCGTCCACGTACGGGTCGTCGAACAGCCCGAGGCGGAACTTGTCGCGCAGGATGCGGCGGGCGGACTCGTCGATGCGCGCCTCGCTCACCTGGCCGCCGCGCACCAGTTCCACCACCAACTCCGGGCAGGCCTCGCCGCCGAACTGGTCTACGCCGGCGTCCAACGCTTTCTTCAGGCGCTCGAGGGGCGACAGGTGCTCGACGCCCCAGGCGCGCGCCACCATCACCCGGTCGCCGACGCGGGAATCGTTGATCAGCCCCCAGTCGGTGCAGACCACGCCGTCGAAGCCGTACTTCTCGCGCAGCAGCCCGGTGATCACCTGGCGGCTGAAGCCGAAGCCGACCTCCTCAAGCTCGGTGCCGATCGGCATGCCGTAGTAGGGCATGATCTGCGCGGTGCCGGCGGCGAAGGCGGCCTCGAAGGGGATGAGGTGGTAGGCGAAGTTGCCACCGGGGTAGACCTGCTCGCGGCCGTAGGCGAAGTGCGGGTCCTCGCCGTCCTTCTGCGGCCCGCCGCCGGGGAAGTGCTTGGTCATACAGGCCACGCTGTGCGGCCCAAGCTCGCGGCCCTGGAAGCCGCGGATGTAGGCGGCGGTGAGGCGTGCGGCGAGATCAGCGTCCTCGCCGAAGGTGCCGCTGATGCGCGCCCAGCGCGGCTCGGTCGCCAGGTCCGCCATCGGATGCAGCGCCACGCGAATGCCGAGCGCCAGGTACTCCTGCCGCGCGATGTCGCCGAACTGCTCCACCAACGCCTCGTCGCCGATCGCCGCCAGCCCGACGGGCTCGGGCCACTGCGAGAGGTGGCTGGCGGCGAAGCTGGTGAGGGGGTTGTGCGAGAAGGCGTGGCGCGGGTCGGAGGAGATGGTGACCGGGATGCCGAGGCGGGTCCCCTCGGCCAGCGCCTGCAGCCGATTGTGCCAGCGGGCGGCCAGGCGTGGCGCGGGCAGGGCGTGGACGTTGAAATGGTTCATGTGCCTGCCGGTCACCAGCGCGGCCACCGGCTGGCGGAAGGGCCCCTGCGGCGGCGGGTCGAGCGTGCCGTCCGGGTTGACGCCGGCGATGGTGTGGAACATCAGGCCGGCCTTCTCCTCCAGCGTCATCTGGGCCAGCAGGTCCTCCACACGCTCCGCGATGGGGCGGCGCGGGTCCTCGTACGGGTCGAGCCGGCCGTTCTTGTTCAGGTCGCGGAAGGTGATCTCACCAACGGTGATCCGTGCGACGCTCGTCATGGCGG
>DATMBA010000302.1:0-11873 GCA_035559635.1 Roseiflexaceae bacterium
GCGCGCGATCCGGCCGCTGGTGGTGATCCGCAAGGTCAGCGGTGGTTCGCGCACGCCCGAAGGTAGCAAGACCCGGATGGCGTTGGCAAGCCTGTTCCATACCTGGCAGGCGCGCGGCCTCAATCCGCTTGCCGAGTGCCTCGCCCTCCTCAGCGCTGCTGCTGCCCCGTCTGCCTGAAGTCTTTTACCCCGATCGTGAACAGTTACAACGGCTCAATAGCTTGACAAAGATCAGGGCATCGAGTACACTGCCCGCTGATTTCCATCGCGGCAACCCAAGGAGGAGACAGGCGCACCGGCGTGCCTGTCCAGGTTGGTGTACCCGTCCGCGAGCACAGGAACCCACGCACTCAAGCTGTTGGCTCGCCGCTCGACATCTCCACATAACGCCGCGGGACGCCGCGGCGGACGCTTCAGCGTCGAAGCGACGGCCCGGCACAGGTGTGATGGGCAGAGTGAAGGAGGTGTGACGGCCCCTCTTCCCGCGCAGCGATCGACCCCGGCCATCGTGTGATGGCCGCCGCATGGCGCACCGGTTGGCCACCGTCCTGCGGCGAATGATCCCGCACCCACAGATTCTCTAGTAGCTAAGGAGCAACGGAACCCATGAAGCGTCTCAGCGCGATTCTGTCGTTTCTCCTGATCGCCGGCGTGCTGGCCGCCTGTGGCGGCGCGCAGCCGGCGGCGCAGCCCACCACAGCTCCGGCAGCTGAGCCTACGGCGGCTCCCGCGGCCACCGAGGCCCCTGCCGCCACGGCGGCCCCCGCGGCCACCGAGGCCCCCGCCGCCACGGCGGCCCCCGCCGCCGGCGGTGAGAAGATCGTGATCGTGTCATCGCTACCGCGCACCGGCTCCTCCAAGGGTCAGACCGACACGGTAGTCAACGCGATCAAGCAGCGCCTGGAGAAGGACAACTACCAGGCCTGCAACGGCCAGTTCACCATTGAGTACCGCGACTGGGATGATGCGACCGCCGCCAAGGGCGCGTGGGACGAGGCGGCCGAGGCGGCCAACGCCAACAAGGCAGCGGCGGACCCGGACGTGATGGTCTACATCGGCACCTTCAACTCCGGCGCGGCCAAGATCAGCATCCCGATCCTCAACGCGGTGGATCTGGTGATGATCAGCCCGGCCAACACCTACCCCGGTCTGACCAAGCCGGGCAAGGGCGAGCCGGACGAGCCGGACAAGTACTACCCGACCGGCAAGCGCAACTACGCCCGTGTGGTGCCGGCCGATGACCTGCAGGGCGCCGCGGCGGCCAAGTGGGCGAAGAGCCTGGGCGCCACCTCCGTGTACATCCTGGACGACGCCGAGCTGTACGGCAAGGGCATCGCCGACGTGTTCAACAGGACCGCCACCGAGATCGGCCTGAATGTCCTCGGGCAGGAGAGCATCGACGGCAAGGCGGCCGACTACCGTGCGCTGGCGGCCAAGATCCTGGACCTGAACCCGGACCTGGTGTACTACGGCGGCATCACCCAGAACAACGCCGGCCAGCTGCTGAAGGACATCAAGAGCGAGGGCTACCAGGGCATGTTCATGGGCCCGGACGGCATCTATGAGCAGGCCTTCATCGAGGCCGCTGGCCCGGATGTGGCCGAGGGCACCTACGTGACCTTCGGCGGCGTGCCGCCCACCCAGCTCACCGGCGCGGGCAAGGAGTGGTACGACGAGTACAAGGCCAAGTACGGCAGCGAGCCCGAGGTGTACGCGGTCTACGGCTACGAGGCGGCTAACGTCGCCATGGCGGCCATCAATAAGGTCTGCGCCAAGGACCGCGCGGCCATCCGCGACGCGGTGTTCGCCACCAAGGACTTCGAGGGCGTGCTGGGCACCTGGAGCTTCGACGAGAACGGCGATACCACGCTCACCACGATGAGCGGCGCCCAGGTAAAGGCCGGCAAGTTCGAGTTCGTCTCGGTGCTCGAGTAGTCGCTCCCGCACCGGTGATGGAGCGCGGCCACAGAGGGCACAGAGGGCGAGCCTTCTCTCCTCTGTGCCCTCTGTGGCAATCGTCCGCCCCGCTCGCAGGAAACCGAGGATACGTCCATGGCAGCAACCGCCCGCACCGCACTGGAGCGACGGCCCATCCCCTGGAAGTTGATCGGCCGGGCCGCGCTGATTCTGTTCTTTGTCCTGTTCCTCGCCGTTCCGCTTTGGAACGTGCTGTTGGCGATGGCCGCCAACCCCCAACTCCTGGCACGCCAGCTGATCATCGGCCTCACCAATGGCGCCTACATCGCGCTGATCGCGCTGGGGTACACGCTGGTGTATGGCATCGTCGAGCTGATCAACTTCGCCCACGGCGAGGTGTACATGATCGGCGCGTTCCTCTCGCTCACGCTGATCGGCCTGTTCGCGCTTACTCCGGACACCCCGCTCCCCACACGTATCGCCCTGATGCTGATCATCCTGGCGATCACGATGTTCTGCACCGCGCTGCTGAACGTCAACATCGACCGCCTGGCCTACCGGCGGCTGCGCAACGCCCCGCGCCTGGCGGCGCTGATCAGCGCCATCGGGGTCTCCTTCATCCTGCAGAACGTCGGCCTGCTGTGGGGCTACCTGCGCTTCCCGCAGCTCAACGGGGTGATGGGCTCCAACGCCGTGGCGCCCAAGAGCTACCCGCAACTCATCCCCAACGATAACCTTCTCGCGCCGCTGCAGGGGGTGTTCGGCGAGCAGTTCCGCATCCGCTTCACCGTGCGGGACCTGGTGGTGGTGGTGGTGTCGGTGACGCTGTTGGTGGCGCTCTACCTGTTCGTGCAGCGCACCAAGCTCGGCAAGGCCATGCGCGCCACCGCGCAGGACCGGGACGCCTCGGCGCTGATGGGCATCGATGTGAACCGCACCATCTCGCTGGCCTTCATCCTCGGCGGTGCGCTGGCCGGCGCGGCCGGCATGCTGGTGGGGCTCTACAACGGTACCGCGGTGTTCACGATGGGCTTCACCGCCGGCCTGCGCTCCTTTACCGCCGCGGTGCTCGGCGGGATCGGCAATATCGTCGGCGCCATGCTCGGCGGCCTCCTGATCGGGCTGATCTCCGCGCTCTCCGACCAGTACCTGAGCGCCAAGTGGACCAACGCGGTCGTGTTCGGCATCCTGGTCGTCATCCTCGTGTTCCGTCCCACCGGCCTGCTCGGCGAGGACGTCGGACAGAAAGCGTGACCCGCATGAACCCACGCCTTCGCGCTGGCGTCGCTGGCGGTATCTTCGGCGGCCTCATGGCCCTGATCAGCGGCGCGCACACTGCCTACGTGGCGGGGATGATCAGCGGGATGATCGCCGGCCTGGTCGCCTCGCAGCTCGAGCACCTGGATCGGCCGGTGGACGGGATGCGCCAGGGGATCCAGGCCGGCCTGGTGGCGGGCGCGCTGCTGTTGCTCGGCGCGCTGCTGCGCGGCCTGCTGATCGACCCGGCGCTCGGCCTCAACCGCCCGCTCGGCACGATCGTGATGATGGGATTGGGGGGCCTGGTGGTGGCCGGCGTCACCGCGGCGCTCTTCGGCGTGGTGCGCGCTCTGCGCGCGCCCAACGACCGCATCGGCACCTTTTTGCTGCTCGGGGCAATCGTGCTGCTCTACCCCTGGCTGGACCGCCTGTTCCTGCTCGGCTATATGAACGAGGTGATCCCGATCATGGTGTTCGTCCTCATGGCGCTCGGGCTGAACATCGTGGTCGGCTACGCTGGCCTGTTGGACCTGGGGTACGCCGCGTTCTTCGCGATCGGCGCCTACACCACCGGCATGATCTCCTCGCCGGCCTCGCCGTTCGGCATCAACATGAGCTTCTGGCTGGCGATCTGGATCGCGGCCGCGGTGGCGGCGATCTTCGGCGTGATCCTCGGTGCGCCCACCTTGCCGCTGCGCGGGGACTACCTGGCGATCGTGACGCTCGGCTTCGGCGAGATCGTGCCGATCGCCGCCAACAACCTGGACAAGTTCTCGATCAACATCCTCGGCTCGCCCATCCTGACCGACTTCGACCTCACCGGCGGGCCCAAGGGTATCAACCCGATCAATCGGCCCAACCTGCCCTTTATCGGGGACTTCCGCCCGGACCAGCCGATCCCCTGGTACTACTTGATCCTGGCGATCATGGTCTTCTCGGTCTTCTTCATCCTGCGCCTGCGCGACTCGCGCCTGGGGCGGGCCTGGATGGCGATGCGCGAGGACGAGCTGGCCGCCGCATCCATGGGCATCGACATCGTCAACACCAAGCTGACAGCCTTCGCCATGGGCGCCACCTTCTCCGGCTTCGCCGGGGCGTTCTACGGCGCCTACATCAGCGCGATCTTCCCCTCCAGCTTCCGCTTCGACGTGTCGGTGATGCTGCTGTGCATGGTGATCCTCGGTGGCCTCGGCAACATGACCGGCGTGGTCCTCGGCGGCCTGATCATCCAGTTCGCCGACCGCCTGTTCCTGCCACAGCTCTCTCAGCTGATCCAGAACCTGCTGCGTAACGTCGATAACCCGGCGCTGCGCGAGCTGAACTTCGCCAGCGACTTCCGCCTGCTGCTGTTCGGCCTGACGCTGGTGATCATGATGCTGGTGCGGCCCGAGGGCCTGGTGCCGAGCGAGCGACGCCGCATGGAACTGCACGCCGGCGAGGAGCCGGAAGCCGAGCTGGTGTCGCCGTCTGAGAATCAAGAACTGGCGACGGGGGGGTAAAGCGGGACGCGTAATGCGTGATGCGTGATGCGTGATGCCCCAGCACGTTACCGATCACGCATTACGGATTACGAGTTACGGAGACGGACGTGGCAAACATCTTAGAAGCAAAAGGCGTCACCAAGCAGTTCGGCGGCCTCACTGCTGTGAACAATGTGGACTTCGCCATCGCCGAGGGCAGCATCAGCAGTCTGATCGGCCCCAACGGCGCCGGCAAGACCACGTTCTTCAACATGATCACCGGCCTGTACGCCCCTACTGCGGGGACGATCATATTCGCCGGGCGGGTGATCAACGGCCTGAAGCCGAACCAGGTTACGGCGCGCGGCATCGGCCGCACCTTCCAGAACATCCGCCTCTTCGCCCATATGACGGCGCTGGAGAATGTGCTGGTGGGCCAGCACGCCCGCCTGCGCGCCGGGCTGCTTGGCATCCTCGCCCGCACGCCGCGCGTCCGCGCCGAGGAGGCTGCCGCACGCCAGAAGGCGCTTGAGTTGCTGGACTATGTGGGCCTCGGCCGCCGCCGCGCCGACGAACTGAGCAAGAACCTGCCCTACGGTGACCAGCGCCGCCTGGAGGTGGCCCGCGCCCTGGCCACCGACCCGCTGCTGCTGTTGCTGGACGAGCCGACCGCCGGCATGAACCCGCGCGAGACCGACTCGCTCACGCGCCTCATCCGCCGCATCCGTGACGAGCGCGGCATCACGGTGCTGCTGATCGAGCACGACATGAAGGTGGTGATGGACATCTCGGAGACGATCACGGTGCTGGACCACGGCGCCAAGATCGCCGAGGGCCCGCCCGAGGTGGTGCGCAGCAACGAGCAGGTGATCGAGGCCTACCTCGGCAAGGGCGCCGCCGCACATGGCAAGGGCGGGGCCAGGCCAGCCACCGCGTGAACAAGCTCTCAGTTGTGCGTTGTGCGTTGCGTTGCCACGCACAACGCACAACGCACAACGCAAAACGACCACCATGCCACTACTCGAGCTCAAGAACGTCCACTCCTACTACGGCAACATCCACGCCCTCAAGGGCATCTCGCTCACGGTGGACCAGGGCGAGATCGTCACGCTGATCGGCTCGAACGGCGCTGGCAAGAGCACCACGCTGCGCACGATCTCGGGCATCCTCCAGCCGCGCCAGGGCGAGATCTGGCTCGAGGGCCAGCGGATCGACCGCATCCCGCCCCACAAGGTGGTGGAGCGCGGTGTGCTGCAGGCCCCCGAGGGCCGCCGCATCTTCCCGCGCCTCTCGGTGCGCGATAACCTGGAGATGGGGGCCTTCACCCGCAGCGATAAGGCCGGTATCGCCGAGGATATGGAGCGGGTGTTCCAGCTGTTTCCCCGCCTGCGCGAGCGCGCCAACCAGAAGGGCGGCACGCTCTCCGGCGGCGAGCAGCAGATGCTGGCGATCGGCCGCGCGCTCATGGGCCGCCCGCGCGTGCTCCTGCTGGACGAGCCGTCCATGGGCCTGGCGCCGGTGCTGGTGGAGCAGATCTTCAGCATCATTAAGGACATCAACGCGCAGGGCACCACGATCCTGCTGGTGGAGCAGAACGCGCTCATGGCGCTGCAGATCGCCAACCGCGGCTACGTGCTGCAGACCGGCCAGATCGTGCTGGCGGACACGGCCAGGGCGCTTAGCGAGAACGAGATGGTGCAGAAGGCGTACCTGGGGATCGAGTAATGTGTTCGGGGGCTGCGGCCCCCGAACGCCCCGCTACGCTGCTGCCAGGCCCGCCATGATCCCCTCCAGCTCCTCACAGTGCCGCGCCCAGGAGTAGCGCTCGGCCACCCGCGCCCGCGCCCGCGCCCCCATCGCCCGCGCGGCGGCCGGGTCGTCCAGCAGCCGCCCGATCGCCGCCGCTAACCCCGCCACATCCCCCTCGCGGAACAGCACGCCCTCCTGCCCGTCTCGGACCACCTGGTTGAGCGGGTGGATGTCGGCGGTGACCACCGGCAGGCCGGCGGCCATGTACTCGTAGACCTTGAGCGGCGACCAGAAGAAGCCGGCGGCGCGCAAAGCCGGGTGCGGCGCGGTGGTGAACGGCGCCACGCCGAGGGTTGCCTGGCCCAACAGCGCCGGCACCTGTTCGTACGGCACCGCGCCGGTGAAGCAGAAGCGCCCCGGCCAGGCCGCCGCTGCCCGCTCGGCCGCGGCCCGCTCGGGGCCGTCCCCCACCAGCAGGAAGCGCACATCGCGCCCCTGGCCCAGCAGCAGCCCCGCGGCGCGCACGAAGTCCAGCGCGCCGTGCCAGGCCCGGAACGACCCGAGGAACACCACGGTTGGGACTGTAGCTTGCAGCTTACAGCTCGCAGCTTGTGACGCCCCACCATCTGTAATCTGGGATCTGCAATCTGCAATCGGCGCGAAGCGCCCCACGTTCGCCCCCCAGGGCAGTTCGACGATCTTGGCACGCGGGATCTCGGGCGGCACCGTGGTGTAGAGCGGCGTCACGATCCGGCTGGCCATGCGGCACTGCGCCAGCGCCCAGCGGCGCATCGGCCCTCCGAGCGCATCGTCCAGGCGGCGCTTGGCCACCTGCGGCGGGTCCACGATCAGCGCGTTGACCTCCAGGATGGACGGCCGGCCGAGGCGCGCGGCAGCCAGGAGACCAGCGCCCGCGAAGTTGTAGTAGCGCTCCATCACCACGTCCGGCCGCAGGGCGCGCGCCAGGCGCAAGATCACAGGCGCACCGAGCAGCGCGGCGGCCTTAGGGATGTCCAGATGGTGAAGGTGAAAGCCGTCCAGCGTAGTGGAGACCGGGCGGGCGAGCGAGCGCAGACCGCCCCAGCCCTCGCGCGAGCTGGCGACGACGTGGACGGTGTGGCCGCGGGCGGCAAGCCCGCGGGCGACCTCGAGCGTATGGGTGGAGCCGCCGAGCGTGCCGGGGACTGGGATGCCGCTGGCGACGTAGAGGATCCTCACACCCGCTCGTAGCGCTCGAGGTCGAGGGTGATCGCCAGGGCGCCCGGCGCCGCCTGACGCACGATCTCGATCGCGCGCTCGGCGGCCGTGTCTTCCACGCCGGTCAGTAGGGTGGTGTTGCCCTTGCGCAGGAACCCGCCGGTGGAGGCCAGCCGCGTCACGCGGAAGCCCTGCTCCACCAGCGCGTCGACGGTGGCGTCGGCGACGCTGTCTTCGGTCACGAATATGAGCAGCTTCATGGGCGCTCCTTCAGTGCAGGGGGACGATGCTGCGCATTATAGCAGAAGATGGGCGCGCGGCGATAGGCGCTGGGAGCTGCCCAATGACCCTTCACCTATCGCCCATCGTCGATCCGTCGGAGCATCGGCGCGCTGTAGGCGTGGCAGATCGCGATCGCCACAGCGTCGGCGGCGTCGTCCGGCCTAGGGGCGCTGGCCAGGTTGAGCGTGAGGCGCACCATCTCCTGCATCTGGCGCTTGTCCGCGCCGCCGTAGCCGGCCACCGCCTGCTTCACCGCGCTGGGCTTGTACTCATGCACCGGCAACCCGGCTTGGGCCAGCGCCAGCAGCGCTACTCCGCGCGCCTGGCCGACGGTGATGGCAGTGTTGACGTTCTTGCCGAAGAAGAGCTCCTCGACCGCCGCCGCGTCCGGCCGGTACTCGCGCACCAGCTGGCGTAACTCATCGTACAGCCGCATCAGGCGCTCCGCCTGTGGCACGCCAGCGGGCGTCGTGAGCACATCGCAGGCCACCAGATGTAACTGGCCGGCGCGCTCCTCCACGATGCCCCAGCCCATGCGGGCCGTGCCAGGATCGATGCCGATCGTTCTCATAACGCTGAACGCGAAAGGCTGAACGCTGAACCTCCCTGAGCCATGTCGAAGCTGGACAGCGCCGATCACACCCGGAGAGCCTCAGCGTTCAGCGTTCAGCGTTCATCCTTCTCTCTACTCGCTCGCGAACTGCGCGGCTAGCTCGTCCGTCAGGTCCAGGTTGCTGTAGACCTTCTGCACGTCGTCCAGGTCCTCCAGCTTCTCCATGAGCCGCATGGCCTTCAGCGCGTCAGCCGGGTCCGGCTGGACGGTGGTCTTGGCGCGCATGATCTTCTCGGCGCTGGCCAGGGGCAGACCGGCCGCGAGGAGCGCCTGGCGCACCGCCGCGAGCTGCTTGAAGTCGGTGTAGACCTCGATGGTGTCCTCGCCGACCTCGACGTCGTCGGCGCCGGCGTCGATCGCCTGGAGCATCACCTCGTCCGGATCGAGCTTCTTCTGGGTGAGGTCGATGGTGATCAGACCCTTCTGCTCGAACATCCAGCTCACCGAGCCAGGCTCGCCGGGGCTGCCGCCGGCCTTGGTGATGGTGGCGCGCACCTCAGCGTTGGTGCGGTTGCGGTTGTCGGTGGCGGTCTCGATCAGGAGCGCGACGCCGCCCGGCGCGTAGCCTTCGTAGTAGATCTCCTCGATCGCGGCCCCGTCGCCACCCTTGCCAAGCCCGCGGTCGATCGCGCGCTGGATGTTGTCCATGGGCATATTGTTGGAGCGCGCCTTGTCCACAGCGATGCGCAGGCGGAAGTTCGCGTCCGGGTCACCGCTGCCGCCCTCGCGCGTGGCGATCGTGATATCGCGCGCCAGCTTGGTGAACAGTTGGCCGCGCCGCTGGTCGAGCACGCCCTTGGTGCGGCGGATCGAGTGCCATTTCGAGTGGCCGGACATAGCAGCGCCTCCTGGTGGGTCTCCGTGTGCCGGGCACATTATAGCACGGCGTGGCGGCGGTGCGAGCTGAAGCTCGTCCGGACAGCAAACGCACGCCGATGAACTTTGCGTGTTAAATCGGGTATCCTGGCTTCGCACCACACCCGGCTATCCGTCACGAAGGCCGCCGGCGCGGCCTGCAGGACAGCCCGCGCCGGCGGGCGTGGCAGCGGGCGCCACGGACCCAATTATGTGGTAAACCGTCATCACCGGCCGGGCGGGTATACCACCACGTACCTGGTTAGTTGGTACACATTCAAAAGCGCGCTGGATCCATGATCCAGCGCGCTTCAGCGTGCTTCGCGTACCAGTGAGCGCTGCAGCCCGCAGCAGCCGAAGCGCGGGCTACGGCTCGACGTGGCGCGGCATGTCGAGCTGCGGCAGGGTGGCGGTGGCGCCGTTGCCCCGGCCGTTGCCGGCGATGCCCTCGATCTCGAGCGGCCGGACGCGGGCCAGCAACTCCTTGAGGCGCTCACCGTCCAGGCTCTCGTACTCGATCAGCGCGCTGGCCATATCGTTCAGCACGTCCCGGTTCATCTCCAGGATGCGCTCACAGCGAGCGAAGGCCTCAGACACGATGCGGTGGACCTCCTCGTCGATGCCGCGGGCCACCTCGTCGCTGTAGTTGCGCTGTTCGCTGATCTCACGGCCGAGGAAGATCAGTTCCTCCTTCTCGCCGAAGGCGATCGGACCAAGCCGCTCGCTCATGCCGTAGCGCGTGACCATGGCGCGGGCGATGCGCGTGACCTGCTGGATGTCCCCGGATGCGCCGGTGGTGATCTCCTGCGGGCCGAAGACCTGCAGCTCGGCGATGCGGCCGCCGAGGGCCACCACCAACTGAGCCTCGAACTGCAGGCGGCTCATGTAGTTGCGGTCCTCGTCTGGCAGGAACAGGGTGTAGCCGCCGGCGCGCCCGCGCGGGATGATCGTGACCTTCTGCACCGTATCGGCGCGCGGCATGCCTGCGCCGGCCACCGCGTGGCCCGCCTCGTGGTAAGCCGTGATCAGCTTCTCCTTCTCGGTCATCATGCGGCTGCGGCGCTCCGGGCCGCCCATCGCCACGCGCTCGATCGCGTCCTGCAGCTCGGCCATGCCGATCTTCTTCTTCGAGCGGCGGGCGGCCAGGATGGCGGCCTCGTTCACGGCGTTCGCCAGATCCGCGCCGGAGAAGCCAGGCGTCTGGCGGGCGATCACGTCGAACTGCACATCGTCCGCGAGCGGCTTACCCTTGGTGTGGACCTTGAGCACCTCGATGCGGCCCTTGACGTCCGGCGCGTCCAGCACCACCTGGCGGTCGAAGCGGCCGGGGCGGATGAGCGCCGGGTCGAGCACGTCGGGGCGGTTGGTGGCCGCGATCACGATCACGTTGGTGTTGGTGTCGAAGCCGTCCATCTCCACTAGGATCTGGTTGAGCGTCTGCTCGCGCTCATCGTGCGAGCCACCCAGGCCGGCGCCGCGCTGGCGGCCCACCGCGTCGATCTCATCGATGAACACGATGCAGGGCGCGTTGCGCTTGGCCTGGTCGAACAGGTCGCGCACGCGCGAGGCACCCACGCCGACGAACATCTCGACGAACTCCGAGCCGGAGATCGAGAAGAACGGCACCCCGGCCTCGCCGGCCACCGCGCGCGAGAGCAGCGTCTTGCCGGTGCCGGGCGGGCCCACCATCAGCACGCCGCGCGGGATGCGCGCCCCGAGCGCGGCGAACTTATCGGGGAACTTAAGGAACTCCACCACCTCGGTGAGGTCCTGCTTGGCCTCCTCCTGGCCGGCCACATCGGCGAACGTGACCGTCGGCTTATCGCCAGAGAACATGCGCGCCCGGCTCTTGCCGAACGAGAGCGCCTGGTTGTTGGAGCCCTGCGCCTGGCGCATGAAGAAGATGAAGAAGCCGATCATCAGCAGGACGGGCAGCAGGATAGTGAAGATATTGAGCAGGCCACCCCACGCCGGCGCGGCGTTGACCTTCACGTCCACGCTGTTGGTCGGGACGCCGGCCTTGAGCAGCAGGTCCGTGATGCTGTCGTTGGTCTCGATCCGCGAGCGCACCGGGGTGGCGCTGTCCTTGTACTTGACCAGGATCTCGGTGCTCCCGGTCTGGGCGCGGATCTCCTCGACCTTGCCGGCCCTGGCGTCCTCGAGCACCTGGTAGATCCCGCGGTCCTCGGACTGGCCCTGCGTATTGTTGAAATAATTGAAGAACAGCGCGAGCGCCGCCACCAGGATAATCAGGTAGACGAAGCTGTTCTTCAGCCAGCGGTTGTCACCCATAGTTGCTTCTCGCTCTAGGAGCCGGGCTCCTCGAAGAAGGCGGGTCGGTAAGGGGGTAAAAGGGGAGCGTGTACCGGCCTTCGGATAAGTGGGCACATTATACCAAACGCACCCCCCGGCGGCAATGTAGGGAGATCACAGATCGGGAGCGTTCTTCGACGATTCTTATTCAATTCGGATACAGGGGCCGGCGGTTGGGAGTTGGGGGCCTGCGGCGCCTACGGCTCTTTGGTGCGGCGGGGCCTGGCCCC
>DATMBA010000303.1:0-1235 GCA_035559635.1 Roseiflexaceae bacterium
ACCGGAACGGAGAGCCGGCCCACGGCGGCGAGCAGCGCATAGGAGGCCACCACCCGGTCGCGCTGCGCGGTGACCAACGCCACGCGCGCGGAAACCAGCTCCTGCTGGGCGTTGAGCACGTCGAGGGTGGTGCGTTGACCCACGCGCGCCTCCTCGCGCACGCCGTTGAGAGCGGTCTCGGCCGCCGCCACCTGGGCCTCGGTGGCCTGGATTTGCGACCTGGCGGCCTCGAGCTGGCCCCAGGCCTGGACCACCGCCTGCTGCGCCTGCTCGCGGGCGGTGTCGAGGTCGAGGCGGCGCTGGGTGAGCGTCTCCTTGGCTTGGCGGATGAGCGAATACTCGGCACCGCCTTGGTAGATTGGTACCGTCAACAGCCCGCCCACCGAGGCGGCCCCGCTCTGCACCACGTTCAGGCTCGAAGTCGAGCCATGGGTGCGCTGGGCATTGGCCTGCAAGGAGAGCGTGGGGTAGAGGGCGCCTTCCGCAATCTTGACCTGCAGCAGCGCCGCATCGACGTTGAACATGGCCACCGTCACCGAGGGGTGATTGGCGCGCGCCTCGGCAATGGCCTGCGGCAAGCTGCGCGGGGCGAGCCGGTCAACGGGGGTGGCCGGCGCCAGCTTGCCCGGCTCAACCCCGATGATCTGCCGATAGGCGGCGCGCGAGGTCACATAGTTGGACTCCGCCGCCAGCATGGCGGCGCGCCCGCCGGCCAGCCGCGATTCAGCCTGCGCCACGTCGGTGCGCGTCACCTCGCCCACATTGAAGCGGTCGCGGGTCTGGCGCAGCTGCTCGGTCAGCACCTCGACGTTGCGGCGCTGCAGTTCGAGGATGGCCGCGTCGCGGATCAGGTTCATGTAGGCGGTGGCGGCCGAAAGCAGCACATTGTGCTCGGTCAATCTTAAGGTCTCGCGGGCGGCGGAAACCTGGCTTTCCGCCTGACGGGTGCGGTTGGCAGTCTGAAAACCGTTGAACAGGGTCTGGGTGGCGGTGATGCCGTAGCTCTTGACCGTCTGCTGGTCGTGCGACCGCGCCACCGGCTGGGCCGGGTCGCCGGTTCTGGTGCGCAGATCCAGATACTGCTCGGTGATGCTGCCGCTGAGCGAAACCCGCGGCCGATAGCCAGACAGCGCCTGCGGCACGTTCTCGTCGCTGGCGCGTACCGCCGCGCGCTGCGCATTGATCTGCGGATTGTTCTGATACGCCTGCGCCAGCGCCCAGGGCAGCGTGTCGGC
>DATMBA010000304.1:0-2863 GCA_035559635.1 Roseiflexaceae bacterium
GGCGCGCCCGCCGCGCCCTTCGCTCGTCCGCCGCGGCGCGCGGCTGGTGGGGCACACGCTCGTCACGCTCGGCGTGCGCATGCTGCGCTACGGCCAGGCCGAGGGCGCGCTCCTGATCGAGCGCCACCGCCCGAGCACCCCATCCGCCACGCTGAACTGACGCGCCTGCGGCAGCGGTGATGGGCGATGGGCGATAGGCGCTAGGTGATAGTGATCGCCGACGCCTGGCCCCACCGCCGATCGTCCATCGCCTATCGCCTGACCTGGCAACGCACTGAGGAGGCACCTATGCACCCGCTTCTCACCACCTGCCCTGTCTGCGGCGGCCCACTGCACGTCACCCGCATGGCGTGCGGCGCGTGCCACACCGCGCTGGAGGGCCAGTTCACCCTCGGCAGACTCGGCCGCCTGAGCCGCGAACAGCTGGACTTCGTGGAGCTGCTGGTCAAGAACCGCGGCAACATCAACGGTGTGGCCGGCGACCTGAAGGTGGCCTACAACACCGCCCGCAGCCGGCTGGACGACATCGTCGCCGCGCTAGGCTATGGTACGCCGCCGGACGACGGGAAGCCGGACCGGCGGGCCGTGCTGGACCGCCTGGCCGCCAAGGAGATCTCCGTCGAGGACGCGATGCGCCTGCTGCGCGGGTGAAAATTGATGATTCCAGATTGAAGATTTTGGAGATCTCGAGGCGTAGCTGTCGCGATACGGCTTCGATCGATGTCGAAGGACTCTGAATCTGCAATCTTCAATCTGTCAAGGTGGACTGGAGCCGAGCGATGTCTACACCCGACGAGCGCATGCGCATCCTGCGGCTGGTGGAGAGCGGCCAGATCAGCGCCGAGGAGGGCGCCAGGCTGCTGGACGCCGTCGGCGCGGGCACGACCCGCGAGCGCGCCCGCCAGACTCCCCGCCCGCGCTCGCTGCGCGTCCAGGTGACGGATCTGGCCACGCACCGCAACAAGGTCAACGTCACCATCCCGGCCACGCTGGTCAGCATGGGCATCAAGCTCGGCGCCCGGCTCATGCCGCGCGTCGCAGACACGCCGGTGGAGGAGATCCTGCGCGCGATCGAGAGCGGCAGGACCGGCCGCATCTTCGAGTTTCACGACCTCGAAGAGAACGAGCGCATCGAGATTTTCGTTGAATAACGCCGCTCAATGGAACCACAATAGTCCTCCGGTGGGGGAGGACCAGGGCGGGCTTCGCCCTCCCTACACCCCTCCCATCAACCCGAAGGCCTCCGGTGGGGGGAGAGCCAGGGCGGGCTTCGCCCTCCCTACACCCCTCCCATTAACCGGAAAGGTTATTGTGGAGTTATGTAGCCTCCGTGCGGGGCCCACACACTAAGGAGTGACATCATGGCGTACCATACATTTCCCCTGGAGGGGACGCCGCGCGTGGTGATCGAGCGCTGCGGCGGACGCCTGGAGATCACCACATGGGACGAGCGCCAGGTGGGCGCCGAGGCTGGTGAGGACCAGCTGCGCTGGTCGCAGAGCGACGAGGCGCTGGTGCTGACCGCCGAGGGGGACCTCAAGCTCCAGGTCCCGCGCGATGTGGAGCTGGCATTGCCACAGGATATCCACGGCGACGCCAAGATCCACGGCCTGGCGCGCGACGTGACGCTTGGGCAGATCCACGGCGACGCCGCGATCAGCGGGACCGGCAATGTGACGCTCAGGCAGGTCCACGGCGACGCCGAGGTCCGCGGGATCAACGGCGATGTCACCGTCCACACCGTCCACGGCGATCTGACCGTCGAGGGCACGCGGGCGGTCACGGTCGAGGAGCGGGTGCATGGCGACGCGCGCCTCGGCCGGGTGGCGAGCGTGCGGCTGCGCAGCGTGGAGGGCGACCTGGAGGTTGAGGACGCCGGCACGCTGCTGGTGGAGGCGAAGGTCGAGGGCGACGCCAGGGTGCGGCGCGGCGGCGCGGCGGAGATCCGCAGCGTCGGTGGCGATCTGGAGGTGGCCGAGGCGCCGGCGCTGATCGTCGGCGACGTAGGCGGCGACCTGGAGGCACGGCGGCTTGGCGAGGCACTGCGCTACGGCGACGTGGGCGGCGACCTGGAGGTGCGCGAGTCCGAGGGGGCCCATGTGGCCGGCGGGCACGTGGGCGGCGACGCCACAGTGATCGGCGCGCAGAGCGTGCAGGCCGGCGATGTGGGCGGCGACCTGGAGGCGCGCACCATCGCGACGGACCTGCGGGTGGGCGCGGTGGGCGGTGACGCGCACGTGAGCGAGGTGGGCGGCACCCTGGCGATCGGCAACGTGGGCGGCGACCTGGAGGCGCGCACCAGCGCGGCGCTGCAGGTGGGCAACGTGGGGGGCGATCTGACGCTGGCGGTGAGCTTCCCGCCGGGCAGCGCGACCCGCATCTCGGTGGGCGGCGACGCGGCGATCGAGCTTCCGGCCGAGCCGAACCTGACCATTCGCGCCACGGTGGGCGGCGAGGTGAGCGGCGGGCGGCTGACATCCGCCGGCGGGGGGGCCTTCAGCGCAGTGTACGGCGCGGGTGCGGCGCAGCTCGAGCTGGTGGTGGGTGGCGACCTGGCGCTGCACGGCGCGGGCGAGCCGCGTGCTTCGAGCGCGAGCCGCGGCGACTGGGGCCGCTGGGGTGAGGAGTTCGGCGAGAAGTTCGGCCGCGACATGGGACGCTGGGGCGAGGAGTTCGGGCGCGAGATGGAGCGCTGGGGCGAGGAGTTCGGGCGCGAGATGGAGCGCTGGGGCGAGGAGTTCGGCCGCCGCATGGAGGAGCGCTTCCGCGGCTGGGACGAGGGCCAGGCCGAGGAGTGGGCCGAGAAGGCGCGGCGCCACGCCGAGCGGGTGCGCGAGCGCGTCGAGGAGCGTATGCGCCAGGC
>DATMBA010000305.1:0-8926 GCA_035559635.1 Roseiflexaceae bacterium
GTGAAGGTGAAGGGCTGCCCCAGCCCGCCGCTACCGCTCAGCCCCTCGATCGCCGTGGGCGTGAAGGTGATGAACTCGTGGGTGTCGGTCTCGAGGATGAAGCGGCGGATGGCCCGGTTACGCTGCGCATTGTCAGTCTCCAGCGTGCGCGCGTTGACCTGGATCACGCCCACCTGCGCTGTGCTCAGGTCGTCCGGGTCCACTGCCAACTCACCGGCCACCTGGTTGCTGACGCCCACCACCTCGGTCGGCTGGCCACGCAGCACCTCAGAGAGCGTGAAGCGCACCTGGGATTCCTCCGGGACGATCCGGTAGCGCAGCAGCCCGCCCGGCGCCGGAGCGTCCGGCGCGGGGGTACTCGCGGCGGCCGGCTCGGGCACGGTGGCCGCGGGGTCGGCCGGCTCGGATGCAGGCCTGGCGGCCGTCGACGCCTCAGCCGTGAGTGGGATCGCGGTGATCGGCCCGCTAGCGGCCTGGCTTTCCCCCAGTACCCGGTTGTAGAGCACGGCCCCCAGGCCGGCGACCACCAGCAGCGCCACCAGGGCGATGATGATGCGGTTGCGGTTCATAGGCTCTCCTCATCTGGCGAATCTGCATACGCGCCGGGCGGCTCGGCCGTGGCGCCCCACCGCGCACGACTATACTCCAGGATTCTTCAGAATATGTGTGGATTGGTTAAGAATCCGGTGAGAGGCCGGGCTGCCCGGTGGAGGGGGGCTCGGAGGGGCTGCGCCCCTCCGAAAAAGAATGGCTGTGGGGGCCGCAGGCCCCCACCCCCCATGCGCGTACCCTGCGGGAACGCTGCGGCCTGCGCGCGGACGGTCGCGTACGCGCGCACCTTGTCTAACGATTCGGTCGGATGGCGCCGTAGTAGTGCGCCGCCCAGTAGCCGCTCGCCAGGCTAGCGATACCCACGCCGCGCCCGGGCGAGAGCGCCTGCACCACATTGCCGCCGCCGATGTAGATCCCGACGTGGCTGATGCCGCGCCGGTAGGTGTTCACGAAGAACACCAGGTCGCCCACCTGCAGGTCCGCCGGGTTGGCGACGGCTGTGCCGTAGCTGGTGCTGTACTGCCCGGCCGAGCTGTGCGGCAGGCGCAGCCCGAACTGCCCATACACGTACCTGGTGAAGCCGCTGCAGTCGAATCCGCGCTCGGGGCTGGCGCCGCCCCACACATAGCGCGCGCCCACGAACTGAAGCGCGAAGGCCGCCGGGCCGCTGGTGGCCTCGGCCGGCGCGAACTGCACCCCGCGGATGCCGCCCGCCCCCCGCTGCCGCTGCGCGCCGCGCGGTAGCGGCGGGATCGCACGGGCCTGTGGCACACGCCGCGCCACGAATGGGCTGATGTCCAGCAGCTCGGTGGCCACCCAGCCCTCGCCGCCCTGCGGCGTGCGCACCTTGAGCCAGTCCTTGTGGCGCGCCAGCAGATCCAGCTGTGTGCCCGCGCCGAGCGCCCCCACCTTGCCATAGGCCGTGCCCGGCCCGCTGCGCAGGTTCACCTTCGCCTCGCGCACCAGCCCCACCAGCGCCGGGTTGGGGTCCGGGATCTGCGTCACCGCCTCTACCCGCTCCGCTACGCCCGCGCCGATCGCCAGGAACTCGCTCGTCACCCAGCCCACCTGCCCGTCGCCGGTCTGCACCTGGAACCAGCCCTGGTAGCGCGCCAGCAGGTCCAGCTGCGCGCCGGCCGGCAGGCGCACCATGCCGACGTAGTTGGTGCCCGGGCCGTCGCGCAGGTTCAGGCCCTCCGCCAGCACCTGTGCCACCTTGGGCGGCGGCGGGGCGGGGATGCTCAGCGGCGCGGGCAGCACGTCGGCGGCGAACGGGTCGGCGTCCAGCAACTCGGCTGCCACCCACACCACCCGCGCATCGGGGGTCTGCGCCTGGTACCAGTCGCCGTGCTGCGCCACCAACCGGAGCGATGCGCCAGCGGGCAGCTCGCCCAGTGGGTCGTACTCGCTGCCCGGCCCGCCGCGCAGGGTTGCGCGCTCGGCGGCCACCACGGCGCTCACCGGACGGATCGCCAGCAGATCGGCGGTCAGCGGAGGCACCGGCAGCGCGTCGATCGCGGCGAAGGCCGAGTCCGGCGCGGGCGCCTCGCCCTCTGGCTCCGCGCGCAGGCCGAGGGGCGCCAGCGGCGCGAGGAAGTCCAGCGCGGTATGGCTCTGCGGGCGGTCCGCGGCGGGCTGCGTGCCAGGCTGCTGGCGCAGTGGCCCGTAAGAGAGCGCCCCACCCCCCAGGAGCGCCGCGGCCGGCACGAGCAGCCCCACGAGCAGGTGGAGCGTGAAGCGCAGTGGCACGCTGCGCGCGGCCGCCTGAAATGATCCGAGCGGCGGGAGGGCCGCGAGCACGGCCTGCGCGCGGTTCCGCGAGCGGGTGAAGCGCTGCCGCCGCCGGCGGGCGCGGTCCTGGAGCGCGCCGACCTCGCGGTCAGCGCTGTGGTGGGACGGGAGCATGCGACATTCCTTCCAGGGTCTCCGCGTGACGGACGGCCACTGCGTACACCCTATCACGATGAGGGGCGTGCGAGGGGATGCCCCTCGCGCCATCCTTTCTGCATCTGGCGCTGTGCGCGCAGCCCCGTGCAGCTCTCATCTGTGCAGGGGCTACGCGGCGGCGCCCCACGGCCCAGGAGGATTCCTCTCGGGCCCGCAGGCCCCACACCCCTGCGCAGCGGCGCCGGCTGCGGACGTTCTACGATTATTAACGCTGACTTGACCTTTAACGAGCATACGTGGTAGACGTTACCGCTCGGGCACCTGCGTGGATCCCCGTTATACCCGCGATCTGCCGCCACCCCGCGTGCGAAATGTGATCGGTTCGGTGGATTTTTGGGGGCTGCGCTACGCACCGAACGCGAAACGCTGTCCGGCTCGGCCACGGAGAGGTGACAGGAGTGGATGGCTCGTCGTTACCGCCCTACCGTATCACCCGCGGCATCACCCGCCGCGGGTGATGTTGTC
Source organism: Roseiflexaceae bacterium (assembly GCA_035559635.1). GTDB lineage: Bacteria > Chloroflexota > Chloroflexia > Chloroflexales > Roseiflexaceae > CALJIC01. Next base: position 2,965 of record DATMBA010000305.1, read on the forward strand.
TCACCCACCGGCCGGCTATGCTGCCGGCAACAACCAACGAGCGCGGGCGGTCCTGGCCCATCCGCACACGCGCCAGACCGAAGGGTCCTCGGGGCCTGACGAGGGGAAGGAGTAACGCCATGACCGAGACAATACAGGCCGCGCCCGCCACGGCGACGTTCGCGGTGACCGGCATGACCTGCGCGGCGTGTGTGCGGCGCATCGAGCGGGCCCTGGCGAAGGTGGACGGGGTGGCGCAGGCGCAGGTGAACCTGGCCACCGAGCGGGCCACGGTGGCCTACGACCCGGCGCTGGCCGGCGTCCCGGCGCTCGTGGGGGCGATCGAGGCGGCCGGCTACGGCGTGCGAACCGAGCGGACCGAGCTGGCGATCGAGGGCATGACCTGCGCGGCGTGCGTGCGGCGCGTCGAGGGGGCGCTGCTGCGGCTGGAGGGCGTGACCGCGGCCACGGTGAACCTGGCCACTGAGCGGGCCACCATCCAGCACGCCGGCCCGCTTGCCCCTGAGGATCTGCGGCGGGCGGTCGAGGCCGCTGGCTACCGCGTGCGCCACGAGGCCGCGGCGCGGGCCGCGGCCCCCGCGCGCGGCGAGACCGCCGAGGACGAGCGGCGCGCCCGCGAGTTGCGCCTGATCCAGGTCAAGTTCGCGGCCAGCATGGCCGTGGCGCTCTTCATCATGGCGCTCATGTTCTGGCCCTGGAAGCTGCCCTGGGAGATGGAGCAGCTCAACTGGCTGTTCCTGGCGCTCGCCACGCCCATCCAGTTCTGGGCCGGCTGGCAGTTCTACCGCTCCGCGCTCGGCGCCGCCCGCCACGGCGCCGTCAACATGAACACCCTCGTCGCGCTCGGCACCAGCGTGGCCTACGGCTACAGCGTTTTCGTCACCTTCCGGCCGCAGGTGATCGAGTACGCCGGCGTGATGCCCGAGACCTACTTCGACAGCTCGACGATCATCATCGCGCTGATCCTGCTCGGCAAGTACCTGGAGCTGCGCGCCAGGGGCCAAACCGCCGGCGCGATCAGGAAGCTGATGGGCCTGCAGGCCCGTACCGCGCGGGTGCTCCGGCTGGTCACGGACCGGGGAACGAGGACCGAAGACCGTGGGATGGGGAGCGCTGATGCGCTCGTTCCAGCATCCGGCGCGCTGCATGCGGCGTACGGTGAGGCCGACGTGCCGGTGGAGCAGGTGCAGGTGGGCGACCTAGTGCGTGTCCGGCCGGGCGAGAAGGTGGCGGTGGACGGCATGGTGCTGGAAGGCACCTCGGCCGTGGACGAGAGCATGCTCACTGGCGAGAGCATGCCGGTGGAGAAGCGCCCCGGCGACACCGTGATCGGCGCGACGGTCAACGGCGCGGGATCGTTCATCTTCCGCGCCACCAGGGTGGGCGGCGAGACCGCACTCGCCCAGATCGTGCGGCTGGTGCAGGAGGCGCAGAGCTCGAAGGCTCCCATCCAGCGCCTGGTGGATAGCATCTCCTCCTACTTCGTGCCGGCGGTGCTGGTGCTGGCGGCGCTCACTTTCGCCGGCTGGCTGCTGCTCGGCCCCGAGCCGCGCCTGACGCTGGCGCTGAACGCCACCATCGCGGTGCTGATTATCGCCTGCCCCTGCGCGCTCGGCCTGGCCACCCCCACGGCGATCATGGTCGGCACCGGGCGCGGCGCGGAACAGGGCGTGCTCATCCGCGGCGGCGAGGCGCTCGAGCAGGCTCACGCCGTTTCCACCATCGTGCTGGACAAGACCGGGACGATCACGCGCGGGAAGCCGGCGGTGACCGACATCGTAAAAGGTCAAAGGCAAAAGGCAAAAATGGTGCTGAACGGCGGCGAGGGCAGTGAAGACAGCGACGACCCTTTACCTTTTGCCTTTGACTTTTTGCCTTTGGCCGCCAGCGCCGAGCGCGGCTCCGAGCACCCCCTCGGCCAGGCGATCGTCGCCCACGCGCAGGCGATGGGGCTGGCGCTTGCGGAGCCGCAGGGCTTCGCGGCCATCGCCGGCCACGGCATCGAGGCCACCGTGGAGGGGCGGGCGGTGCTGGCAGGCACGGCGCGGCTGCTGCGCGAGCGCGGGGTGGCGCTGGGCGAGCTGGCCGACGCCGCGCAGCGCCTGGCCGCCGAAGGCAAGACCCCGGTCTACGTCGCCGTGGACGGCCAGGCCGCCGGGCTGATCGCCATCGCCGACACCGTCAAGCCCGAGTCGGCCCAGGCCATCGCGCAGCTCCAGGCGCTCGGGCTGGACGTGTGGATGCTCACCGGGGACAACCGCGCCACGGCCGAGGCAGTGGCGGCGCAGGTGGGCATCCCCGCCGGCCGGGTGCTGGCCGAGGTACTGCCGGATCAGAAGGCGGCGCACATCAGGCGGCTGCAGGGCGAGGCCCAAGGCCGCAAGGTGGCGATGGTGGGCGACGGCATCAACGACGCGCCAGCGCTGGCGCAGGCCGACCTGGGGCTGGCGATCGGCACCGGCACCGACGTGGCGATAGAGGCCAGCGACATCACGCTGGTGGGGGGCGACCTGCGCGGGGTGGTAACGGCCATCGCCCTCTCGCGCCGCACGCTCGGCGCCATCCGCCAGAACCTGTTCTGGGCCTTCGCCTACAACGTGCTGCTCATCCCGCTGGCGATGGGCCTGCTCTTCCCGCTGTTCGGCACACTCATGAACCCTGGCTTCGCCGCCGCCGCGATGGCACTCTCCAGCGTCAGCGTGGTCACCAACTCACTGCGCCTGCGCCGCTTCCGCGTCCCCGCCGATGCGCGCCACATCGCGCGCCCGCCGCTGAGCGCCCGCCTGGCCGAGTGGGGCTACCTGGCCGGCATCGCCGCGCTGATGCTGGCGGTGGTGCTTGGCTGGGCCGCCTACTGGCACACCATCGAGGCCGGCGCGCAGGAGGTGCGCGTGGTGGCGCAGGGCACCCGCTTCGACCCGCCCGTCATCCGCGCGAAGGCCGGCACGTGGGTGCGGGTGGTCTACACCAACGCCGACTCGGTGTTCCACGACTGGGAGATCGAGGACGTCAAGGACGCGCACATCAACACCCGCCCCGGCCAGACCGCCACGGCGCTGTTCTACGTGGGCCAGCCGGGCGAATACGAGATCATCTGCACCGTGCCGAGCCATGTCGAGGCCGGCATGACCGGGACCCTGGTGGTGGAGCCGTAGACATCACCCGGCCGATCACCCGCTGCGGGTGATGCCGCGCCACCCGCGGCGCCACTACACTCGGGGTGTGTGCGGCGGTGACCGGCAGCGGGGAGGATGCAGCCCTCCCGGATCACCTCTACCGGAGGGGCCGGGAGAGCCCTGCCGGATCATCTTCACTATGCCAACAGGTTTGTACTGACCAAAACATACGGAGAAAGCAAATGATGCACCATACCGACGTGATCGTGATCGGCGGCGGCCAGGCCGGCCTGGCGCTGGGCCACGAGCTGGCGCGGCAGGGGACCGACTTCGTCATCCTCGACGCCTCGCCGAGCGTCGGGCACGCCTGGCGCAGCCGCTGGGACTCACTGGTACTGTTCACGCCGGCCCAGTACAGCGGCCTGCCGGGCATGGCCTTCCCCGCCCCGCCCGACACCTACCCCACCAAGGACGCGGTGGCCGACTACCTGGCGGCGTACGCGGCGACGTTCGACCTGCCGGTGTGCCTCAACAGCCCGGTGCGGCACGTGCGGCGAGCGGCGGGCGGCTACGTGGTGCACACCCCCACGGCCGCCTACGCCGCAGCGCAGGTGGTGGTGGCCACCGGCGCCTTCCACACGCCGTTCGTGCCCGCGCTGGCATCCGAGCTTGCGCCGGAGGTCGCCCAACTCCACAGCAGCGCCTACCGCAACCCGGCGCAGATCGCGGACGGCGAGGTGCTGGTGGTTGGCGCGGGCAATACTGGCGCGCAGATCGCCGAGGAGCTGGCGCGCACCCACCGGGTGACGCTCGCGGTGGGCCAGTCGCTCCCGGCGCTGCCGCAGCGCCTTATGGGGCGCGATATCGGCTGGTGGCTGCGGGCCAGCGGCGCCATGAGCCTCCCAGTGGACTCCTGGCTCGGCCGGCGGGCGAGCGCGCGCGACGCGCTGATTGGGACCAGCCTGCGCCGGCTGCGCGCGCTGGGGGTGCGGGTGGCCGGGCGGGCGCAGGGCGCGCGCAGCGACGCGGTGCTGCTGGCCGGCTGGCAGGTGGTCCGGCCGCGCACAGTGATCTGGGCCACCGGCTTCCGCAACGACTACAGCTGGATCGACGCGCCGGTGCTCGATATGTCCGGCCGCCCGGTGCATCGGCGCGGAGTGACGGCGGCGCCGGGCCTGTTCTTCCTGGGGCTGCCCTGGCAGCACACACGCGGTTCGGCGCTGATCGGCGGCGTGGGGGACGATGCGGCCTACCTGGCCGGCCACATCGCGCGCCAGGTGGCTGCCGCGCGTCCGGCGGCGCGCGCGGCGTAGAGCAAAACGCGAAACAGGGAGGGTAAGGGACGGCAAGCGCTCCCTGACAAACCTTTTTCCATGTCCGCAGCCGTAGCCTGCAAGCAACAGCTGTTGCCGGCGCATCACCCTTCGCATCACCCACGCAGGGTGATGCGCCCCAGCCGGCCATGACCGATACTCAAGACAGGACGCAAGCGGAAGCCCCTCGCAGACACCAATCCAGAGCGGCTGCGCGATGGGACGCCCCACGCAAACATACATTGCTCATCCGGCTTCCGTACGCCCAGCGCACGAGAGCCGGTTAGGGAGACAACGATGCAGAGCGAAGCCAACCACTACACCATCCGCGTCCAGGGCCAGATCGGGGCCGGCTGGTCAGATTGGTTCGACGGCCTCACGGTGACGGCGGGCGAGGGCGGCGAGACCATCCTCTCGGGCGTGCTCCCCGACCAGGCGGCGCTCCACGGGGTGCTGGCGCGGCTGCACACGCTGAACCTGCCGCTGCTCGCCGTGTTGTGCAACGAGCCGGACCCCAACCGTGAACGGGGAGCGTGAGGAAAGGTCCCTCGCAGCTCCTGGGAAGGCTCCGAGGGGCACAAGCCCCTCCACAAACCCCACCCGGCTTCGTTCCAGGGGCGCAGGCCCACATGGGAAGGCTTGGAGGGGCACAGCCCCTCCACAAACCACAAGGATATGTTGGGGCCGCAGGCCCCGTCGAGAGGTGATGTAATGGCACTCGCAACATGGTGGATCTCGGATCCGCTGCCCGGCCTGAGGCCGCTGGCGGGATTCACGGCGGCGTTGGCGGAGGACGACGCGGCGCTGGCACGGCTGAACCGCATCCCGCTCGAGGAGGTGCGCGCGCGGCGCGCCGCCGGGCACCGGCCGTATGTAGGTGCCCTGGACGGCGTGCCAGTCACCTACGGCTGGGTGGCGACGCGCGAGGCGTCGATCGGCGAGCTTGGCCTGTCGTTCCGGCTGCCAGAGGGCGAGCGCTACCTGTGGGACTTCGCGACGCTGCCGGAGTGGCAGGGGCGTGGGCTGTACCCGCGGCTGCTGCAGGCCATCCTCGCGGCCGAGGTGTGCGAGGCGCGCCGCTTCTGGATCATCCACGCGCCGGAGAATCTGCCCTCGGGTGCGGGGATGGGCAAGGCCGGGCTGGAGCCGGTGGGCGCGCTCTCCTTCGACGCCATGGGCGGCGTGGCGTTGCGGCCCACGAGCGCGCGCGAACGGGCGGCGGCCGGCGCCCGGCTGCTTGGCGTGCCGCTGATCGAGGAGGCGCTTGCGCCCTGCTGGCACTGCGGCCGGCCCGCGGCGGAGGACGGCGCGGGCGCGGCGTGCTGGCCCCCCGCGCCGCAGCAGGCCTCCTCCTGCACCTGCGCCGTCCAACCCCGACCGCCGATAGCGCTTGCCGGTGTGTAGCGCGCCGGCCGCCTGTGCGTCCCCTTGCGCCCAACGCACCGGCGCCTCGGTGATGAGCGCGAAGAGCAGGAAGCTCTCCAGCGCGTCCAGCGGGCCGGTGAGCAGCAGCGTGCGCGCGTAGGCGATGCA
>DATMBA010000306.1:0-16830 GCA_035559635.1 Roseiflexaceae bacterium
CCGGCCCCCGCGCCGCCCGCCAGCGCGGCGTTGATGATCTCGACGTTGGGGTACTTCTGCTTGTAGATCGCGTACAGCGCGTTGAGCGCCTCCACCTCCCCGCCCGACGTCCACCACGAGAAGATCTCCAGCTTGCCGCCACCAGCAGCTGGCGCGCCGCCGGCTGGCGGCTGGCCCTGGGCCGGCTGCTGGGCGACGGGCGCCTGGCCGCAGGCCGCGAGCGCCGCGCCGGCCGCGCCGAGCGCCGCCAGCCTGAGGAACGATCGCCGACTGACGAGTGTCTGCTTCATCGGATACCCCCTCCCACGACGCCGATGCCAAGATGCGATCGAAGCATGGTGCCGTGGCGGCGCTGCCACGGCTGGAGCATATCGGAGACACGCCAGGGACCCTCGCGGCCTCGGGCGCACACCCGGGTGCGCGACGGACGTGAGGGTACCAACGGGTAGCGCCAGGCTACCGGGGCGGGCCGGATATGTCAAAAATCCAGGAAAACGGGAACAAAGCGACTATACCATGCCGCGGCGATCTTTGCAAGTTATCCGATATGCCATCGGATGGTCATACGGTCGCGGGGGATGGACCGGCTCGGGAGGCCAGCGCGGGCGCCATGTCTGCCTGGAAGCACGGGGCCGCACGGCGATATGGTACAATTCAGTCCGGCAACCGGCAGATCGGCCGCCTGGTGGCCTTCCAGCCCTTGCCGATAAGATTGACGGGCGTTCCGGTCCGCCGCTGGCGTTCGGATGCCCGGCTGTTCCGTGTTTCGCGTTTCGCGTTTCGTGGTGCATCCGGCACGTGTGTTGACACACACCTGCCGGAAGGGGTGGGTGTGCGGGCTGCGTCCTCCCTCGCCCTCCCCCTGCTGTCAAGGGACGTACCGGATGCACCATTTAGCTTTTCGAGGTCAGGTTCATGGCAGTTGTGTTGCGTTCGCGCCAGCAGATCGCGCGTATGCGGGAGGCGGGGCGGCTGGTGGCGCGCACCTTCGAGGCGCTCCGGCCGCACGTGCGCCCCGGCGTCACCACGCGCGAACTGGACCGTATCGCCGAGGAATTCGTGCGCAAGCATGGCGGGGTGCCGGCCTACAAGGGCTACGGCGGCAGCAACGGCCGCCCCCCCTTCCCGGCCACGCTCTGCATCTCGCCCAACAACGTGATCTGCCACGGCATCCCCGGCGCCTACCGGCTCCAGGAGGGGGATATCGTCGGCATCGACATGGGCGTGGTGCTCGATGGCTGGTACGGCGACGCCTGCGTCACCCTGCCGGTGGGCGAGGTCTCGCCGGAGGCCAGGCGCCTGCTGGAGGTGGCCGAGGAGGGCATGTGGCGCGGCATCCGCGCGGCGCGCGGCATGGCCCACATCAACGACATCGGCGCGGCCATCCAGCGCCATGTGGAGGCGCACGGCTTCGCGGTGGTGCGCGAGTGGACCGGCCATGGCCTCGGCCAGCGGCTGCACGACGAGCCGACCATCCTGCACTACGACACCGGCAAGCCCGGCATGCGCCTGCGCCCCGGCATGGTCTTCACGGTGGAGCCGATGATCAACGCCGGCGGCCCGGAGACCGTGCTGGACGAGCAGGACGGCTGGACGGTGCGCACGGCCGACGGCTCGCTCTCCGCGCAGTTCGAGCACACGATCGCAGTGACCGATGGGGAGCCCGAGATCCTGACGCTGCCCTAGGGTCTATCCGCACACGGCGTGTGCGGGGGCTTGGGGGCGCAGCCCCCACACAATCTTCTCAAAGGTTCGTTTGGAGGGGCTGCGCCTCTCCAAACCTCCCGCTTTGCGGATACGACCTAGAACGCTAAAGGCTAAACGTGCCGGAGCATGATCGCAGCAGTACAGCTCCGATCACGCCTCGATTTTTAGCCTTGAGCCTTCCCGAACACCCGCCGCGTCTCCTCCCTGGCCTCCGCCTCCTGCTCCTCACGGTAGCGCCGGTCCCGCCCCGTCCGCAGGATGATGTCGCGCGCCTCCTCCGGCGAGTCGGTGACGATCAGCAACTCCAGGTCCGCCCGGGCGATCTTGCCCTCGGACAGCACCGTGGTGCGCAGCCACTCCAGCAGGCCCGACCAGTAGGCCGAGCCGAACAGGATGATCGGGAAGTTCTGCACTTTGCCGGTCTGCACCAGCGTGAGCGCCTCGAACAGCTCGTCCAGCGTGCCGAAACCGCCGGGGAAGATCACGAAGGCCTGCGCGTACTTGACCAGCATGGTCTTGCGCACGAAGAAGTAGCGGAACTCGACGGCGATCTCCACGTAGGGGTTGATGCCCTGCTCGAACGGCAGCTCGATGTTGAGGCCGACGGAGGTAGCGCCGGATTCGTGCGCGCCGCGGTTGCCGGCCTCCATGATGCCCGGCCCGCCGCCGGTGATAATGGTGAAGCCGGCCTCCCCCAGCAGCCGTGCCAGCTCCAACGCCGCCTGGTACATCGGGTCGCTCTCGCGCACGCGCGCCGAGCCGAAGATCGTCACCGCCCGCTCGATCTCCGCCAGCGCCTCGAAGCCCTCGACGAACTCCCCCATGATGCGCAGCACGCGCCAGGTGTCGGTCTGACGGAACTCGAAGGCGCCCGACGGCGAGGGCGCCAGCAGGCGCTCGTCCTCGGTGGGCCGCGTGCTGCGCGCCCCCCGGCTGAGCGATGGGTCGGGCGGCGGCGCGCCAGGGTTGCGCTCTGTCATGAACAGATCTCTCTCTCTTCCATATTGTCACCGCAAGACAATGATACCCAGCCCTGCGCGAGATGACAAGGTGACGGCGCTGATACAATCACCGGCACGCTATGGAATCCCGGCATCACATGGGCCAGCGGCCACACCCGCTCAGCGTCTCAGCGATGGTTTGACAGCCGCGCCGCCAGGTATATGATATACGACGAGAGAAGCGCCGCTTACCGCGAGGCCGCCATGCAGCTTGAGATCGCCGCCGGGACCCGCTACCAGACCAAGCAGGAGCTTGTGTACCGCACGCTGCGCGAGGCGATCATGCGCTGCCAGCTCCAGCCGGGGCAGCGCCTGGTGATCGAGGAGATCGCCAGCCAGCTGGCCGTCAGCCCCATCCCCGTGCGGGAGGCGCTGCACATCCTGCAATCTGAGCGGCTGGTGGAGACCACCCCCCACGTGGGCGCCACTGTGGCCCGCATCTCGCGCGAATCGGTGGCCGAGGTGTTCACCGTGATGGAGGGGCTGGAGTTGGTGGCCACCCGCTGCGCCGCCCAGCGCATGACGGAGGCGGACGGCGAGGAGCTGGCGCGCGTGCTGGACAGCATGGACCAGGCGCTGGCCGAGGGCGCCGCCGAGCGCTGGGCCGACCTCAACGCCCAGTTCCACCGCCAGATCACCAGCATCGCCGGGATGCCGATGCTCCAGGAGATGACCGAGCGCGCCATCGCGCACTGGGATCGGTTGCGGCGCTTCTTCTTCGCCGGTGTGCTGGCCCACCGCATGGAGCAGGCCCAGCGTGACCACCGCGACATCCTGGCGGCCATGCGTGCGCAGGACTACGCGCCGCTGGAGGAGCTGGTGAAGCGCCATAATCGCGAGGCGCTGGCGGCCTATAACCAGTACCTCAACCACGTGACAGATTGAAGATTGCAGATTGCAGATTGCAGATTAAAGATTGCACAGCGCCATCCCCGAACGACAATGCCCAATCTTCTATGTTCAATCTGCAATCTGCCATGCAAAGGAGATCCCCCGTGGATACCGACCCCCGCCCGCTCATGGTCGAGATCGCCCGGCTGCTCTACGACCGCTTCCTCACCAACAGCGCCGGCGGCAACATGAGCTGCCGCGCCGGTGAGCAAATCTTCATCACGCCGCGTTTCCTGGGCAGCAGGCATCGCTGGCGGCTCAACGAGGACATGGTGCTGGTGTGCGACCAGGACGGCACCGTGATCGATGGCGACCCGGCGCTGATCAGCCGGGAGAGCAAGATGCACTTCGCCCTCTTCCGCGCCTTCCCGCAGGTGAATGGCGTGATCCACGCCCACCCGCGCGAACTGTCGGTCTTCGCCGCCGCCGGGAGGCCGCTGCTGCCGTTCACCGACTACACCGAGAAATACGGCGTCACCGAGGTGGTGCCCTACTACCCGAGCCACTCGCAGGAGCTGGCCGACGCGGTGGTGGCGGCGCTCCGCCCGCGCAGCGCGGCCTTTGCGAAGAACGGCCTGGGCCTCATCCTGGCCTGGCACGGGGTGGTGGTGGCCGGGCGTGACCTGGCGGACGCCTACGATACGCTGGAGCGGCTGGAATGGGCGGCGCACGTGCAGCTCATGAGCCACCTGCTCGCCGATGAGCCGCCGTACTACCGGCGAGAGGAACGTTAGCGACCTATCCGGCCAGTGGGACCAGATGGGTCTCGATCCACTGGCTGAAGGCATCCCGTCGCATGATCCCCGCCGCCACCTGGAGGCTCACCTGTTCTTGCTCATCGACATCCGCGTTCAACTCGTGACCTATCACTATCACCTGTCACCCTGTCCTCATAGAGAGCGAGAAGCGTATGGAAGCCACAGGCATCGCGAGCCTCCCGAAGACCATGCAGGCAGTGGTCTGCCGCGGGCCGCGGGACTACCGACTGGAGGAGTGGGCCGTACCGCGCCCGGGGCCGGGCGAGGTGGTGGTGCGCGTGCGGGGGGTGGGGATCTGCGCCTCGGACCTGAAATGCTACATGGGGGCGCCGCTGTTCTGGGGTGACGCGCGGCGCCAGGGGTACTGTCAGCCGCCCGTCATCCCCGGCCACGAGTTCGTGGGCCAAGTGGTGGCGCTTGGCGAGGGCGCATCTGAGCAGTACGGGCTGCAGATCGGCGACATGGCGGTGTCCGAGCAGATCGTGCCGTGCTGGGAGTGCCGCTACTGCCGGCGCGGCCAGTACTGGATGTGCCAGGTGCACGACATCTACGGCTTCCGCCAGCGCACCTTCGGCGCCATGGCCGAGTACATGCTGTTCCCGAAAGGTGCGCTGAACTACAAGGTGCCGCCGGAGGTGCCGCTCGAGCACGCGGTATTCATTGAGCCGCTGGCCTGCTCGATCCACGCCGTGCAGCGCGGCGAGATCGAGTTCGGCGACGTGGTGGTGATCGCCGGCGCCGGTCCGCTGGGCCTGGGCATGATCGCCGCAGCGCGCCTGAAGCACCCCGGCCTGCTGATCGCGCTGGACCTGGACGACGCGCGGCTGGAGGTGGCGCGGGCCTGCGGGGCGGACATGGGTCTCAACCCGCGGCACGAGGACGTGGTGGAGAAGGTACGCGCGCTCACCGGGGGCTACGGCTGCGACGTGTACATCGAGGCCACCGGCCACCCGGCAGCGGTGGAGCAGGGGCTGCACATGATCCGCAAGCTCGGCACCTTCGTGGAATTCAGCGTGATGCGCGAGCCGGTCACGGTGGACTGGACGATCATCGGCGACACGAAGGAGCTGAACGTGCACGGCTCGCACCTCGGCCCCTACTGCTACCCGATCGCGATCGATATGCTGCGCAAGGGCCTGCTGCCGATGCAGCACATCGTCACGCACCGCATGCCGCTGGCCGAGTTCCAGCAGGGGATCGATCTGGTGGCGGCGGGGGACCGGTCCATCAAGGTGACCCTCGTGCCATAAGACAAGGTGCGCGCGGACGTGACCGTCCGCGCGCACGCCACAGGCGTTCCCGAAGGGTACACGCATGGGGGGTGTGGGGGCCAGGGCCCCCACACCATTCTTTTCGGAGGGACTTCGCCCCTCCGAGCGTTCCCAAACTGTATTTCGATGTCTCAGCTTTTTCTAAAAGGCTGTGTGAGCTGTGGCGCGCCCACGGATGCGTGCGCCACACTCATGCTCACACTGTGCCAAACGAGGCCCGCCGCGCCAATCCCACCCGCTTGAACGAGTGATCTGAAAGACGATATAATGTGCGCGCACAGGGCGAAAGGGGGTGCCGCGATGACGATTGCAGAGCAGGTGGTAGAGAAGCTGCGGATGCTGCCGCCCGAGAAGCAGCAGGAGGTGCTCGACTTCGTCGAGTTTCTTGAGCAACGAGGGCTATCGAAGCGTCCTCGGCGCAGCCTGTTGGGCATCTGTGCTGAGCCGGGGTTTGATATCACCGAGGAAGATATCGCGGAAGCACGGCGCGAGATGTGGGGCAACTTCCCGAGAGAGGACATTTAGTGTCAGCAATCGTCGTGGATACGCACGCCGTTATCTGGTACCTTTCAGCGCCCGCCCGGTTATCTCGACATGCGGTTGCGGCGTTCGATGCTACCATCCATAGTGGCAGCGCCATTTACGTGCCGTCGATCACAGTTGTTGAGGTCACCTATCTTGTTGAGCGGGGGCGCCTACGGCAACGTGTCTATGATGTACTTGTCGAAGCTCTCACGGATGGCAATTCTGGCTTTGTGTTGGCGCCGCTAAGCCTTGGTGCCGCTGAGACTGTCCAGAATGTCCCGCGCACCATCGTGCCCGATATGCCTGACCGCATCATTGCGGCCACGGCGCTGTACCCTGGCCTGCCGCTTGTGACCCGCGACGCCCGCATCCGGGCGTGTGGCGTACCGACCCTTTGGTGAAACTATGACGATCGACCTCACCGCGATGGGCGAGCGCGCCCGCGCCGCCGCCCGCCGCCTGGCCCGCGCCTCGACCGCACAGAAGAACGCCGCGCTCGAGGCGCTCGCCGCCGCGCTGACAGACCCGGCGCGCACCGCGGAGCTGCTGCGCGCCAACGCCGCCGACGTGGAGGCCGGCCGCGCGGCGGGCCTCTCGCCCTCCCTGATCGACCGCATGCTGCTGACCGAGCAGCGCCTGCAGGGCATTGCCGCCGACACTCGCAGCGTGGCGCGGCTGCCGGACCCGGTGGGCGAGCAGTTCGACCACGCAACGCTGCCCAACGGCCTGCGCGTCCACAAGCGGCGCGTCCCGCTCGGTGTGGTGGGCGTGATCTACGAGGCGCGCCCGAACGTCACGGTGGACTGCGCGGCGCTGTGCATCAAGAGCGGCAACGCCGCCATCCTGCGCGCCGGCAAGGAGATCACCCGCTCCAGCACCGCGCTCGCGGCCCTCATCCAGGGCGCGCTGGCCGAGGCCGGCATCCCCGGCGACGCGATCCAGGCCATCGATAGCCCCGACCGGGCGCTGGTGGAGCGGCTGCTGAAGCTGGACCGTTATGTCGATGTGATCATCCCGCGCGGCGGGGCGGCGCTACACCAGTTCTGCCGCGAGCAGGCCACCATGCCGGTGATCACCGGCGGCATCGGGGTGTGCCACGTGTACGTGGACGAGCGCGCGGACCTGGCGAAGGTGGTGCCGATCGTCCACAACGCCAAGGTGCAGCGCCCGAGCGTCTGCAACGCGCTGGATACCCTGCTGGTGCACCGGGCGGTGGCGGCGCAGGTGCTACCGGAGGTGGCGCGCGACCTGCTGGCGGCCGGGGTGGAGCTGCGGCTGGACGAGGAGTCGCTGGCGATCGTGCGCGCGGCGGGCATCGCGGGCGAGAAGGTGCTGCCGGCCAGGGAGAGCGACTTCGGCACGGAGTTTATGGCGCTGATCCTCTCGGCGCGGGTGGTGGATGGGCTGGAGGAGGCGCTGGAGCACATCGCGCGCCACGGTGACCACTCGGACGCGATTATCACCGAGGACCCGCAGGTGGCCGAGGCGTTCGTGGCGGCGGTGGACTCGTCTGCCGTGTTCGTGAACGCCTCAACGCGCTTCAACGACGGCGGGCAGCTCGGCCTGGGCGCGGAGATCGCCGTCAGCACCCAGAAGCTGCACGTCCGCGGCCCGATGGCGCTGCGCGAGCTGACCTCCTACAAGTGGGTGGTTGAGGGCGAGGGGCACGTTCGGACGTAGACGACTGAGGACTGAGTATCCGGGGCGCGATCGACGCTACAGCGCATCGATCGCGCCCCGCTCAGTGAAGGCGAAGGCCGCCTGCGCGGCCTGCACCCCAGCCCGCGCAGGCGGGCTTGGCAATGGATAGCCCGCTGCTTCAGCAGCCGGGCGTGTCACGCCCCCATGTACTCTGTTATTTGGTAAACGTTCAGGCATACGCCCGCACCGCAGACGCCATGGCCCGCCGCCCCACCATGTGCGCCGCCCCTCACTCGCCCAGGATCGCCACCCCGCCCGGCTCAAGGGTGTGGCTGGATTGTGCCGGTTGGTCCCGCCGCAGCAGGTCCCGCGCCGGCTGCGGCAGGTGCACATCCGCCGCGGCCTGGCCGTGGTTGAGAAGGAATAGGTAGCGCCGGCCTGCTGCGGCGCGCTGCACCACCTCGACGCCCGCGGGCGCATCGAGCGCCGGCCCAACCCCCGCCTCGCGGCAGGCGCGCGCCAGCAGCCAGCCCATCCCCGCCTCGTCCAGTGCGGTGCCGGCGTAGTAGGCCCCGCCGGCGCCATAGCTGTGCCGGGTGACGGCCGGCCGGTGGGCGAACCAGCCGCTGGCGTAGCGCGCCAGCACCTCGGCCCCCTCCAGGGCGATGATGTCGCTCCACAGGCCACAGGCGAAGCTCTCCTCGTCCTGCGTGTAGACCACCTGCGTCTCGCCGGCCCCGTAGGGCGCCAACTCCTCCACGTGCAGGCCGAGCAGCGCGCGGAACGGCGCCGGGTAGCCGCCGAGCCACACCTGGTCGCGCTCGTCCACGATTCCGCTGAAGAATCCCATCACCAGCGTGCCGCCGCCGGCCACGTAGCCCTCCAGGTTGCGCGCGGCCACCTCGCCCACCAGGAACAGGTTGGGCGCCAGCACCAACGCATAGCGCGATAGGTCGGCGTCCGGCCGGGCGAAGTCCACCGTGATGTTGCGCTCCCAGAGGGGCGCGTAGAATGCGTGCACCTGGTCCATCAGGCGCAGGTCCGCTGAGGGCTTGCCCTCGATCTCCAGCGCCCACCAACTCTCCCAGTCGAAGAGGATGGCGACGCGGGCGGGCACCCGCGAGCCGCGCAGCTCCGCGAGCGCGCCCAGCTCGGCGCCAAGCGCGGCGACCTCGCGGAAGGCACGCGACTCGGGGCCGCTGTGCGGCACGATCGAGGCCAGGAACTGCTCGCTGCCGGCCCTGGATTGCCGCCACTGGAAGAACATCACACCGTCCGCGCCGCGCGCCACCGCCTGCAGGCTGCCGAGCCGCATCATCCCCGGCGGCTTGGTGGCGTTGCGCTGCAGCCAGTTGACGTGCCCGACGGCCTGCTCCATCAGGATCCACGGCCGCCCGCCGCCGAGCGAGCGCATCAGGTCGCAGGCCATCGCCGCACCCACCGCCCAGCGCGGGTCCGCCGGGTCGGGGTACGCGTCGTTGGCCACCACGTCCTCGGTGGCCGCCCACCGCCAGTAGTCGAGCGGCTTGTGGAAGCCCATGAAGTTGGTGGTGATCGGCACGTCGGGCGTGATGCGGCGCAGGATGGCCTTCTGCTCCTCGAAGCACTCCAGGAAGGCGTCTGAGCTGAAGCGCTTCCAGTCCAGCTGGTGGCCGGGGTTGACCATGTAGGGCGCACGGCGCGGCGGCTCGATCTCGTCCCACTCGGCGTAGATCTGCCCCCAGAAGGCGCTGCCCCACGCCGCGTTGAGCGCCTCCAGTGTGCCGTAGCGCCGCCGCAGCCATGCGCGGAAGGCCGTGGCGGCGGCGGGGGAGAAGTCCTCGGCGAAGTGGCAGGCATACTCGTTGTCCACGTGCCAGAGGGCGAGCGCCGGGTGGTCCTTGTAGCGCTCGGCCAGCCGCTCCACCAGGCGGGCGGCGTGCTCGCGGTAGGCGCGGCTGTGCGGCGAGTAGTGGCGGCGCGAGCCGGGCCAGAGTGTGACGCCGTCCGCGGTCACAGGCAGCGTCTCGGGGTGAAGCCGCGCCAGCCAGGGGGGCGGCGCGGGGGTGGCGGTGCCGAGGTTGACACGCACGCCGTGGGCGTGCAGCAGGTCCATCACCCGGTCCAGCCAGCCGAAGTCGTACACGCCGGGGCGCGGCTCGAGCCTGGCCCAGGCGAAGACGCCGAGCGAGACCAGGTTGACGCCGGCCTGGCGCATGAGGCGTGCGTCCTCCAGCCAGACCTCCTCGGGCCACTGCTCGGGGTTGTAGTCGCCCCCGTAGATCATCCCTGGCACCTTCGAGATGGGGCGGGTATCATCAGACATAGTGAAGTCCTCAGCGATGGTGGCGAGTAGTAATTTCAAGGGAGGGCGCAGCCCTCCCTTGGACCCGCCCCTCAGAGCGTGAGGGGTTTCACCCCTCACCCATCTCCCAGTCAGGAGCTTTTCAAACCAGCTCTTAGTGGTGACGTACCTCGCGCAGGGCGTTCTCGAGCGAGGCGTGTGAGTTGAGGGCGCGTAGGTCCACGCCAAGGCTGACGATGCTCTGGGCGATCTCCGGCCGCACCCCCACCAGCGTGGCGCGCGCGCCGAGCAGCCTGAGCATCTGCGCCAGCTGGAGGAGCACCGCCGCCACGTGGGTGTCGATGATCGGCACGCCGGTGACGTCCAGCAGGACGTGGAGGGCGCGTTGGGCGCTGACGGCGCCGAGCACGGCCTCGATCACCTGCTGGGCGCGGGCGCTGTCGATCGTGCCGATCAGCGGCACGAGCAGCGCGCCGCCGCCGAGCGGGATGACCGGGCTGCCCAACTCGCGCACGGTGTCCGCCAAGGCGCGGGCGCGCTCGTATGCCTCCTGCAGGTCGGCCCGCTGCTGCGCCAGGTCCGCCATGAGGGCCACGTCGTCCAGGCGGGCGCCGAGCATGCCGGCCCATGAGCGCGAGCTGTCCAGATAGCTCAGCCGGTCGCCGTAGGACGTACCGAGCGCGAGGACGCCCCAGTCGCGCCGGGGGGTGCGGATGCGGATCAGCAACACCACGTCGGCGGCCGCCCGCGGCGCGAGGTCCAGCGGTGGGAAGGCGGACGGCGCCAGCGGGGAGGCGCCGCCGTCCGCCCCGCGCTCGTCCACCGGGCCTGCGGCGGCCAGCACGCCGGGGCGGCGGTAGGCCCCCGCAAGACGCATCTGGCCGCCCGGCGCGCCCTCCCACAGCCCCAGGCAGCCCCAGGCCGCGCTCGTCCAGCGCAGCCAGCCGAGGCCGTGGATCTCGGCGGCGCCAGCGTTCGAAAGCTCGACGTTGACGGCGTGGGTGGCCTCGTAGGACCCTTCGACATCCATGAGCTGGCGGGCGTTGGCGCCCAGGCAGACGCGCAGTAGCTGGGAACGCAGGTGGGCGAGCGCCGCGGCCACCCGCTCCGGCGCGCGCCGGTAGGGCGGCATGGCGTCCAGCAGCGCTTGCGCGGTGCGCTCCAGGGCCGTGAGCGCGTCGCCGCAGGCGTCGGCGTAGGCCGCGATGGCGGTGGCCTCCTCCCAGACTCGCTGGAGGGCGGCGTCGTCCGGGGGCGGCGCGCCGGCGAGCGCAGCGTCAAGCGCGTCCACCAGCGTCGTCACGCCGGGCCAGACCTCCTCGGGCGGGGTGTCCGCGGGCAGCGGCAGCGGGTGCTGGATGGTCTCTGCCAGGCGCCGCGCCAGTCTGTGCCGCCAGCCATCCATCGCTCGCTCATCCTGCCCGCCAGCGTCGGGCAGGGCAGGCGCGCTCCCGCCGGCAGTGGAGGCGGCCGGCGCGCCGCATGAGCGGCGGACCACAAGCGCCGTGGCAACGTGGGTCGGCGCCGGCGGCAGCGACGGGTCGGCGATGTAGGTGAGCAACTGCAGCGCCGCGACGCGGCCAAGTTCCTCGAAGCGCAGGCGCACCGTGGTGAGCGGCGGCGAGGACACCTGCGCCTCGGGCATGTCGTCGAAGCCGACGATCGCCAGGTCCTGGGGGAAGCGGTAGCCGGCGGCGCCGAGCACCTCCATGATCCCAAGCGCGTTCTGGTCCGTGGCGGCGGCGATGGCGGTATAGTCCACCCCGGCGGCGAGCATGGCCCGCCCGGCGAAGCGCCCGCCCTCCAGGTGGTCGCCTGAGGAGGTGAACACCAGCCGATCGTCGAAGGGCAGGCCGGCCTCTTCGAGCGCCATGCGATAGCCCGCCAGCCGCTCGGGGACGTCGCTGTTCGTGGCGCTGCCGGCGAACGCGATGCGCCGGTGGCCAAGGGCGATCAGGTGCTGGACGGCGGCGCGCATGCCGCCGGTGTTATCCGAGAGCACCGCGGGGAGGCCGGGGACCGGGCGGGTGACGGTGACCACCGGCGCGCCAACGCGGGCCAGGCGCTCCGCGCCGTCCGTGGCGAACACCGCCACCCAGCCGTCCACCTGGTCCAGGGCCACGCCGGTCTCCACGACATCTTGCGGCAGGGCCTGGAAGACCAGCAGGCGCAGGCCGCGCTGCCGGGCCACGCGGTAGACCCCGGCAAGCACGTTGCGGAAATAGGTGCCGGCGACGGTGGGGGCCAGAAAGCCGATCGTGCCGGTGTGCGCGCGAGCAGCCATAGTGGATCTCCTCATCGAGAGAGCCAGCGTATCTCTGCCGCCATCATACAGGGGCGCGCGCGGCGCGTGCTGATCGGAATCCGATCGATCTGGTGTCTAGCGCTTTTCCAAGCGAGGTGAGAGGTCAGCGGTGATAGTCCCACTCCCACACCCGTGCCCGCCTGCGGCGTACCCGCGGCGCGTCCTCTGGTGCTACACTGTGCTCGCACAGGATCCGGAGCAGGGAAGGGGAGACGCATGACCGGACCGCACCTGAGATCCCCCGGCGCCGGGGTCGCCGGCCTGATCCAGGAGAACATGGTGGCGTACTTCCGCCTCTTCGCCGGGCTGCCGGGCATCACGGTGGTGGATGACGATGTCTTCTGGCTGGTGAGCGCCCGCGGTGAGCCGGGGAATTACGTGCTGCGGGCGCGGCTCGCCGGCGACACCGAGCGGCGGATCGACGAGGTTCTGGGACAGGTCGGCCGGCACACCGACCGGGTCGACTGGATGGTCTTCCCGGGCTGCCGTCCGGCGGACCTCGGGGCGCGCCTGGCAGCCCGCGGGATGCAGGGCGGCCCCGGCGGCATCTGGATGCTGGCCAACCTGCCCGCCCATCCCGGCTCGCCCGCCGCACCGGAGGGTTTCCGCGTCGAGCCGGTGCGCACCCTGGCACAGCTGGATGCCTGGCGCCGGGTCTCCGCCGCGGGCTTCGGCGCCGACGTGCAGATTCATGCGGAGGCCTACGCGCGCCACGGCTTCGGCCCGGCGGCCAACTCGCTGCATTTCACCGGCTACCTGCGCGGCGAGCCGGTGACATCGGGCACGCTGCTGCTGGCCGGCGGCATCGCCGGGATCTGGGATGTGTCCACTCCGCCGCCCTTTCGCGGCCAGGGGTTCGGCGGCGCGCTCACCCTGGCGCTGCTGCGCGAGGCGCACGCGCGCGGCTACCGCCGGGCGTGGGTCTGGTCGTCCCACATGGGCCGGCGGGTCTACGAGCGGGCCAGCTTTGTGGCCGTGGACGCCGGCGTGCGCGAGTATCCATGGCACAGGCGCGATGTCTAACACGCTGCACCTGCGCTGGGCGCTCGCCGGCGCCGTGGCCGGCACGGTGGCGCGCGCGGCGCACCCCTACACGCTGGTGCTCACCGGGCTGGTCTTCGGCCTCTGCCAGTGGCTCGTGCTGCGCCAGCAACTCCAGCGGCGGGCCTGGCTTGCGGCGGCGCTGTGGGTCCCGGCCAGCGCCCTGGGCGGCCTGGTGGCGTACCTGCTGATCGCCTCGTGGGGCGTGCGGCACCTCGGGCCGCCGCTCATCGCGCTGGCCGCCCCCTACGAGAACCTGGCCTCGCACCTGATCTTCCTGACGGCGCTCTGGGCGGCGATCGGCCTGGCGCAGTGGCCGCTGCTTCGGCAGCGCTACCGGCACGCTGGCTGGTGGGTGCCGGTCAGCGCGGCGGGTGGGGCGGCGGGCGCGCTGGCAGATATCGTGCTGGAGCTGGCGGGCGGCGCTATGCACGGCACTGTGCTGGCCGGGGCGCTGGCCGGCGCCGCCTACGGCGCGGTGACGGGCGCGGCCCTCGCGCACCTGGCGGCCGGCGAGCCGTAGGCGCGGGAAGGCTGGAGGGCGCAGCCCCCTCCGCACCAACCTGAACGGATCGTTTCGGAGCCGCAGGCCCCATGAGCCGCGCAGCGCCCACATTGACAACCGCATGCAAGTGGCTACAATATCGAGTAGCGTAGCGGCGCACGCGCGGCGGGGCGCCGTGGCTCGCCGCGCCGAAAGACCGGGCATGCTCAGCGCACACCAGCCACAACCAACCTCGCTGGCGATCGTCACGCACGTCGCGCGCCTGCTGGCGCGCGACCACCCCTTCGAGTCGCGCATCGGCGGCGTGTTCACCCTGCTACAGGAGGCCATCGGCTTCCACGACGGCCGCCTCACCTGTTGGCTCGCCCCCGACGCCGCGCCGCGCCAGATCTACGCCGCCGACGGCTGGCAGGAGCCGTGGAGCGACGAGCCGCTGCGCGCGGTGGTGGAGGGCCGCGCCCCACTGCGCCGCGTGCTGCCCGCTGGTGCGCGGGGCGAGCTGGTTCACTACGCCGCCCCGATCGCCTGGGACGAGCGGCTGTGGGGCGTGCTCGAGCTGCGCGCCCTGGACGCCGAGGCGCTCGGCCTGATCGAGCAGACCATGGTCAGCGCCCTGACGCCACTGCTGGCGGTGGCGATCGCCGGCGAGGGCGGCGCCAGCCCGGCCCTCCCCGCGCCCCGCCCTACACTGGACCTCACCGCCCGCCAGGAGCAGGCCCTGCAGTCGCTGCGCGCCGAACTGGAAGGCCCCCACACCCTCGGCAGCCTGCTCGGCCTGGTGCTGCGCTGGGCGCTGGACACCACCGGCGCCGAGGCCGGCGCCGTTAGCCTGGTGGACCACGAGCGCGGCGAGCTGGTGTTACAGGTCTATGACGGCTACGGGCGCGACCCCTTCACGCGCGACAGCTTCGGCGAGCCGCGCCGCCGCGTCAGCTGGGACACCGGCGTGGCCGGCAAGGTGGCCCGCAGCGGCCGCGCCATCCTGCTGCGCGACGTCACCGCCGACCCGGACTACCTCGCGCTCAACCCGGACATCCGCGCCGAGCTGGCGCTCCCGATTGCCCACCAGGGCCGCGTCCTGGCCGTGCTGGTGCTGGACAGCCCGCGCTCGGCGGCCTTCGGCGACTTCGAGGTCGGCTTCGCCCAGGCGCTCTGCGCCGCCGCCACCGGCCCGCTGCTGCGCGCGCTGCGCTACCAGGAGCTGCTCGAGACCAGCACCCAGCTCGGGCAGGTTTTCAGCAGCATGCCCAGCGGCCTGGTGCTGCTGGACAAGCAGGGCAAGGTGCTGCGCCACAACCCGGCCTTCGCCAGCATCTGGGGCCTGGACGAGCGCGCCATCGGCGAGAGCTTCCACATGCCATGGGACCTGGTGCCGCTGCTCATCCAGCGCCTGGCAGACCCGCTCGGCCTCACCGAGTTCTGCACCAGCGGCCAGCGCAGCCCGGCCGAGGTGCAGGCCACCACCGTGCGCCTGCGCAACCCGCACCAGGAGCTACAGCTGCTCTCCGTCCCCACCCGGGACAGCCTCAACCAGCTCACCGGCCGCCTGCTGGTGGTGAGCGACGTCACCCGTGAGCGCGAGGCCGACCGCCTCAAGAGCGAGTTCGTCTCGGTGGTCTCCCACGAACTGCGCACCCCGCTCACCTCCATCCTGGGCTACACCGAGCTGCTGCTCGCACGCGACTTCGCCCCCGCCGAACAGCGCGAGTTCGTGCAGACGGTCTACAACGAGGCCAACCACCTCTCGCAGATCGTCGAGGACCTGCTCGGCTTCTCACGCCTGGAGGCCGGCGCCGTGCGCCTCAACCAGTGGACTGTCTCGCTGCGCCAGCTGATCACCGAGCTGACGGCCCAGCTCAACATCCACCTCAGCAACCGCCACCGCATGGTGATCGACATCCCCGAGCGCCTGCCGCCGGCCTACATCGACCGCGACAAGATCCGGCAGGTGCTGTTCAACCTGCTCACCAACGCCGCCAAATACTCGCCGCGCGGCGGCCAGATCACGCTCGCTATCGCCGAGGCCACGCCCGCCGACCTCCCACCCGACCACCCGGAGGGGTACTTCATCCGCATCGCCGTGAGCGACCAGGGCCTCGGCATCCCCAAGGAGGACCTGCCGCGCATTTGGGATCGCTTCTTCCGGGTGGACAACTCCAACACCCGCCGCATCGGCGGCACCGGCCTCGGCCTCGCCATCGCCAAGGCGCTCGTCGAGCTGCATGGCGGCCGCATCTGGGCGGACAGCGTCCTCGGCCAGGGCAGCACCTTCACCTTCACCGTGCCCGCCGCCGGGGACCGGGCGATAGATCAGAACGCTAAACGCTGAACGCTGAAGCGCTGAGCCGCTGAATGCGAAACGCTTGGCAACGCCACCCGCTGGAGGGGCGGATCTTGTGCCTGCCCGCGCATCAAGCGCCCTACGGCGCCACCACCACCTCCCCCAGGTCGATCGGCCCCGCGTCGTTGATCGCCACCAGGCTCGCCGGGTCGTACATCCCCACCAGCAGCCGGTACCTCCCAGGCGGCACCTCCGCCGGCACCGGCAGGTCCTGGTCGTCGCGGATGAGCGCGCCCGGCGTCCAGCGGCTGGTGGGCAGACGCCCCTCCAGTGGCGGCACGTCCCGTTGGGCCACTTTGGCCCCCTGCGCGTCCACCAGATGCACGAACACCGTGTAGTCCTGCGGCAGCGGGCGCGCCGGCAGCCAGTAGAGCGCCAGCGGCAGCACCGCGCCGGCCCGCACCGCGCCAGGGTGGCGGAAGCCCTCCAGCGCCAGCGCCCCGCCGCCCAGCGTCGCCCCCGAGGGCGTGCGCGGCTCGCGCTCCGGGTCCCCCGCTCCCGTGTCGAACACCGCCAGCGTCGGGCCGTGGCGCTCGCCGGCGCGCTCGAAGCGCGCCGCC
>DATMBA010000307.1:0-14726 GCA_035559635.1 Roseiflexaceae bacterium
CAGGTGGCCGAGCAACTGGTGGTCAGTCCGCGCACCGTGAGCACCCACCTCACCTCGATTTATGGCAAGCTCCAGGTGAACTCGCGCACCGCCGCCGCCCGCTTCGCGCTCGAGCACGGGCTGGTTTGATGATGTGGGGAGGCTGCGCCTCCCCACGCCCCTCCGATTGGGGAGGGCGCCTGTGAGGAGGGGATGGCCGCTTCGCCGCGGCGCTGCGTGCCCCCTCGAACCTGGAGATGGACTGGCTGTGGCTGGCCGGCCAGGTGCGCCGCGAGCGCGGTCGCCGCTACTGTATCGAGCGCGCCCTCCACATCAACCCGCACAGCGACCTCGCCCGCCGGATGCTGGCGCAGATCGAGTGCGGCAGCGCCGCGGCGTGAAAAGGCTCAGTCCGGCGCAACCTCTCCAGAGACAGAAAGGTTTCTTTCGGGGGCTGCAGGCCCCCGAACCCCCCGCTGGCTCACCGGGACACGGTCACCGGCTGCTCGGCGCGGCCGGCGAGCAGGCCGAGCGCGCCAAGGAGGGAGAGGATCGCGGCGGCGGCGAACAGCGCGCCGAAGCCGAAGTCGCGGTAGATCACGCCGCCGGCGGTGTTGGCAAGCGCCACCGCCACCCCGAACACCGCGGTGCCGAACAGACTCTGGGCGGTAGCCTCCAGGCCAGGGGGCGCCAGGCGCTGGGCCTCCACCACCCCGCCGATCCACAAGGCCGCGAAGCACAGGCCGTTGAGGAGCTGCACTGCCAGCGCCCACTCGGCCGTGGGGACCACGGCGAAGAGTGCCATACGGAGCGCATAGGCCAGGCCGGCGGTGATGAGCAGCGGGCGGGCGCCCCAGCGGCGCAGCACGATCGGTGAGAGCACCATCACCGGCAGCTCGCTCAGGCCGGCGATCAGGTAGGCCAGGCCGATCTGCTCGCCGCTGGCGCCCAGGTCCTCCAGGTAGAGCGAGAGGAAACCGTGTACCAGCGAGCCGCTGCAGCCGATCAGCAGCGCGTTCGCCAGGAAGCGCGCCCAACGCGGGTCGCGCAGCAGGGTGCGTGCCGCGCCGGCCAGGCTCGCGCCGGCGGCGGCCAGCTGGGCGCGCGGCATACCGAGCGCAGCTAGCGCGGCCAGCGCGCCCATCAGCGGGTAGGCCCAGAAGATCATCCCCAGGCCGAGGCGGGCCGGCTCCACCAGCCACCCGGCCACGAGCGTGCTGAGGCTCCACCCCACAGCGCCCCAGACGCGCAGCGCGCCGTAGCGCTCGCGCTGCGCACCGAGCGCCGCGAGGGTCGCGCTGTCCGCCAGCGGCGAGACGGCCACACTGAAGAGCGCGTACAGCAGGGCCAGCGCGAAGATCGGGCCGAAGGCGGTGACCTGGCCGATCAGCGCGAGCGGTGCCAGCGTGCCGACGACCACCACCGGCAGCAGCCGGCGCAGCCGCAGTGTGTCCGCCAGCAGGCCCCACAGCGGCCCGGCGACCAGCTGGGCGAGGCCGGGGAGCGCCAGCAGCAGGCCGATCTGTGCCTCGTCCAGGCCGGCACGGCGGTAGTAGAGCACGATGAACGGCACCGCGATGCCGAGCGCGACGAACCAGAAGAAGTAGAAGAGCTTCGGTGCGAGCAGTTTCATGGACGTTTCGGAGAAGCTTCGCCTCCCCGACCCCCTCCTTGTTGTGTTAGCGATACCCCTCGGCCTGCAGCTCGAAGAGGCGGGCGTAGGTGCCGCCGTGGGCCAGCAACTCAGCGTGTGAGCCAAGCTCGGTGATCTGGCCGCTCTCGATCACCGCGATCGTGTCGGCCATGCGGACGGTGGAGAAGCGGTGGGAGATCAGCACCGCGATCTTACCCTCGGTGAGCCGGCGGAAGCGCTGGAAGATCTCGTACTCGCGCTCGGCATCCAACGCGGCGGTCGGCTCGTCCAGCACCAGCACCTCGCCCTCGCGCATGAAGGCGCGGCTGAGGGCCACCTTCTGCCACTGGCCGCCGGAGAGCTCGTGACCCTGGTTGAACCAGCGGCCGAGGGTGGTCTCCATGCCCTGGGGCAGCTCGGCCACCACCTCGTCCGCCCCGCCGCGCGCGGCCGCATCCGCGATACGCTCCTGGTCGTGCAGGCGGTCGATCTGGCCGAAGCCGATGTTCTCGCGCGCCGAGAGTTGGTACTTGACGAAGTCCTGGAAGATCACGCCGATGCGCCCGCGCAGTTCGTCCGGGTCGTACTCGCGCAGATCCACACCGTCCAGCAGGATCTGGCCCCGGGTAGGGTCGTAGAGGCGGGTGAGCAGCTTGATGAGGGTGGTCTTGCCAGCGCCGTTCGGCCCGACGAGGGCGATCTTCTCGCCGGGGGCGATAGTGAGGTTGACACCGCGCAGCGCCCAATCCTCGCGGCCGGGGTAGCGGAACCAGACGTCGCGGAACTCCACGCCGCGGCTGAGGCGCCGGGGCAGCGGCGCCGGGGTCTCCGTGCGGGCCATCTGGGGCGTGAGGCGCAGAAAGCCGAACAGGTTGTCCATGAACAGCCCGTTCTCGTACAGGCGGGCGATGTTGTCGAACAGGCCCTGGAAGGTGCCCTGGCTCTGGCGGAAGAGCGTGAGGTAGAGCGTCATGCCGCCGAGGGTGATGACGCCGGCGATGGCCTGGTGGACGATCCAGGCGTAGGCGCCATAGTAGCTGAGGGTGGCCACCAAGCCCCAGAGCAGGCTGATCAGCGAGCGGCGGCGGGCGAGGGCGGCGTCCTCGTGGAAGAACGTCCAGAAGGTCTCGCTGTAGCGCTTGAGCAGCGGCTCGCCAAGGCCGAACAGCTTGACCTCCTTGACGCTGTTGTCCACTGTGAGGACGTGCTCGAGGTATTGCATGCGGCGGAACTCAGGGGCGCGCCAGGTGAGCAGGCGGAAGTGGAGGTGGCTGAACTTGCTCTGGGCGATGAAGGCCGGCAGGGTGGCGCCGAACAGCACCAGGGTGATCAGCGGGCTGAAGGCCAGCAGCAGGGCGGCGAACGAGAGCAGGGTGATGATGTTCTGGGCCACCATGAAGGCGCCGTTGATGATGCCGAGGGCGCGGTAGTCGGCCTCGCGGCGGGCGTTCTGCAGTTTGTCGTAGAACGCGGCGTCTTCGAAGTACTGCAAATCCAGCGCGAGGGCCTTGCGGATGATGGCGGTGTTGATGTGGTGGCCGAGGCG
This sequence comes from Roseiflexaceae bacterium, assembly GCA_035559635.1. Classification (GTDB taxonomy): domain Bacteria; phylum Chloroflexota; class Chloroflexia; order Chloroflexales; family Roseiflexaceae; genus CALJIC01. Next base: position 3,159 of record DATMBA010000307.1, read on the forward strand.
GGCGTTGAGCACGTGCTCATAGAGGCGGCGGACCTGGGAGATGACGGCGCCGGTGAGCAGCAGGCCGAACTCGAGGCCGAGGTAGGGCAGGGCGTTCCGCAGGCCGGCGGCCGCGTCCACGCCCTGGCGGATGGCGGCCACGACCGAGTCGACGATCAGGGCGGCGGCCCAGGCCTGGCCGGCCGGGAGCGCGGCGCCGATGAGGGTGAGCAGGGCCATAGCGACGGTGGCGGGCCGGTCGGCGCCCCAGACCAGTTGGAAGGCGCGCGGGATGTTGGCGTAGGCGTCGCGGACGCTCTTCGCACGTTCGCGCCAGCTCCTGGGCGGCCCATCGGCGCCGCGCGGCCCCTGGCCGTTATGGGTGGTGCTGGTGACGATCATAGGTGCTCTCGTGGCAGCAGAAAAGGAGCGGGAGTGGGCGGGCCGGCCCCGCCACCCCCGGCTCCGGGTGCATGATACCACGTGAGGCGGCGGGCGTCACTGGCGGGAAGGAGGGGGCAGGGCTAAACAAACGGGCAGGACCGCATTTCTCTGGCCAGCGGCCTCAGGGCTTCAGCGCCTCAGTGATATTTCTGGAGCAGATCCGCGGCGCCCTGGTGGCCGGCCTCGAGCGCCAGCTGCAGCGGCGTGCGGCCGTCGTCGGTTTTGAGGCTTGGGTCGGCGCCGGCGTCCAGCAGGGCACGCAGGATGGCGGTGTTGCCGTTCTGCGCCGCGGAGTGGAGCGCGGTGAAACCGCCCGCGGCGCGCGCGTTCACGTCCGCGCCGGCGACGATCAGCAGCGCCACTAGGTCTGGGTGGTCGCCGGCGGCAGCAGCGTGCAGCGGCTGGTTGCGCTGGCTATTCCTGGACCAGGCATGGATATCGGCGCCGGCGGCCAGCAGCGCCTCGGCGGCGGCCATGTGGCCGAAGTAGGCCGCCAGGTGCAGCCCCGTCCAGCCATCGTGCGAGTAGGCGCGCGCCAACTCGGGCGCCCGGCGGAGCTGCGCGGCCACCTCCTCGGCGCGGCCCACGGCGGCGGCCTCGAACAGGTTGAGCTGCGCGCCGGCCGCCAGCAGCAGCTCGGCGATGTCACGCCGGCCGTGGTATGTGGCCACCAGCACCGCCGAGTCGCCGGAGCCCAGGCGCGCGCTTGCCAGCGCCGGGTCGGCAGCCAGCAGCGCGGCCACCCGCGCGGCGTCGCCGGCCTTCACGGCATCGATCATGTCTTGCGTTGTGCTCATAGTATTCTAAGACCAATACCTTTCAAATACGGGAGGTATAGAGGGCGAAGCCCTCCACATCCTCCCGCGGTGGGGGTTCGCGGGGGCCTGCGGCCCCCGCACCCCCACGTTGCGGGCAGCGCCCGCTTATTTGAAAAGTATTGATTCTAAGACAAGGTTCGCATGGACGTGACCGTCCACGCGCACGCCGCAGGCGTTCCCGCAGGGTACGCGCACGGGGGTGTGGGGGTTGCGGCCCCCACCGCAATGCTTTTTCGGAGGGGCTTCGCCCCTCCGAGCCTCCCCAGACGGGAACGCTGGAGGCCGCGCAGCGAAACCATGTCTAACGTGAACATCCCTCTCCCGCGCCCTCTCGTTTCGCTTGCCCATCAGCACTCGCCGCGCGGGCGCTCGGTATGGGCCTGGGTGGATGCCCCGAGCAGCCGGCGGGTCAGCTCGCCGCCCTCGACCACCAGTTCGTGGAGTGCCTCGTTGAGGTGCCGCTCCTCCACCACCAGATCCGGCCCCTCGTCGGCCGCGAATAGCGCTGCCTTGCGCAGCAGCTCGCGGATGAACGCCGCGCTCACGCCCTCGGTCTGGTCCAGCAGGCGCCCGGTGTCGGCCAATCGCACCGTCAGCCCGCGGCTGTAGAGCGCGATCAGGCGCTCGCGGCAGGCACGGTCTGGCAGCGGCACCAGCATCGCCTGGTCCACGCGCCCCGGCCGGGCGGCCAGCGCCGGCTCCAGGATCTCCGGCCGGTTCGTGGTGAGCAGGAACAGCACATCGCAATCGTCCGCCAGGCCGTCCATCTGGTTCAGCAGCTCGAACAGCAGCGCATTCGTGCCAGTGCTCTGGTGCGTGCGCTCCTCGGCGATCAGGTCCACATCCTCCAGGATGACGGTGGCCGGCTGGAGCAGCCGCGCGAGCGCGCAGGAGTGCTCGACGAAGCCGATGCCGCTCCCGGTGAGCACGATGATCGTGCGGTCCGGCATCTGGCTGGCGAGGTACATGGCCGTCAGGGTCTTGCCGGTGCCGGGCGGGCCGTAGAGCAGCAGCCCGCGCTTGAGGTGCCGCCCGCCCGCCCGCAGCCGCTCTCCGAGCCGCGCGAACCCGATCGTCTGGCGCTCGATGCGCTCCAGCACCCCGTCGGGCAGGACGATCTGCTCGCGCGCGATCGGCGGCAGGCGGTGGAACTTGACGGCCACGTCGCCGTGGCCCGGCTCGAGCGAGATCACGTGACCGCGGTAGACGTTGCGCGCGCGCATGGTGCGGCGGATCTCGGCCAGGAACGCGTCCGCCACGGAGCGCTCGGCGGCCATCACGTCCAGCTCGAGCGCGCGCCGCCAGCCGTCACTCGTCGGCCCGCGCACCAGCACCGCCAGCGGGCCGGCGCCGCCGCGGATGAGGTACAGGCCGGTCTGGACGCAGGCCAGCACCTGATCGTCGTGCAGGGGCACGTTGACGTACTCCACCGGCGCCTCGCGCGGCCTGGCCCACTCGTTGGGGTCGGGCTGCGTGAGCTGGACCAACCGGATGCCGGCGTGGTCGTTGGGCACGGTGAGGCCGTATAGCTCGTGCGCGCATCCCTCGGCGCCCACGTAGGCGGTGAGCGCCAGGTGAAGGTTGGGGTGGTCGGCGCGCCGGAACTGCTCGCTGAGGATCGGCAGCGCGGTTGGCTCCTGGCCGAAGTGCTCGCGCAGGCGCCGGAGGAAGACCGGCTCCTCCTGCGGCGGCGCCTGGCGCTCCACCTGGTCCATGAAGCGCTTAAACGAGGCGAGGAACTCGTCCACTGCGACGGGCGGCTGATCTGGCATGGCTGCTTGCTCCACAGGTAGAGAAGGGGTGGGGCTCAGGGAGGGCTATGCCCTTCCTGGCTCTCGCACTCTCCCATCAGACATATAGCCTACCACCTGGCAGGGCAATGCGCCAGCGCCGCTAGGCGGAGGCGCCGGCGTAGCGACGCACGCCGAAGCCCCAGAACCAGCGCGAGAGCGCCAGCAGCGCCAACGCCAGGGCGCCCGCGCCGGCCAGCGTCGCCGCGTCCGCGCGTCCCACGAGCGCCTCGGCCGGCACCGTGACGGCGAAGGCCACCGGCACCAGGAAGGTCAGCGCCGCGCGCAGCCAGGGCGGGTAGATACCCACCGGCCAGCGGCCGGCCTGGTACATGCTCTCGAAGATCACCAGGATGTTGTCCACCCGCACGAACCAGAAGGTGGTGGTGGCGAGGATCAGCCAGAAGCTGTAGACGATCGCGCCGCCGGCCAGCAGCGCTGCGCCGAACGCCAGGGCATGCCCGGCGCCAACATCGGCCCTCAGGCGCAACAGCGCCGTGAGCAGCACTCCCATGCCCAGCAGTACATCCAGCAGGCGCCAGATCTGCACCTGGCGTGCGCTCACCAGCAGCTGCGCGTCCTCCGGCTTGGTGAGCGTGAAGTCCAGCGTGCCGAGCCGCACATCCTCCATCAGCCGCTGCATGCTCGGCTGGATCACGAAGCCGATCAGCCCACCCACCAGGAAATAGACGCCCAGCAGCGCCAGCAGTTCGTCCGCCCGCCAGCCGGCCAGTGTCTCGGTGTGGGCGAACACCACCGCCAGCCCGGCCAGCGCCGTCCCAAGCCCGATCAGCGCCTGGACGAGCTGGATGGCGAAGTTGGCGCGGTACTCCAACTCGTTGAGCGCGCCAAGCCGGAGGTAGAGCCAGAGGAGCCTGAGATAGTTCATGGGTCTCCTGCTTCCTGCGATGCTGTACCAGTCTCTGGCCCCTGCGCGAACACCTGCTCGATCACGTCCTCGATCGGCGGGTCCTCCACCGTCAAATCACTGATCGGCAGGTCGGCCAGCAGCCGCCCGGTGACAGCCGGGGTATCGGCCTTGGGCACCCGCAGCGTCACGCGGCCATCCTCACGGGAGACGACCTCGCCATAGGGTCGCAGGTCGGCCGCCGGGTCCTCTAGTTCGACGACGATCGTCTTGTGGGGCGAGAAGCGCTGCACCAGGTCCGGCAACTCGCCGTCGAACAGCAGCCGTCCGTGATGGATGACGATCACCCGCCGGCAGAGCGCCTCGACGTCGGCCATGTAGTGGCTGGTGAGCAGCACGGTGGCCCCAGAGCGCTGGTTGTACGCGGCGAGGAAGGTGCGAATGCGGCGCTGCATCGTCACGTCCAGCCCGATGGTCGGCTCGTCCAGGAACAGCACGCGTGGGCGGTGGAGCAGTGCGCCAGCGATCTCGCACTTCATGCGCTCGCCAAGCGAGAGGTTACGCACCGGTTTGCGGATCAGATCCCCTAGCTCCAGCAGCTCCACCAGCTCGGTCAGGGTGCGGCGGAACTCGGCCTGCGGCACGCGGTAGATCGCGCGGTTCAGCTCGAACGAGTCAGCGGCCGGGATGTCCCAGTTGAGCTGGTTGCGTTGCCCCATCACCAGCGCGATCTGGCGCAGGAAAGCGCGCTCACGCCGCCAGGGCACGTGGCCGAGCACCGTCACCTCGCCGCCGCTGGGGTAGAGCAGGCCGGCGAGCATCTTGAGCGTGGTGGTCTTCCCGGCGCCGTTCGGCCCCAGGAACCCCACGATCTCGCCGGGGGCCACGCGGAAGTCGATGCCGTCCACGGCGGCAATGGTGCGGCTGCGCCGGCGCAGCAGGCTGCGCAGCGAGGCCAGCACGCCGGCCTCGCGCTCGTGGACCACATAGGTCTTGCGCAGGCCGCACACGGCGATGGCGTCGGTCGTCATCGTGGGTCTCAGGCCCCGACAGCCGAGTAGCGGCGCAGGCCGGCGCGCCAGGCGAGCCGCAGCAGCACCAGGCTCAGGCAGAGCCAGGCGAGCTGCGCGGCCAGGCCCTGCAGCGCCTCGGCCGGGGTAAGGCGGCCGATCAGCAACTCCACCGGGAAGGCCACCATCCAGCGGAACGGCAGGAGCGCCGCGGCGACGCGCGCTGGCGCGGGGAGCAGCGCCAGTGGGGCGATCTGCCCGGACAGGAACAGCGTCAGCACATAGTACATCTGGTTGAGCGCGCTGACGCGCGTGGTCCAGAACGCCGCCAGCGCCAGCGTCCACTCCACCAGGAAGCGCACGCCGAAGCCGAGCAGCAGGGCCGGGACGAACGCCGCCAGCGCCCAGGGCGAGAGCTGCGCCGTGGGCTGGAACACCAGCGCCAGGCCGGCGGCGGTGGGCCAGAGCACCGTGGCCGTCAGCAGCTTATAGGTCACGTTCTCGGCGATGTCCTTGTGGATGGGGTGGATCGGGCGCAGCAGCAGCGCCGAGAGCTGGCCCTGGCGGATGCGGTACTCGAACTCGTAGAAGATCCACGAGAAGGTCAGGTGATCCACCAGCATCAGCGCGATGAAGTAGGCCGCGAAGTCCCCCGCGCCGTAGCCACCGACCGAGCCGCCCGCCCGTGCGACGTTGGTCCACACCACCAGGTAGATCACCGGCTGCAGCACGGTGCCGATCAGCCAGATCACCAGCGCAACGCGGTACTGCAGCTGCAGCGCGACGGTGTTCTTAAGCTGGGCGCGGTAATACTCGAACAGCGCGCGCATCACCCCACCCATGCGTAGCCCGGCGCCCGCTGGCCGGGGATCGACAGCTGCACAGCGCGCCTCTGCGCCACGAGGCGCTCAAGCCCGGCCCGCAGCTCGTCCTCCGGCAGCCCGAGGTGCTTCGCCAGCGCCGGGGGCACCGCGTAGGCGGCGCCCGGCAGATAGTGCGCCAGCAGTTGGTCCAGCGCCGCCGCGCGGGTGAGCCGATCGGCCGCGGCAACGTGCTGCGGGTAGCGCACCGCCACCAGCGCGTGGCGCATGTCCTCGTCCCCTTCGGCGAAGACCTTGGCGAGCATGAGGCGCGTGTCCAGCTCGGCCACCGCCTTGAGGTAGGCCGCGCGCTCGGCCTTGCCGGTGGGGAAGCTGGCGATCCGCCGCAGGTCCCCGGTGCTGAGCACCCCGCCCACGTCCTCCAGCGCCCGCGCGACGCGGTGCGCGGCCTCGGAGATCGCGCCCGCGTGGTAGAGATCGTCCGGCGTGCGGCGCTCGGCGCGCAGGCGCAGGATCGCCGGGAGCAGCTCCCAGCTCACCCAGGTAGGCTTGCCGCGCACGACGGCGGTGTAGAAGGCCGCCTCGCGCCGTCCTAGCGCCCAGCGCCAGCTGTAGACGTGCCCGGCCGGGCTGTCCCAGGCAGACTCGGGCTTGGCCGCCGGGTCGCCGACGTAGGCGTGGTACAGGTTGGGCACCTCCGGCGAGGCCGGGTAGAGCGTGGCGATCCCGAGCCGGTCGATCAGCTGTGTGGCGGCCTCCGGGTCCGCCGCGCGCGTGGCGGGCGTCTGCCCCCAATTGTACATCCGGCGCGCCTGGAGGTCGGCGAGGGATGGCTGCATGCTGATGTCTCCACCCAAGTGGGCTTCGCCGCAGCGCCGCCGCTGCTGGGCCCTGCTCCACCCGCGGCCAACATTATACGACCGGGCGAGAGGGGATCATCCCTCTCGCCCGGTCGACGCTACCATGGACCCACCTGCCACAGAGGACCCAAGGGGGCACAGAGGTGAAAAGTGCTTACGATCGCTCTGCCTCTGGGTCATTTACAGGACGTACGCGGTTGGTGCCTCCCGCGAGGGCTACGGGGCGGCAGGCCCTCGAAAAATCCCTCGCGGGTTCTTGTCCGAGGGGCGCAGCCCCGCCCCCACCTCCCCGTGGGGTGCGGGGGGCGGGGCCACGCCGTACGTCCGGTCATTTACCTCAGAGCCTGTCTGAAACGGGGAGCATAAGAGGTGAAACCCCTCACGCATCCCCCACCCGCCGCACAGCAGCGGGCGGGGGATGCGGGGGCCGCATGCCCCCGCGCCCCCAGCCAGGAGGCTTTTCAAACAAGCTCTCAGCGTTGTACCAGCCGGTGAGCGCAGGATCTCGATCGCGGCGCATGCGCTGCGGCGGCGCTACTGGCCGTTCTGGACGAGCTGGTTGCGCTCCTCGGGCGTGAGCGGCTGGAACTGTCCATCGCGGTTCAGGTAGACGATCGCCTCGTTCTTGATGTTGACGATCATGTCCTTGAGCTGATCGCCATTCACATCCTCGAACTGCAGCAGAACCGGCGTCTTATCTTCGCCGGCGCCGAACAGGTACGGCCCCTGGATCACCCGCGTGCGGGCCGAGTCCCCGCCCGGGATCTGGTAGATCACCACCTGACGGTTCAGGTTCAACGCGATGAAGTGGCTCGGCGTGCCGGCACCATCCTCGTGCCCTACAACCATCTCGGCGTGGAAGGTGCGCGGCGTGCCGTAGCGGAAGTTGTCATACTGTTCGCGCCCCCAGCTCACCACATTCCCCATGATGGCGTAGATCGCCAGCAGCGCGAGCAGACCGGTGATGATATAGGCGAACGTGTGGAAGCTGAGCGTTGGCACGGCCACGAATGGCCGCTCCTGGCGCGACCCTGCCCGCACTGGATTGCGCATCTCCTGACTACGTACGGCCATGGCTGGTCCTCCTCTGACAGCGCCGCGCGCACCGGTGCTCAACCTGATCTCTATGGTACATGGGCTCGGAACACTTGTTCTATCGAGAGCAACGCCAGTATAACAGAACGGACGTTCTTCGTCAAGGGACATGCGGAGCCGATTTTGACGAGATTTGGACCGTTGAACATACGCGTGGGTCTATCGGTCGCACGATGGACAGCGGGCGGCGCCCACCGTGCGTTGGGGTGCGCTCTTTGCCGCCGTGCTATAATATGCATTGCATTTTCCCCCACGCTATCCGATGCTGGAGCGCGACCATGCCGCCTAGCGGCGGGCCGGCCCCATCGGCTCTCTCTGTTAAGCATGTTAACAGGACGTACGCAGCCGGCCTCTCCCCGAGGGGCGCGGGGGCGATGCCACTGCGTAACTCCCGCACGGTAAGACAAGGTTCGCGCGAACGCGCAGGAGGGCGTGGGCCCCTTTGGTCCCACAAAAACGATGTTCGGAGGGGGGCTTCGCCCCCCGAGCCTCCCCAGACCGTCAGGCTGGAGGCCGCGCAGCGAAACCGTGAAGGAGGTGTGTGCCATGCTCAGGCTCCACCTGCTCGGCGCCCCCGCGATCCGGAACGAGGACCACCATGTGCACCTGCCGTCGCAGAAGGCGCAGGCGCTGCTGTTCTACCTGGCTGCCGAGGCCGGGCGCGGCTTCGCCCGCGGCCAGTTGATCGCGCTGCTATGGGAGGAGAGCTCCGAGCGCGAGGGGCGCAACAGCCTGAGCACGGTGCTCACCCGCCTGCGCCAGGCGCTGCCGCTCTTCCCGCTGCGCGCCGAGGGGGACACGCTGGCTTGGCAGACCTCCGCCGAGGTGTGGGTGGACCTGCACGCGTTCCAGGCGCTAGCGCGCGCGCCAGCCGGCGAGGGCGCAGAGCAGCGGGTGCGCCGCCTGGAGCAGGCCGCCGCGCTCTATCGCGGCCCGTTCCTGGATGGCTTCGCGCTGCGCGACGGCGAGGCCTACGAGGAGTGGTTGCGGCTGGAGCGCGAGCGTTGGGAGCAGCGGGCCCTCAACACGCTCGAGCACCTGATCGAGGCCTACACGGCCGTGGGCGCGTGGGCACCGGCTATCGAGCAGGCTCGCCGCGCTATCGTCGCCGACCCGCTGCAAGAGCGCTTCCACCGCGCGCTCATGCGCCTGCACTTCTTCGCCGGGGACCGCGCTGCCGCGCTGTCCCAGTTCCGCGCCTGCCGCGAGATCCTCGACCGTGAGTTGGGTGTCGAGCCGGACCCCGAAACGCTCACGCTCCACCAGCAGCTTCTCGACGGCACCCTCGAACGCCCGCAGCTGCGACGACCGCGGACCGACGACCGAGAACCGCCGGCCGACGACGAACGACCACAGCACGCAGCACTCAGCGCTCAGCACGCAGCACTCAGCACTCGCTCTCCCCGCCTTGGCGATCGGCTGGCCTCCGCCCGGCAGCGCAGCTTCGTGGGGCGGAGCGAGGAGCTGGCGCTGTTCGCCGGCGCGCTGGCGCAGGAGGAGCCGCCCTTCGCGGTGCTGCACGTCTATGGGGCCGGCGGCGTGGGCAAGAGCGCGCTCCTCGGCCAGTACGCCCGGCTGTGCGCCGAGGCCGGGGTGCCCGTCTTCCAGCTGGATGGGCGCGCTATCCAGCCGACGCCTGACAGCGTGCGGGCGGCACTGCGCGAGGCGGTGGGAGCCGAGGATCCGCTCGAGGTGTTGCCGGAGCGCTGCGCGCTGCTGGTGGACACCTATGAGTTGCTGGCACCGATCGATACCTGGCTGCGCGACCACCTCATGCCGCGGCTGCCGGGCGGCGCGCTGGTGGTGCTGGCCGGGCGCAACGCGCTGCCGGCCGCCTGGCGCGTGGACCCGGCCTGGCAGGAGATGGCGCGCTCGCTGCGGCTCGACAACCTGAGCGACGATGATGTGGGGCTCTACCTGCAGCGGCGCCAGGTCCCCGAGGATCAGCGCGAGGCGGTGCAGCGCTTCTGCCGCGGCTACCCGTTGGCGCTCTCGCTAGCCGCCGAGGTTCTGCTGCAGCGGCCGGGCGCCAGCTTCGAGAGCACGCCCCCGCCGGACGTGGTGCGCGCGCTGTTGGAGCGCTTCGTGACCGGTGTGCCGAGCCTGGCCCACCGCGCCGCGCTCGAGGCCTGCTCGCAGGTGCGGGCGATGAGCGAGCCGCTGCTGGCGGCCATGCTCGACACCCCCGACCCGCGCGAGGTGTTCGAGTGGCTGCGCGACCTGTCGTTCGTGTCTGCCGGCGCGCGCGGCCTGTTCCTGCACGACCTGGCGCGCGAGGCGGTGGCCACCGACCTGAAGTGGCGCAACCCGCGCTGGCACGAGGAGTTGCACCGCCGCGCCCGGCGCCACTATATGGCCGAGTTCGAGAGCGGCCACCCGCACGCCCAACACCAGGCGCTGCTCGACCTGATCTATCTGCACGATAGCCCGGTGATGCAGGCGATCTTCACCTGGAGCGAGGTCGGCGGGCTGGTGGAGGATACCCCGCGCGCCGCGGACCTGCCGGCGCTGCTGGAGATGGTGCGCGCCCACGAGGGCGAGGCGTCGGCGCGCCTCGCCGCGGCCTACTTCGCGCGCCAGCCGGAGAGCGTGGCGGTGTTCCGCAACGACGCTGGCGAGGTGACGGGCTTCACCTGCTTCGTGACGCTACGGCCGGACGAGGCGCCGCCGGAGGATGACCCCTGCGCGCTGGCGGTCCAGCGCCACCTCCGGACGCTGCCGCCGCTGGAGGACGGCCAGGTGGTGGCGGTGCAGCGCTACTGGATGGACCGCGAGGCGTACCAGGGGGTCTCACCCACCCAGGGCATGATCTTCGTGACCTCGGCGCGCTATGTGCTCACCACGCCCCGCCTGGCGCACTCGTTCCACGTCCACGCCTTCCCCGACGCCTGGGCGCCGGTACTGGAGCAGGTGCTCTTCGAGCGCGAGCCGGCGGCGGACTTCACGCTGGACGGCCGCACCTACGGCGTCTTCACCCATAACTGGCGTGCCTGCCCGCCGCAGCGCTGGCTGGAGCTGTTGGCTGAGCGTGAGATCGAGGCGTAGCGTGCGCTTCGTCACCCTGGGCGCACCACCAGCCGCCAGCCCGTGCGCCGCTGGAAGTCCTCCTGGGCCGCCGCGATGGCGGAGGGGTCCGTTGCCCCGCGCACCGGTACCTCGGCCACGCGCTGCTCGGCCCGCAGTGCTGGCGACCCGGCCCGGGCTACGCCCGCCGTAGACACCGCGGCACGAGCCGCATCCAGCAGCGCCGCCTGGTGCGGCTGCGGCCAGACGCGCACGCGCCACCCGGTGAGGCGCGCCAGCTCCGCGAGCTTCGCCGCGCCCCGTTCCCGCACCACGTCCGGGAAGTGGCAACGCAGCACCAGCGTCCCACTGGAGTGGTCGGCGCCCACCTTGTAGCAGCCGTCCTCCGCGCCGAACAGCCGGCGCGCGATACCCTGGGCCGCGTTCACCTCCATACGCGGCGTGCCCGGCGGCGGCTCCACCACCTTGTCGGGCGCGTCGGCCGCCGGCGCCGCCCCTGGCAGCACGAAGGCCAGTTTCCAGCCGGTGCGCTCCTGGAAGGCGGCCTGCGCCGCCGCCAGCGCCTCAGGTGCGGCCGCGCCCGTGCAGCGCAGTTCCACCACGCGCGCTTCCAGCCGCAGCGCCGGCGCGCGCTCGAGCGTCAGGCCCGCCGGCAGCGCCGCCCGCGCTGCATCGGCCAGCATGCCCTGGTGCGGCTGGGGTGAGACGGCCACCGTCACGCCGGCCTCCTCGGCGATCCGCCGGTGCGCCTCGGCGTCACGCGCCTGCGCCACGTCCGGGAAGAAGTAGCTGAGCGTCACGGCGCCGGTGGCCGCGTCGATCCCGCGCCGGTAGAGGTCCGGCGCGTCGCCGAGGTGCC
>DATMBA010000308.1:0-2509 GCA_035559635.1 Roseiflexaceae bacterium
CGCTGCGCGTCCGGCGGGCGGCGCGCGTGGACGGGCGGCTCCTGGCGCGCGCGCTGGAGGATGCCGCGCGCGCCCGCGGCCTGGCCATCCGCCGCGAGGTCGTCGGGGGGATCGTCGTGCGGGGCGATCTGGCGACCGGGGTGGAGGTGGCGGGTGAGACCATCGCGGCCGGGGCAGTGGTGCTCGCTGCGGGCGCATGGTCGGCGGCGCTCGTGGCGCCGCTGGGGGTGCGCCTGCCGGTGATGCCGCAGCGCGGGCAGATCATCCATTTGGCGTTGCCGGGGGCAGACACCGCCGGCTGGCCGGTGGTCCTGCCGTTCCACGGGCACTACATGGTGCCCTGGCCGGAGGGCCGGGTGGTGGTGGGCGCGACGCGCGAGTTCGCCGGGTACGCGCCCCAGCCGACGGCGGCGGGGATGCGGGAGGTGCTGGCCGAGGCGCTGCGGGTGGCGCCAGGGCTGGCGGATGCGGTGTTCGGGGAGGTGCGGGTGGGGCTGCGGCCCAGCACGCCCGACGGGCTGCCGGTGCTGGGGCCGACGCCGGGAGTGCGCGGCCTCTATCTGGCCACCGGCCACGGCGCCACCGGGCTGACGCTCGGCCCCTACAGCGGGAAGTTGGTGGCCGCCCTGGCGCTGGGCGAGCCGGTGGCGGAGGCGCTCGCACCGTTCGCATGCACGCGGTTCTGAAGTCGGCGCCGGCCACTGGTTCTTCGAGGAGGACCGGGCGGACGCCTATACCCCGGCCACTGCCGCCCTCGCCTGGGAGCGCACGCTGGCGTTTCTGCGTGAGCAGCCCGGTTGATCCGGATGGGGCAGCTCGGAGGGGCTTTGCCCCTCCGAACACCATCAGTACAGGGCCTGCGCGTGTTTCAAGGCCATCTCCGCCAGCGCCGCGTCACCGCGCACCTCCGCCCTGGCGCGCCCTTCGGCATAGCTGTAGCGTCCCGACGCGTAGATGTTGAAGTCGAGCGCATCCATTTGAATCGTTGCGGCCGCATCCCCTACGCCGATCTGCCACACCCCGCCAGCCACGCCGGTGAGATCGAAGATCACCGCACGCCGGCCCAGCCTCTTGCCCAGCGTCTGCGCCACGTCGCGCATGACGAGCGCCGCGATCCGCGTGTCGTGCCCGCTGGTCTGCTCGAACGGCCGCTCGGTGGCGCGGCAGATGTCCAGGCGGTGCATCCAGGTGTCGCGGCTGTGAATGACCCACATCAGGTGGCGCATCCAGAGGATGCCAGGCACCGGGTGCGGCACGCCGAGCCATGTGACCAGGCGGAACTGGTACGCCCACTTCTGGATGGCGATCGGTCCGAGACGTCGCACCTCGGCGATCAGGTCCGCCGGCGATCGGTCTGCGCGCTCGGCCAGCTGCAGATCGTTCACCGCATCTTCGGGGAGCTGCCCCGGTCTGGGCCGCGCCCGGTACTGGCGGATCATCTCGCGGTAGCTCGTGCCGCTGGCATAGCTGCCCGCCTGGTGCGCCAGGATGTCGCGCACGGTCCAGGCGGTGCATGCGGTGGGCCTGGTCCAGTCGGCGGGGCTGAGCGCCTCGGCCAGCGCCAGCAGCCGCTCCAGCTCCGTGCGCAGCAGGGTGTAGGCTTCGTCGGCGGTGACGTAGGGGATGCGCGCGGCATCCGTGGCGGCGTGCGAAGGGGTGGCCGTGATCATGGTGTGCTCCTTCACTTCTGCTCCGGCGCTGGCTTCGACCAGGCCCTGTGTAAGACGGATACTGCGATGGGGATCAGCCCCCCGAAGCGGCCCTGGCCGAGGGGGAGTTGCGGCTCGTTCGCCAGGTGGAGCGCCGTCAGACCGTGCATGATGGCGATCAGCAGGTCCACTATCTGTTCAGGGGCAAGGTCCGTGTCCATGTTCGCGATCAGCTGCGCGGCACGCGCGCGTGACCGCTCGAGCAGCTCGAGGCTGACCTGCAGGCTCGCAGCGGAGGGGGTAAATCCCGGGACCGGCCGCTCGAAGCAGAGTTGGTACAGCTCGGGGTAGTCCAGCGCGAATGTCATGTAGGCTTCGAACGTGCGGCGCACTTCCTCCTGCCAGGTCTGTGCGCCGGTTGAGGCGCGCTCCAGGTGCGCGGCATACAGCGTGAACCCGAGGCGGAACAGGGCGTCGTAGAGGTCCATCTTGCTCGTGAAGTAGTGGTAGAGCGATGGCGCGCGCATCTCCAGCCGGCGGGCCAGCTCCTGCATCGAGAGGGCGGCCACCCCTTCGTCGCGCATGATGGCGCGGGCCGTCTCGAGGATGGTTGCTACCATCCGCTCGCGGTTGCGCTGCCGGCGGGGGGATAGGGGAGATACAGAGGGCTGGTTCATCGTGTGAAAATTCTAATGCTATTAGTTTTTTCTAATTATATTAGATTCTGATCGGTTGTCAAGCCGTCACACGCGCCCTCAGACAGGGTTCGCGCGGACGGTCACGGACGCGCGAACGCGCATGGGGTGTGGGGGCCTACGGCCTCCACAGCCATTCTTTTTCGGAGGGGCGAAGCCCCTCCG
>DATMBA010000309.1:0-1616 GCA_035559635.1 Roseiflexaceae bacterium
ACCGCCTGCGCCCAGAGCCAGCTCAGGAGCAGGTACGTCAGCAGGCCCCACACTGCGTAGACCGGCAGCATGCGCAGCAGGTGGCGCCGCAGCGTGCGCGAGACCAGCAGGCCCACCGCGGTGACGGCCAGGCAGATCCAGAGGAAGGCCACCAGCGCCAGCCGGATGTCGAACCCGCCCGGCTCGACGGGCGCGCCGCCGCTGCCGAGGGGCGGCAGCGCGAGGCGGAACGGACGGCCGGGCTGCAGCGTCACACCACCGACCCCCGACGCGAGCGCCAGGAGCGCCAGCGCGGCGGCCGCCAGGGCGATGAGCGGGCTGTGCCTGCGAAGCGAGACCATGCGATCACCGTGCGGAACGGAGCGCCGTCATTCGGAGGGGGATCGGAGCGGAGAGGTGGAGCAGAGAGCGGCGATCCCCAACTCCATTCCGGCTATATCCGATCCCCCTCCGATGCCAGCGGACCAGTCTTTTCCCGCCACCAGGACTGGATGGCGTCCTCCCACGAGCCACGGAAGTAGCGCTCCACGTAGGCGCGGTAGCCGGCGCGGCGGCGGGCGTACAGCTCGCGCAGCATCTCGGTTGTGCCCTGCGCCAACAGCGCGTTCACCGAGGCCGCGATGCGCTCGGTGGCCAGCGCCAGCGCAGACTCGCCCTGGCCCGGCGTGGCGCCGCGCGGGTCCTCGCCGAGCACCGCGCACTCCTCCGGGCGCAGCGCCATCCCGTCCAGCGCCGCGAGGTCCACCAGGCGCGGGCGCAGCGCCAGCAGCAGCGCCGTCTCCCACAGCGCCGCGTGGTCCAGCATCTGCTCGTCCACCAGCGCCAGCGGCGGCGCCGCCAGCACCAGCAGCCCGTGCTGAGCCATGGCGTGCTCAGCGGCGTCCATGAGCACCAGTTCGTGCCCCTGGGCGTAGTGGCCGCTCAGCACCACCACCAGCCGGAAGCCGACGCGCGCCAACTCGGCCAGGATGCCGTCCCACAGCGCCTGCACCACCTCGCTCGGGATGGAGAGCGAGAAGCGGTGCGGCAGCGCGGTGATCGGCCACCAGGTGGTGGGCAGTACCACGCCGCCGGTGCGCCGCACAGCGCGCTCGGCCACCGCCTCGGCGGTGTAGCCGTCCAGGCCGAGGGGCAGGTGCGGGCCGTGCCACTCCAGCGCCCCCCACGGGACGTAGGCCACCGGCGCGCTCGCCACGATCTCCTCGATCTCGTGCGGGCGCAGCTCGGCGTAGCGGCCCCAGGGGAGGATGTCTTCCATACGGTCGCTCCAAGGACTGAAGATTGAGGACCGAGGGCCGAGTCAGTGTCGCCTGCGATGAGGCTCAGTCCTCAGCGTTCAGCCCTCAGCCCTGTCGAGGAATCGGAGCGCGGCGTACACCGCGCCCACCGTGGCCGGGTCGCCGGTGGCGCGGGCCGGAGGCACGGTGAACGTGCCCGCGGCAGCCTCCACGCGCAGGCCGCGCTCGCGAATGGCGCGCAGGTGCTCGCCGCGCGCCAGGAAGGTCACGTCCGCACCCCATGCTGCGGGCAGCGCCCGCGTATGTGAAACGTATTGGGTCTAGGCCGCCGGGATCTCCGCCAGCACCAGGCGCCGCTCGTCCCGCCTGGCCACGTCG
>DATMBA010000310.1:0-6471 GCA_035559635.1 Roseiflexaceae bacterium
CCGCCGCCACCGGGACCACGGCCACCGCCACCACCACCGGGACCACGGCCACCGCCGCCACCGCCATACCCACCGGACATCAACAGTGCCTCACGCGGCAAACCGCCTTGTCCACCCGGCATCTTATATAGCTGCATCGTCCAACCTCTCTTCGCCGCCGGCTGAGACAACGCGCCGGTAAGGGTACGCGTGCCAGAGCGTCAGGACCAATCCGCCTCGGCGGTCACTACAATATAACTGTTCCTCGTGCGGCGCGCGCCGCACATTGCCGTATGAATTGGGGAGTTCAGGGGATGGTCTGGCCCTCCCCTGAACCCTCCTTATGCAAAAGCTGCGCCTGGGCCTCCAGCGCCGCACGGTCCTCCGGGTGGAGGGCCTCGATGCGCAGGGCGCGCTCCAGGGCGTGCCGCTTGAGGGCCTGCTCCCAGCAGGCCGGGTCGTGGCACAGGTAGGCGCCGCGCCCGGCGCGCTTGCCGGTGGCGTCCACCGCCACGCGCCCCTCGCCATCGCGCACCAGGCGCACCAGACCGCGTTTGGCTCCGGTGCGCCGGCAGGCGATGCAGAGGCGCTGCGGCACGTGTTTCGGCCGCGGGCCGCCCTTGTGTTTTTTCGGCGTCTGTGCCATACCTAGTTTTGCGTTTTACGTTGTGCGTTGTGCCAGTCTCAGAACGCAAAACTACTCCTCGTCCTCCGCCTCCGCCTCGTCCTCGGCGATCATATAGGACGCCACCAGGCGGTCATCGTGGTAGATGAACAGCTTCTGCGGCGTAGCGCGGAGTTGCACCGTCTCGCCCACCAGGTCATCGCCGAGCGGGCCGTAGCGCCGGTTCTGGTAGACCACCGTGGCGTCCGGGCGCACTTTGCGCGTCTCGACCTTGGCGGTGGCGAGGGCCGCCTCGGTGGCCAGATGCTCGGCCTCGGCCGCATCGCGCGCCTCGGCCGCCGCGCGCTCCTCGTCCAGCAGCGCCGAGGCGCTCTTGATGTCGATACGCCAGCCGGTGAGCTTGGCCGCCAGGCGGACGTTCTGGCCCTCCTTGCCGATCGCCAGGGAGAGCTGCTTATCCGGCACGATCACCGTGGCCGTGTGCTCCTCCTCGCGCAGCTGCACTTCCACCACCTGAGCGGGCGAGAGCGCGTTGGCGATGAACTCCTTCGGGTCCGGCGACCACTGCACCACGTCGATCTTCTCGCCGTTCAGCTCGTTGACGATGTTCTGGATGCGAATGCCGCGCATGCCCACGCAGGATCCCACCGGGTCGATGCCCTCCTGGCGCGCCGCCACCGCCACCTTGGTGCGCAGCCCCGGCTCGCGGGCGATCGATTTGATCTCCACCGTGCCGTTGTAGATCTCCGGCACCTCCATCTCGAAGAGGCGCAGGATGAGCTGCTTGTGCGTGCGCGAGGCGATCAGGCGCGGGCCGCGGTCCTCGCGGCGGATCTCCATCAGGTAGACCTTGAGCCGCTGCCCGTGGTAGTAGCGATCGTTGTCCACCTGCTCCTTGGGCGGCAGGATAGCCTCGGCCTTGCCCATCTCCAGGATGACGTTGCCTTTGGCGATGCGCTGCACGGTGGCGGTGACCAACTCGCCCTCGCGGTCCATGTACTCGCCGTAGATGTGCTCGCGCTCGACCTCTTTGATGCCCTGCAGGATCACCTGCTTGGCCGTCTGCGCCGCGATGCGCCCGAAGTCGTTCGGCGTGCTCTCGACAATCACCGTCTCGCCGATCTCGACGTCCGGCTTGATGCGCCTGGCGCGCTCGTATTCGATCTCGAAGCGGTCATCGAGCACCTCGTCCACCACCTGCTTCTCGGCATACACCCGCGCCTGGCCGGTGGTGGGATCCAGCTTGACCGAGACCTCGATCGGCGGGGGGTTATTGCCCAGCGTGCGCCGGTACGCGGTCACCAGCGCCTTCTCCATCACCTCGACGATCGCTTCCTTTGGAATGCCGCGCTCGGCCGCAATCTGAGAGATGGCCGCATAGAAGTCGCTCTTCATTGATTCCCTCGCTGTGATGCGCCGCCGGGCCGCCGGACACGTGCGGAGAGGACCTCCCCTCCGATGGTCGCGCGGCGGAAAGTACGTCTACAACAAGAAAAGTGGGGGGAACCCACTTTTCGACGCGTCCGATCTCGTGCGAGCTATAGTATACCATTTTCGCGCCCGGCGCGCAAACGCTCCATCGCTAGAGGGTGTGGCGAAACGTCTTGCGGGCGTGGCACCACGCCCGGCCCGTGAACGGGCGGACGTTGCCGAGTCTCGCCCGCCGCGTATGCACGCTGCACATGTCATAGGGCTTCGGGTGCGCCACCACGCCCGGCGCGTGAACGCGCGGGCTATCCTTTGCCAAGGCCGCCTGCGCGGCCTGCACCCCAGCCTGCGCATACGTCAAAGTCCCTGGCTTCGTCCCACGCCCGGCCACTGAAGCGGCGGGCTAGCCCTTGGGTCAGGGCGCGGGGTAGGTGCCCGGCGCGGGGTAGGTGCCCGGCGGCGCGGCGGGGGCGGGGGTGGGCGCGGGCTGCGCGGTGCGCGGCTGGCTCGCGCCGCCCTCGCTGATGTCGCACCCGGCCAGCAGCCCGGCCGCCAGCAGCAGCGCCAGAGCGGCGCGGCGAAGGGTGATCATGCGTACAGCTTCCTCGACTCGCGGTGAAGACCCATTAATAAGGCCGGCGCGCGCGGCCCGGCCGTGGGGCATAGTAGCGCAGCAGAGGAGTGCTGTCAAGGTGGTGCGGCGGCTTTGCGCCCCCCGCCATGGCGCAGTATACTGCTGCCGGAAGGGGTGGGTTGGAGGGAGGGCGAAGTCCTCCCTCGCCTTCCCCTGCTGTCAAGGGATTTGCCGGATGCTCCCCTTACAGAAACCCCGCGCGAAAGCCCACACGCTTTAGCGGTGGGATGAAGCGCGTCAACACAACGCCAATGAACCGCACTGGTACGCACGGATAGCACGTGCGTTCTATCCGATTATACGCTATAATAGCAGTATGACGGACATGCGTAAAACGACCTATCAGTATCGCCTGCATCTGACGAAGGGCCAGCAGCGTCTCCTTGCGCAGCAGCTTGAGGAATGCCGATGGGTCTACAATCAGACGCTGGCAGCCCGCCGTGATGCCTGGGAACAGCGTCAGGAAACACGTGGCCTGTACGACACGCAGGCGATGCTCCCCGATTGGAAAGCGGAGCGCCCCGCGCTGAAGCGTGTCCACTCCCAAGTGTTGCAGCATGTCCAGGTGCGCGTAGACTTGGCCTTCAAGGCGTTTTTCCGCCGCGTGAAGGCGGGCGAGGAGCCGGGCTACCCGCGCTTTAAGGGCCTCGGGCGCTACGATTCGATGACCTACCCGCAGTACGGCAATGGGGCGAGGCTGGAAGGCCATTCGCTCGTCCTGAGCAAAGTCGGTTCTGTACGGGTGAACCTGCACCGCCCCGTCGAGGGCCGTATCAAGACCGTCACGGTGCGCCGCAGCAGCACCGGCAAGTGGTTCGTGTCGTTCGCCGTGGAACGAGCGATTGCGCCACCAGCGACCGTGCCGGCAGCGGCTGTTGGTGTGGATGTGGGGTTGGAGAAGTTCGCCACCCTCTCGACCGGCGAGACAATAGCGAACCCGCGCTTCTTCCGCCAGGACGAGCACGACCTTGCGCGGGCGCAGCGCCGCTTGAGCGAGCAGCCGAAGGGAACGCCAGCACGGGCAAAGCGCCGAAAGATAGTTGCTCGTATCCACGAACGGATAGCCAACCGACGCAAGAACTTCGCCCACCAGGAGAGCCGGACGCTCGTAGACCGCTTCGGTACGATTGTGTTCGAGGATCTGAGCATCACGCGGATGGTCAAGAACCACTGCCTTGCGAAGGCGATTGTTGACGCGGCGTGGGGACAGTTCATCCAGTACACCACCAACAAGGCGGAAGGTGCCGGTCGGTGTGTGGTGCTGGTTGACCCCCGTGGCACAAGCCAGCAGTGCAGTCGCTGCGGGGCAGTGGTGAAGAAGTCGTTGAGCATCCGTGTGCATCAGTGTCCCCATTGTGGCCTAGAGATCGACCGTGATCTCAATGCCGCATACAACATGCTGAGACTGGGACTACAGTCTCAGGGGCTCCGGCCCCAGGAAGCCCCCAGGCGTTAGCCGGGGGAGTAGTCACTTCCGCAGACGTAGCCTGCACACACGATGAGCACAGCTATGAACACCAAGCAGCCGACGGCGGTTGGCATCCTCACCAGCGGCGGCGACGCACCTGGCATGAACGCGGCGCTGCGGGCCGCCGCCCGCGCCGCTATCGGGTACGGCGCGGCGGTCTACGCGATCTTCGAGGGCTACCAGGGCCTGGTGGAGGGCGGCGACCGCATCCGGCCGCTGAGCTGGGAGGACGTGGGCGGCGTGATGCACCGCGGCGGCACGGTGATCGGCACCGCTCGCTCGCAGGCCTTCCGCACTCGCGAGGGGCGGCTGCGCGCGGCGCAGCACCTGCTCGAGCGCGGCATCGACCGGCTGGTGGTGATCGGCGGCGACGGCAGCCTGACCGGCGCGGACACCTTCCGGCGCGAGTGGCCTGACCTGCTGACGGAGTTGGTGGCGCAGGGGCACGTAAGCGCCGAGCTGGCCGCGCGCCACCCGGCGCTCGGCCTGGTGGGGCTGGTGGGGTCGATCGACAACGATTTCGTCGGTACCGACATGACGATCGGCGCGGACAGCGCGCTGCACCGCATCGCCGAGGCGATCGACGCGCTGGCCAGCACGGCCGCCAGCCACCAGCGCACCTTCGTCGTGGAGGTGATGGGGCGCAGCTGCGGCTACCTGGCGCTGATGGCCGCCATCGCCGGCACTGCCGACTACGTGCTCATCCCCGAGAGCCCGCCCGAGGAGGGCTGGGAGCAGCAGATGTGCGACATGCTGCGCATCGGGCGGGCGGCCGGGCGGCGCGACAGCATCGTGATCGTGGCTGAGGGCGCGCGCGACCGTGCCGGCCGTCCGATCGGCAGCGACTACGTGCGGCGGGTGCTGGAGGAGCACCTCGGCGAGGACACCCGCGTGACCATCCTGGGGCACGTTCAGCGCGGCGGCGCCCCGAGCGCCTTCGACCGCTGGATGAGCACGCTGGTGGGCTACACCGCCGCCGAGGTGCTGCTGGCCGAGCCGCCCGAGAGCGAGCCGCAGCTGATCGGCATGCGCTACAACCGCATCACCCGCGCGCCGCTCATGCAGTGCGTGGCGCAGACGCGCGCGGTGGCGCAGGCCATCGCCGCGCAGGACTACGAGCGGGCCATGGAGCTGCGCGGCGGCAGCTTCCGCGAGGCGTTCCGCACCTTCCAGACGCTGGCGCAGGCGCTGCCGCGGGTGGCGCGCAGCGAGCGGCGCGGCCGGCTGGCGGTGCTGCACGCTGGCGGCCCCGCGCCGGGCATGAACACCGCCGTGCGCGCGGCGGTGCGCCTGGGGCTGGATCGCGGCCACGAGATGCTGGTGGTGCGCAACGGCTTCGACGGGCTGATCGACGGCCAGGTCGAGCCGTTCGAGTGGGACGACGTGAGCGGCTGGGGCAGCGCCGCCGGCGCCAACCTCGGCACCAGCCGGCGCATCCCGAGCGGCGCCGACCTGTACGCCGTGGCGCGCACGCTGGAGACGCAGCGGGTGGACGGGCTGCTCCTGATCGGCGGCTGGGCCGGCTACCAGGCGGCCCACGCGCTCTACACCAATCGCGCGTCCTTCCCGGCCTTCAACATCCCGATCATCTGCCTGCCGGCGTCGATCAACAACGACCTCCCCGGCAGCGAGATGAGCATCGGCGCCGACACCGCGCTCAACAGCATCGTCGAGGCGGTGGATAAGATCAAGCAGTCGGCGGTGGCGGTGCGGCGCTGCTTCGTGGTGGAGGTGATGGGCCGTTACTGCGGCTACCTGGCGCTGATGAGCGGCCTGGCCACCGGTGCTGAGCGGGTCTACCTGCACGAGGAGGGGGTGACGCTCGCCGACCTGCAGTCGGACCTGCAGGCCATGATTCGGGACTTCGCCACCGGCAAGCGCCTCAGCCTGGTGATCCGCAACGAGAATGCCAACCAACTCTACAGCACCGGCTTCATGTGCGCGCTGTTCGAGGAGGAGGGCGGCGGCCGCTTCGACGTGCGCCAGTCGATCCTCGGCCACATCCAGCAGGGCGGCGACCCCTCGCCGTTCGACCGCGTCCAGGCCACCCGCCTGGCCGCCCGCTGCGTCAGCTTCCTCTCGGACGAGCTGGCGCACGGCACGGCAGGCGGAGCCTTCATCGGCTTCCGCGGCGGGCGGGTGGAGATCATCAGCCTGGAGGAACTGCCGCGCCTGGTGGATGCGCGCTTCCGCCGCCCGCGCGACCAATGGTGGATGGACCTGCGCCAGGTGGCCCGCGCCCTGGCGCACCACTAAGCGCTTGTTTGAAACGGGGCGCGTGGAGGGTGAAACCCCTCACCCATCCATCGCGCGCGCCCGCCGCGCAGCGGCGGGCGC
>DATMBA010000311.1:0-9239 GCA_035559635.1 Roseiflexaceae bacterium
TGCCAAGCCCGCCTGCGCGGGCTGCCACGCAGGCCGCGCAGGCGGCCTGCGTGAAGGAGAGCCCGCGGGGCCCAGCGGGCACCCCACGCGCCGACCGATGACCGGCGACTGATAGCTGGCGACGCCGGATAGGGCGCGATCAGAGCCGTACCACATCTGAAGCGGTGTGGCTGTTGGTCGTTCGTCGTTGGTCGTTCGTCCGCTGCCTCCGATGCCGGGGCGTAGGGCGGATGCCGCCCCTCCGCCCACAGTATGGCCGCGCCGCAGCCAAAATGCCGGGCGCCGCCCCGACCGGCCGCCGATGTGGGCGCAGGCCGCCCGCGCTATATTCAACACGAGGAAGGGGGAGGGGCGCGGGGAGGGCTCGCCTTCCCTGGACACCTCACCGCTCATCAGCCTGGAAAGAAGACGACCATGTCGACGACATACACGCGTGCGTTCATCACCGGGGCCGCCGCAGCCCTCGTGCTGGCGCTGGCGCTGCTTCTGGCAGCAGCCACCCCGGCCCGCGCCGGAGACGCTCCCGGCGCCGCCGATCCCACGGCTACGCCGGCGGCCACCGCCACGACGGAGCCTTCCGCGACGGCGGAGGTGACGCCGACCGCTACCGCGCAGCCGACCGCCACCGTGGAGCTGGCGCATGGCGACCTCGGCTCATCCGGCGCGCCGATCGACGACACACAGGCGCTGACCGAGACGATTCTGCCGGCGCTGGCCGACTTCCTGGCGCGCGAGAAGGCCGCGCCGGGCAGCGCAGCGGACCTGTTCTACGGTAGCACCATCCCCGAGCGCCCGAAGGGGGCCAGCACGACGGTGTACCTGCCGTTCATCAGCGGCCCACGCCAGAGCCAGCCCGGCCCGGGCGACCCCGGCGGCGGCAACCCGCCCCCGCCCGAGAAGGGCGCCGATGTGACCGTGGTGGCCTGGCCCGCGCCGAGCATCCGCGTGGCGCGCGACGGCGTGCTCACCTACGAGATCCGGCTCTACAACGACGGCGAGGGCGACGCGCGCCGCACCGTCGTGACCCTGCCCTACAACCCCGGCCAGCTCACGCCGATCGGCAGCGACCTGGACCGCGGCGCGGGAGACTGGGTGAGCGAGGTGCGCGCAGACGCGCTGGTCGTCACCTTCGGCCCGCTCGACGAGCAGGAGCGGCGCCTCGGCTACGTGTACTTCCGTGTCGGCCGGCTGCTGGCCGACAACACGGTGCTGAGCATGCGGCCAGCCTACACCTGGTCCGACGCGCGCGGCACGCACGAGCGCAGCGGCAACTGGGCGCCGGTACTGGTGGGCGGCGGGAACGACACCGGCGCCTACGTCTGGACGATCGTGCAGCCGGTGGACGGGCAGGAGACAGAGCTGCGCACCTTCTACAGCAACCGCTTCGTGCCGGGCGAGACGGTGGCCACCTGGCTGAACACGCCCACAGGCGTCGCCCCGCTGCCGCTGAGCGAGAAGGTGGACGAGCAGGGCCAGGTGTGGCTGGAGTACCGGCCGAGCAGCCTGCTCCCCGGCACGTACCAGCTGGTGGTGTACGGCGCCAGGAGCCGGCTGACGGGCGTGGCGACGTTCATCGTGCGGTAGGCGGTAGGGCATAGGCCGTGTTCCGACCCGCGGCGCCACGCCTGACATTCGTTCCAACCGACCCGCCGGAATCGGGGCGATGCTGGAAGTCAGGTTCAGCCCGACCGTGGGTGCCAGCTCGCCTGCGCGGGCTGCAGGCCACCTGCGCGGCCTTCGCAACAGATAGCCCGCGGGTCCCAGCGGGCACTCCACGCGCCGGGCGTGGTAGGCCACCTACGGACGTTGATAGCGCCCGAACGCGCTGCGTTGTGCCTGGTGCGCGCGCCCCGGCCGTGCTACAATCGGCCCGATACGCCCCTTCTGCTCTGGAGGCTCCGATGCCAACTGAGACCGTGTGTGTCGACTGGGTCGAGGACCAACTCTTCCTGATGCGCGACCGATCTGGCTTCCCGATCGTGATGGCGCAGCCGGGCGGCGCCAACGCGGCGGACCTCCTGCCGCTGAGCCTGATCGGGTGCGCCGCATGGGATGTACGCGCCATCCTGCACAAGCAGCGCCAGCAGGTGACAGCCCTGCGGGTGACGGCCGAGAGCGAGCGCGATGAGCAGCCACCGTGGCGGTTTCGCAAGATCCGCATCCGCTACACCATCACCGGGCGCAACCTCAGCGAGGGCCACGTCAGGCGCGCGATCGAGTTGACCGAGACGAAGTACTGCTCGGTCTACGCCACGCTGCGCGACGCGGTAGAGTTGCTGAGCGAGGTCGAGATTATCGAGGCGTAGGGTGCTTTCAGCGCGAGGGGTAGGGGTTAGAGCCTGCTCGGTGCCCAAAACCGCCTGCGCACGCCGAACAGGCCGCTTGATGCCTCACTATCGCTTCGTAGGGTTGACATGGTGGCTCGCCATGGCTGCCGCGCGCCAGTCCCCGACCGCCCAAGGTAGGTACACAGCGAGAAACGAGGCGATGCCCACCAACTCCAGCCCCAGGATGTACCACGGCCACGGCCCCAGGTAGTCCATCAGCGTCGCGAACTCCGGCTTGCGCGCCAGGTACAGGTAGTTGCCGCCCGTCGCCGCATTCGCCAGAGCTGCGACGAGCATGTAGGCGTTGGTGAGCGCCACCGCCCGCCAGAGGGCGCCCCACGTCGGGCGCAGGCCGTACGCCGCGCTCATAAAGACCACCGCGGCGATCACCGCGCCGTGGGCAGTGAAGAACAGCCAGAAGCGAAAGTGCGGGAAGCCGTAGATCTGCAGGTCCGGCGTGAGCAGCGCGTTTCCCGATCCCGCCAGGCCCCAGAAGTACAGCAACTCATACAGCCGCCGGCTCCGCGCGAGCACCATGATGACGCACAGGACGCCGGAGAGGGTGCAAATGTGCAGCGGCAATGAGTAGGCCGGCGACCACAGCCCCACCCACGCCTGCCACCCATCCCACGCTACCTGGTTGAGCGTGCACACCCCGGCCAGCCCGTAGCGCAGGGCCTCGCGCAGCCGTGGCCCAGGCCAGCGCCGCAGCGCCGCCACAATCGCGAGGCTGGCGGCGACCACCGTCAGGATCGCCAGCACATGCGCCGCCGAGAACAGCCGGAACGGCGCGCCCGCGTACGCAAGCCCGAAGTAATCATCCACGGTCGCATTCCTTTGAAACTCGTCGTCGGGTGCGGCAGCGCATAGCGCGCCCAGCGGCAGGTCCTCGGGACCTATGTACTGGGATATCTGGCGCGCCACCAGGCCTGGCGCGTGCACGCCTGCAGCGTTCCCGCGGGGTACGCGCGGGCGATCCCGCACGCAGGCCGCCTGTGCGGCTGGGGTGCCCCCTGGGCTCCAGCCCGCGGTGGCGGGCGTGGCAGGGGGATAGCCCGCCGCTTACGCACGTTGCGAATGGAATTGGCGCATCCTGGCTTCGCACCACGCCCGGCCCGTGAACGGGCGGGCTATCTATTCCGAAGGCCGCCTACGCGGCCTGATTCAGCCCGCGCAGCCAGGCTTTGCCGAGTCACGCCCGCCGCGGGGTGCCCGCTGGGCCCGGCCGGGCGTGGGGCAAAGCCACATACCCGATGAGTTGGTAAAAGTGCATCAGCGGCCGGGTGTGGCACGCTGCCTCAGACCCGCTGAGGTAGGAACCGTTCATTAGCCCTTCGGAAACCCTGGGCGGACTTCCGCCGACATGTACGAGCGTTGCGAGGGGGTTGGGGCTGCGATCTCCAACCCCTGCCCCCCATCCCCGCCCGTATCGGCACGCGGATCACCGCGCTGTCCCCGAACAGCGCGAGCGCCCGCACCCGCACCCGCGTGGCATCGTACCCCGCTGTGCGGCACAGCGTACCGTATGTCGTCGCCGCTCGCCAACTCCTTGCTTGTCCCCTGGCGCAGGTGCGCCCCTTAGGCAAGGTTCGCTGCACGGCTTCTCGCCTTACCGTTTGGGGAGGCTCGGAGGGGCTTCGCCCCTCCGAAAAAGAGGTGGTGTGGGAGCCCCCACACCCCCCATGCGCGTTCGCGCGAACGGTCTGGGGAACGCGAACCTTATCTGACAGGAGATGACCCCCGAGACGGCGGCGCGGTTGCCACGAACGAGCGTTCTGATATAATGTGGAGGGCTGTGCCTCTCCATACCTCCCCACGAAGAAGAGGAGATCCAATGCGCCTGTCACTGGACGCCGCCCGCACGCTGCTGCTCGCCGCCCAGGGGCTGCTCGACCCGCCCGCCGCCCCCGCCGAGAAGGAGGATGTCCTGGCGGTCATTCGCCGCATGGGGGCGCTGCAGATCGACACCATCCACGTGGTGGCCCGCAGCCCCTACCTGGTGCTCTGGAGCCGGCTTGGCGCCTACCAGCCCCGCTGGCTGGACGAACTGCTCGCCGAGGGCGCGCTGTTCGAATACTGGTCCCACGAGGCCAGCTTCCTGCCGATCGAGGACTACCCGCTCTACCGCCGGCTGATGCTGGAGGGCCTGGCGCGCTCCTGGGACTATATCAGCCGCTGGATCGATGCGCACCACGCCGAGGTGGACCGGGTGCTGGCCCAGGTGCGGGCCAACGGCGGGGTGCGCTCGGCCGACTTCGAGCGCACCGACGGGCAGAAGGGTACCTGGTGGAATTGGAAGGTCGAGAAGATGGCGCTGGAGATGCTCTACACCAGGGGCGATCTGATGATCGCCCGCCGCCAGAACTTCCAGCGCGTCTACGACCTGCGCGAGCGCGTCCTGCCCGCCTGGGACGACTCGCAGGCGCCCTCTCTGGAGGAGACCCGCCGTGCACTCGCGCTCAAGACCGTACACGCCTTGGGGGTCACGCCCGCCCGCTGGCTGGCGGACTACTTCCGCCTCAAGAAGCAGAACAGCGCCCGGCTACTGGAGCAGCTGGCCACCGAGGGCGCGCTGCTGGCCGCCGAGGTGGAGGGGTGGAAGGAGCCGGCTTACATCCACCCGGAGCACCGCGCGCTCGCCGAGGCCGCCGCATCCGGCATGCTGCGCTCCACCGTCACCACGCTCCTCTCGCCGTTCGACCCGCTGGTGTGGGACCGGGCACGCGCGCTGGAGCTGTTCGGCTTCGAGTACCGCATCGAGTGCTACACCCCGGCGCCCAAACGCCGCTACGGCTACTTCACCCTGCCGATCCTCCACCGCGGCGCGCTCGCCGGCCGACTGGATCCGAAGGCCCACCGCAAGGAGGGGGTCTTCGAGGTCAAGGCGCTCTACCTGGAACCGGGCGTCCCGCTCACCCCCGAACTGCTGCACGAGTTGGCCGGCGCCCTGCGGGCCTGCGCCGCCTGGCACGGCTGCCCGCAGGTCCTCGTCCGCCGTAGCGAACCGCCGGAGCTGGCCGCTTCGCTCGAGCGCGAGTGCGCACGCGGGGGCATGGCCTCCGCATCCGCCCTCCGCCGGTGAGCAGCGGGGAGCGCGGGACCTGGCCCCCGCTGCTCGCCCGGCGCATCAACGCTGCTAACTGGTGCATCCGGTACGTCCCTTGAAAGAAGGGGAGGGCGAAGCCCTCCCGCACACCCACCCCTTCCGGCAGGGGTGTGTCAACACACGTGCCGGATGCACCACTAACAAAACTCATACGTTAGTCGTTTGATCAGCAGGCGGAGGTCGTATACAATACAGGGCGATAGCGACACCAACCCATCGCCAGGAGGATTGGACGGTTATGCCAACGTATGTCTACGCCTGTGATTCGTGCGGCGCTCAGTTCGAGCAGTTCCAGTCGTTCAAGGACGCCCCGCTGCGCACCTGCCCGAGCTGCAGCGGCGACGTGCGCCGCGTCTTCCAGCCCGTAGGCATTGTCTTCAAAGGCTCGGGCTGGTACATTACCGACAGCCGCAAGAGCGAGAGCGCCAGCGTCGGCACAGACGGCGGCGCCAAGTCCGAGGCCAGGGCGGAGACGGCGACCGAGTCCAAGGCCGAGGCGAAGAGCGAGACCACCAGCAGCAGTGACTCGAAGCCAACCACAGCCTAGCCACCCCACCCCGCGGACCCTCGCGCCCACCTCCCGGCTCGCCCGGACGCGCGCGGTCAGAGCGATCTCCTGCACCTGTCCTTAGGGGCGCCGTCGGGCGTATACGTTCCGCCCGCACAGCGCCCCTGATCGGCATTTCGCCCGCTCTGATGCGTACTCCGGCCCACGGGAGGTTCTCTTATGTTCGGCGACCATTTCTTGCGCGTGCTGCGCGACGATGTGCGCGCCATCTTTCAGAACGATCCGGCCGCGCGTAACCTGGCGGAAGTGCTGCTCTACCCCGGCCTGCACGCCATCACCCTTCACCGCCTGGCCCACGCCCTCTGGCGGCGGCGCCTGCCCTTCATCCCGCGCCTGATCTCGCAGATCGGCCGCTTCCTCACCGGGATCGAGATCCACCCCGGCGCCACCATCGGCCGCGGCTTCTTCATCGACCACGGCATGGGCGTGGTGATCGGCGAGACCGCCGAGATCGGGGACTGGGTCACGCTCTACCAGGGCGTCACCCTCGGCGGCACCGGCAAGCAGCGCGGCAAACGCCACCCCACCCTGGAGGACCATGTCGTCGTCGGCGTCGGCGCGATCGTGCTCGGCGCCATCACCATCGGCGAGGGCGCGCGCATCGGCGGCGGCGCGGTGGTGGTGAAGGACGTCCCGCCCCACACCACGGCCGTCGGCGTCCCGGCCCGCGTCGTCGCTCAGCGCGACCCGCGTACCGGCGAGAGCCGCCGCGTCGAGCAACTGCCCGATCCGGAGGGCGAGATGCTGCGCGGCCTGCGCGCCAAGGTGCTCGAGCTCGAAGACCGCCTCACCGAGGTGGAGTTGGCTACCAACCAGCACCACATGGAGCACCACCTTACCTACGACGCGCTCCCCGCCCAGCTGTGGGCCTCGCTCGGTGAGAACGGCAGGGGCTACGACGAGTTCACCTCCGGGGGAGGGATCTAGCAGAGAGGGCGCCACCCTCCCTCGCCCTCCCCTGCGCCAATGAAGTAGGTGGGGTTCTGGGGAGAGTATAGCCCTCCCCAGAACCCTCCCCAAGTTGAAGGACACCCTGTGGCTATTCAGATCTACAACACCCTGACTCGCACCAAGGAGCCGCTCGAGACGCTCGAGCCGGGCCTGGTGAAGATGTACGTCTGCGGCGTCACGGTCTACGACCGCGCGCACATCGGCCACGCCATGTCGGCGATCGTCTTCGACGTCGTCCGCCGCTACCTCGAGTACCGCGGCCTGACGGTGCGCCACGTGGTGAACTTCACGGACGTGGACGACAAGATCATCGCGCGCGCCAACGCGCTCGGGCGCGACCCGAAGGAACTGGCTGAGTCCTACGTGGCCGAGTTCATGGAGGATCTTCAGGCGCTGAATGTGAAGCGCGCCAGCGCCTACCCGCGCGCCACCGAGACCATGGCCGAGATCCAGCGCTTCATCGCCGGCCTGATCGAGAGCGGCCACGCCTACGCCGCCGACGGCGACGTGTTCTTCCGCGTCTCCTCGGACCCGGATTACGGCAAGCTCTCCCACCGCAGCCTGGAGGACATGATCGCCGGCAACCGCATCGGCGTGGACGAGCGTAAGGAGCACCCGGCTGATTTCGCGCTCTGGAAGGCGGCCAAGCCCGGCGAGCCGTACTGGGACAGCCCCTGGGGCCGTGGCCGGCCCGGCTGGCATATCGAGTGCTCGGCCATGAACCTCAAGGAGCTGGGCGAGCAGATCGACATCCACGGCGGCGGCACGGATCTGATCTTCCCGCATCACGAGAACGAGATCGCCCAGACCGAGAGTCTCACCGGCAAGCCCTTCGCCCGCTATTGGATGCACAACGGCATGCTCCAGATCCAGACGCGCCTGCCGGACGGCTCGTACAAGATGGAGAAGATGGCCAAGTCGCTCGGCAACGTCGTCACCATCCGCGAATTCCTCGCCGAGCACCCGGCCGACGTGCTGCGCCTGATCGTGCTCTCCAGCTCCTACCGCAGCCCGCTGGCCTTCGGCGAGGAGATCACGGCGGACAACGAGCGCAAGCTGGCGCGCATCCGCTCGGCGCTCGAGCCGCCGGTGGGCGCCCAGACCGAGGGCGAGGCCGCCGCACGCCTGGCCGACGCTGAGGCATCCGCCCGCGAGCACTTCATCCAGGCGATGGACGACGACTTTAATACCGCGGGGGCATTGGCGGCGATCTTCGAGCTGGTGCGCGCGATCAACACCGCCCGCGACGCGGGGGTGGGCGGCGCGCCCTTCGCGCAGGCCCAGGCCACGCTGCGCGAGTTGACCGGCGTGCTCGGCCTGACCCTCGAGGCCCCTGCCGCGCGCTCGCAGGAGGCCGCGCCGTTCGTCGACCTGCTGGTGGAGCTGCGCGCTGAGTTGCGTAAGGCCAGGCAGTTCCAGCTCGCCGATATGGTGCGCAACCGCCTGGCGGAGCTTGGGATCACCCTCGAGGATACGCCCCATGGGACGCGGTGGAAAGCAAAATAGGTCTTGGGCGGGCTTCAGCGCTTGTTTGAAACGCCTCCCGGCTGGGGGCGGGGATGTGCCTCCCCGTTTCAAACAGGCTCTCAGAGAGAGCAAAGCCCTCTCTGAAGCCCTCCCAAGACCATTGTAGGGATGTATGAGCTGGCTTGAGCTAAGCGTCGAGTGCGAGCCTGAGGCCGTCGAGTCGGTCAGCGAACTGCTGGCGCAGCACGGCTACAATGGCGGCGTGGCGGTGGAGCAGCCGATCGTGCCGGGCGCCGACGGCCCCGAGTATACTTTCGACGCCACACGCCCGGCGGTGGTCCGCACCTACCTGCTGCTCGATGAGCGCGCCGAGGAGGCTCGCGCCCGCGTCGAGCAGGGCCTGTGGTTCCTCGGCATGCTGCGCCGCGTCGGCCCGCTCCAGGTACGGCAGCTCGAGGAGCAGGACTGGGCCCACGCCTGGAAGCGCTACTACACCGTCCAACGCATCGGCGCCCGAGCGGTGGTGGTGCCCTCCTGGCACGAGTACCAGCCCCGGCCAGGCGACATCGTCCTGCGCCTCGACCCCGGCATGGCCTTCGGTACAGGCCTGCACCCCACCACCCGCCTGTGCGTCGTATTGCTTGAGAATTATGTCAAGCCGGACGTGCGGGCGCTCGACCTCGGCTGCGGCTCGGGCATCCTGGCGATAGCCGCCGCCCACCTCGGCGCGCGGCCCGTTCTGGCGCTGGACACCGACCCTATCGCCGTGACGGCCACACGTGAGAACGCCGAACGCAACGGATTGGCGGGTGTCATCACC
>DATMBA010000312.1:0-5376 GCA_035559635.1 Roseiflexaceae bacterium
GGCCGCCGGGCTATCGCTGGTCCCGGCCGTCGCTGCCGCGCTCGCCCCGGCCTGGGT
The DNA here is from genome assembly GCA_035559635.1 of Roseiflexaceae bacterium. GTDB lineage: Bacteria > Chloroflexota > Chloroflexia > Chloroflexales > Roseiflexaceae > CALJIC01. The sequence continues at coordinate 58 of DATMBA010000312.1, forward strand.
GCCGGCGCTGCTCGCGCTGCTGGCCGCCCCGGGGCTGGGGGCGGGGGTGATTAGCAAAGGGGGGACCGAGGTGCTGACAGCGGATAGCGCGCGGATACGCTGATAGCGGACCGGCCGATCCGCTATCCGCTGTCTGCTTCTCCGCTTCTCCGCTTCCTCTCCGCTGTCTGCTTCTCCGCTTCTCCGCTTCCTCTCCGCTGTCTACCCCTCCAGCAGCAACGTCTCCGGGTCCTCCACCAACTCCTTGACGCGCACCAGGAACGAGACCGCCTCGCGCCCATCGATGATACGGTGGTCGTAGGAGAACGCCAGATACATCATCGGGCGGGCGACGATCTGGCCACCGACCACCACCGGGCGCTCCTTGATGGCGTGCATGCCGAGGATGCCCACCTGTGGGGTGTTCAGGATGGGGGTGGACATCAGCGAGCCGAAGATGCCGCCGTTGGTGATGGTGAAGGTGCCGCCCTGCAGGTCCGCGATCGTCAGCTTCCCCTCGCGCGCTTTGCGGGCCAACTCCTCGATCCCGCGCTCGATGCCGGCGAACGAGAGGCGGTCTGCGTCGCGCAGGACTGGCACCACCAGGCCCTCGTCGGTGGACACAGCGATGCCGATGTCGTAGTAGTGCTTGATGACGATCTCGTCGCCCTGGATCTCGGCGTTCACGAGCGGGAAGGCCTTGAGCGCACCCACCACCGCCCTGGTGAAGAACGACATAAAGCCCAGGCCGACGCCGTGGCGCTCTTTGAAGGAGTCGCGGCGGCGCTTGCGCAGCTCCATGACAGCCGTCATATCCACCTCGTTGAAGGTGGTGAGCATGGCCGCGGTGCGTTGTGCCTCCACCAGCCGCGCGGCGATCGTCTGGCGTCGACGGGTCATGCGGACGCGCTCCTCGCGCCGGCCGGACGAGGGACCAACGACCGGGGACGGAGGAGGAGCCGGGGCCGGCGCCGGCGGCGATGGCACTCCTGGCGTTGTGGGCGGCGCAGCAGATCGTTGGTCTTTGGTCGCCGGTCGGTCGTCGCGCGCCGCGCTGGCGGCCACCACATCGCCCTTGGTGATGCGGCCGCCGGGTCCGCTGCCCGGCACGCCGCTGAGGTCCACGCCCTCGGCGGCGGCCACCCGGCGGGCGACAGGAGTGGCTGGTAACGGAGCGGGAGCGGACGAAGCAGCTGAGGGCGCCGGTGGCGCCGGAGCGGAGGACGGCACCGCTGCCTCTGGGCTCGCCGCCCGCTCCGTGGGCGGGACCTTGGCAGCGGCGCCGTCTCCGGCGGCGAGCAGGCCCAGCGTCTCGCCGATGGTGACGTTGGTGCCCTCGCCCTTCAGGATGCGCTCCAGCACCCCGGACTGCTCGGCCGTCACCTCGACGTTGACCTTGTCGGTCTCCAGGTCCACCAGCGGCTCGCCGGCGGCCACCGGCTCGCCCTCGCGCTTGCGCCACTTGCCGACGGTAGCCTCGACAATCGATTCGCCGAGGGTCGGTACCTTGATCTCAACTGCCATCGGATGCTCCTGCTGAAGCAGCTTAGACATGGGTTCGCTGCGCGGCCTCCAGCCTTCCAGTCAGGAGGAGGCTCGGAGTGGCGACGCCCCTCCGAAAAGCGTTTTTGTGAGGCCAGAGGCCCCCACACCCTCCATGCGTGTTCGCGCGAACGTACAATAAGCGCGAACCTTGTCTTATCGTGTGCTGCGAGGGGCAGCCCTTCGCACTCCCCTGCTTGGTGAGCAGCGGTATCGCGAGGGGGCAGCCCTCGCACTCCCTTTGCTACCTGGCGCTGGCGGGCTGGAGGGCGCTGTGCAGCGCCTCCTGGACGATACGGTTCTGCTCCAGGGTGTGCAGCGCCAGGGAGCCCTCGGCGGGGCTGGCGGAGGGCGAGCGGCCGACGTAGTGCAGCTCCAGGGCCGGGTCCAGCAGCGCCCGCAGACGCGGCTCCATGTAGCCCCAGGCACCCATGTTCTGCGGCTCCTCCTGGAGCCACACCACCTCGCGCAGGTGCGGGTAGCCCGCCACCACCTCGCGCAGTTCGTCGGCCGGGAAGGAGTACAGTTCCTCCACCCGCGCCACCGCCACCCCCGGTGTGCCGCCCGCGCCCTGGGCTGCCAGCACATCCACATAGACCTTGCCGGAGCAGAGCACCAGGCGCGTCACCTCGTCGGCCCGCTTGCGGGCCATCGGGTCGTCGATCACCCGTTGGAAGCGCCCCTCGGCCAGGTCCGCGAGCGAGGAGCCGGCGCGCGGGTGGCGCAGCAGGCTCTTGGGCGTCATCACCACCAGCGGCCGCGGGTCCTTGCTGAGCAGCAGCGCCTGGCGGCGCAGCAGGTGGAAGTACTGCGCGGCGGTGGTGCAGTTCGCCACGCGGATGTTATCCTCCGCGGCGAGCTGCAGGAAGCGCTCGAGGCGGGCCGAGGAATGCTCGGGACCCTGGCCCTCGTAGCCGTGCGGCAGCAGCAACACCAGGTTGGGCGTCTGTCCCCACTTCTTGCGGGCCGAGACGATGAACTGGTCGATGATCACCTGCGCGCCATTAGCGAAGTCGCCGAACTGGGCCTCCCACAGCACCAGCACGTTGGGCGCGTGGGCCGAGTAGCCGAACTCGAAGCCGAGCACGGCAGCCTCGGAGAGCGGGCTGTTGTAGATCGCGAACGAGGCGCGCGCCTGCGGCAGGGCCTGCAGCGGGGTGTACTTCGCGCCGCTGTTGGCGTCCCGCAGCACGGCGTGGCGGTGGCTGAAGGTGCCGCGCTCGCTGTCCTGGCCGCTGAGGCGGATGGGCACACCCTCCTCAAGCAGGCTAGCGAAGGCCAGCGCCTCGGCGTGGCCCCAGTCGATGCCGTTGGGCGTATCGAGCGCGGTGTGGCGGCGTTCCAGGGTGCGCTCCAGGCGCTGGTGCACCGCGAAGCCCTCCGGGCGTTCCATAAGCGCCTCGTTGAGGGCGCGCAGCCGCTCGGCTGGCACGGCGGTGGCGGTGCGGCGGGCCAGGCCGGGCGGCGGCTGAGGCGGCGGCTCCTCGAGATGCGGGTGGTCCTCGGCCTCTGCCCTGGCCTGCTGCAGCCGCTCGGTCACCGCCTTCACCATCGCGTCCGCCCGGCCGGGGGCGATAGCGCCTGCCTGCTCGAGCCGCGCGGCCCACAGGGCACGCACCGTGGGGTGCTGGCTGATGATCGCGTACATGCGCGGCTGCGTGAAGGCCGGCTCGTCCCCCTCATTGTGGCCCCAGCGCCGGTAGCCCACCAGATCGATCAGGAAGTCCTTGCCGAAGCGCTCGCGGTAGGCATAGGCCATGCGCGCTACCGCCACGCAGGCCGGCACGTCGTCCGCGTTGACGTGGACGATCGGGATCTCGAAGCCCTTGGCGAGGTCCGAGGCGTAGAGGGTGCTGCGGCTCTCGTTGGGCTCGGTGGTGAAGCCGATCTGGTTGTTGGTGATGATGTGGATGGTGCCACCGGTGCTGAAGCCGGCGAGGTTGGAGAGGTTGAGCGTCTCGGCGACGATCCCCTGGCCGGGGAAAGCCGCATCGCCGTGGATCAGGATGGGCAGTGAGGCGCGCTTGTCCCGCGTGGGGGCGCCCGGCCGGTCGTGCCGCTCCTGGGCCGCGCGGGCGCGCCCCTCCACCACCGGGTTGACGAACTCCAGGTGGCTAGGGTTGGGCGCCAGGGTGATCGGCATCTGCTCGATGCCGCTCTCTTTGTAGGCGCGCCGCGCGCCGAGGTGGTACTTCACGTCTCCCACCCAGCCAGGGGCGCCGTGCCCGGCGGCCGACTGCCCGTCCCGCGAGGCGTTGATGAACTCGAACAGGATCTGGGCGTAGGGCTTGCCGAGGACGTGCGCCAGCACGTTGAGCCGGCCGCGGTGGGCCATGCCGATCACCACCTCGCGCACCCCGCCGGCGGCGGCGTTGCGGATGATCGAGTCCAGCATGGGCACCAGCATGTCGCAGCCCTCGATCGAGAAGCGCTTCTGGCCGACGAAGGTCTGGTGCAGGAAGCGCTCGAAGGTCTCGACCTCGGTGAGGCGCTCGAGCAACTCGACCTGGCGCTCGGGGTCATCCAGGCCATAGAAGAACTGCCGGCTCTCGATCGCCTCGCGGATCCAGGAGCGCTCGACGTAGTTCTGGACGTGGTCGGTCTCGTAGCCGATCGAGCCGGAGTAGACCGCGCGCAGGCGGTTGACGGCCTCCAGCGCGTTGGCGGAGCCTTGCACCAGCGGGCCGCGCACGATGTCGGGCGGGAGCAGCGCCAGGTCGGCCTCGCTCACGTCGTGGGTGGCCAACTCCAGGCCGGGGTCACCGGGCGGCTCGCTGCCGAGCGGGTCGATGTGGGCGGCCAGGTGGCCCAGTTCGCGGATGTAGCGGATGAGACGTGCGGCGGCCACGGTGTGCATCACATCCAGTGGCGAGGGGGTGCCGGTATGGGCGGTGGAGAGGTCGATACCCGGGGGGAGCGCTGACGACGGACGAACGACCAACGACGAACGCGTGCCGTCGCCGGCTACGGCGCTTTCCTGATCCCCGCGCGGCTGTCTCCTCGTCGTTGGTCGTTGGTCGTGGGCTGTTGGTCGCTCCTCGGCGGGCGGGCTCCAGCGCTCGAAGAAAGCGCGCGTCTCAGGGTCCACCGCGAGCGGGTCCTGGCGGTAACGCTCGTACAGCTCCAGCACGTAGCCCGCGTTGGGGCCGAAGAAGGTCGCAAGGTCGCTCATATGTATCCCCGGATGGCCGCCGGCGCTGGCGGCTGCGGATCGCGCCGCCTCTCGCTCATGTCTGCAACTCGGCCCGTATTATAGCACCTACAGTGTGGGGAGCAGCGCGGAGGTGCGTCAGGCGCGAACTGATATACCTTGGAATGGAAGAATGAAATCGGGTCTCCGAGGGATGTGCCGGATGCACCAGTAAGCGCGTTTGGCGAACCCCGAAGACACACACCGCACGGCCGCCACCCAACGGGCGGCAGCCATGCGGCATGTCAGCGAGAGGGCCGGGCTTACCGCTGCCCGGTCACCCGCTCCCAGGCGTAGCGGACGGAGTCCTTGAAGCGCTCCCAGGTGTTGGGGTTGGTGGCCTCCCAGCGGCGGCGCGCGTCGGCCTCGATCTCGTCCCAGGACTTGCCGCGGTAGATCGCGTCGGTGGCGAGGCTGTGGCCGTAGCGGTAGACGGTGCTGTACTGGTCGTAGGCATAGCCGCTGCTGATGCTGTAGGTCTGGTAGTGCTGGCGGAAGTCGGCGTCGTAGGCCTCGTAGGGCTGATAGACGGCGGTCTCCCCGACCGTGCGGCGCCGGTCCTCGCCCTGGAGCTCGTCCTCGATCCCCTCGCCGGCGGCATCGCCGGC
>DATMBA010000313.1:0-4296 GCA_035559635.1 Roseiflexaceae bacterium
GCCGGCAGCGCCGGGTCCGGCGCCGCCACCCCCGCCGGCGGCCACTGATCCACCGCTAGCCGCAGGTAGAAGTAGCTGAACAGCAGCGTCCCCAGCCCGATCGCCAGCGAGAGGATCGCCAGCCACATGCCCCAGCGCGCCACCACCACGCTGCCCTGGATGTTCACCGGGATGCCGTGCTCGCGCTCGAAGGCGTCCACCTCCGGCGTGTCCCCGCGCCGCTCGATCGCGTCCGGCCAGTGCCAGGCCACCAGCGCCACCACGCCCACCACGGCGCTGATAGCCGCCCACAGCGCGCTGTCGTAGATGAAGGCCACCGAGAGCCCGGTGACCGCCGCGGCCAGCACGAACGGCCAGACCGAGGGCCCCGGCACGCGGGCGATCTCCTGCGGCCGCCCGTCCGCCAGGCCCACCGCCAGCTGCGAGCGCCACGCGCGCGGCCACTGGGCGAAGGCCCGCACCAGCTTCACCGTGCGCTCGTCCCCCTCCTCCAGGCTCGGCTGCTGCCAGAGCGGGTGGCGCGTATGCACGATCGGCAGCGTGCGGAAGCCGTACGGCGGCATGGGCGTGGCGGTGGCCCACTCCAGTGTGTCCGCGCCCCACGGGTTGTCCGTGGCCGGCGCGCCGCGCCACGCGCTCCACACGACGTTCACCAGGAACACCGCCACGCTCAGCGCGATGACGTACGCCCCGACGGTCGAGATCAGGTTGGGCGTCTCCAGCCCCAGCCCGGCCTGGTAGGTGTACACCCGCCGCGGCATCCCCAGCATGCCGGAGAAGTGCATCGGGAAGAAGGCCAGGTTGAAGCCCACGAAGAACAGCCAGAACTGTAGCCTGCCCAGCGTCTCCGACAGCATCCTGTTGAGGAACTTGGGCGCCCAGAAGTGGATGGCGCCGAAGATCGGGAACACCACCCCGCCGATCAGCACGTAGTGGAAGTGCGCCACCACGAAGTAGCTGTCCGTCACCTGCCAGTCGAACGGCACCGAGGCCACCATCACCCCCGAGAGCCCGCCGATCAGGAAGGTGACCATGAAGCCGACCATCCACAGCAGCGGGACGCGCCAGACCGGCCGGCCGCCCCAGATCGTGCTGATCCAGGCGAAGAACTGCACCCCGCTCGGGATGGCGATCGTCATGCTGGCCGCCGAGAAGATCGCCATCGAGGTCAGCGGCAGCCCGGCGGGGAACATGTGGTGCACCCACAGCCCGAAGCTCAGGAAGCCGGTGGCGATGATCGCCAGGGTCACGAAGGTGTAGCCCACAAGCGTGCGGCGCACGAACACCGGCAGGATCGTCGAAACCATGCCCACCGCCGGGAGGAACTGAATGTATACATCCGGGTGACCGAAGAACCAGAACAGGTGCTGCCACAGCATCGGCGAGCCGCCGTCCTGCACGTTGAAGAAGTGCGTGCCGAACTTGCGGTCGAACTCCAGCAGCATGGAGCCGACGATCAGCGGAGTGAAGGCGAAGATCATCATGACGCCGGTCACCAGCATAGCCCAGGCGAAGATCGGGATGCGGCTGAGGGTCATGCCGGGCGCGCGGATCTTGAGCACCGAGATGATCAGCTCGATAGCGCCGGCGATCGCGCCGATCTCGGCCACATTCAGCCCCAGCAGCCAGAAGTCCATGCCCTTGTCACGGGCGAAGGCCGGGCCGCTGAGCGGGGTGTAGGCATACCAGCCGTTGTCCGGCACGGCGCCGAGGAAGAAGCCGGCGTAGAAGATCACCCCGCCGAGCAGGAAGGTCCAGTAGGCGAAGGCCGAGAGGCGCGGGTAGGGCAGCTCGCGCCCGCCGAGCATCTGCGGCAGCACGAGCGCACCGATGCCCTCGATCAGCGGCACGGCGAACAGGAACATCATGGTCGAGCCGTGCATGGTCATGAGCTGGTTGTAGGTCTCGGGGGCCAGGAAGCCGCTCTCTGGCACGGCGAGCTGGGTGCGCATCAGCAGCGCCATCACGCCGCCGGCCAGGAAGAAGGCGATCGAGGTGGCGATGAAGCGGATGCCGATCGGGGTGTTCTGTACGGCGGCCACCAGGCCATACAGCCCGGACGGGTCCTGCCAGACGCGCTCGAAGTCTTGCTGGTCGGGCGTTCCCGCCCGCTCCGTCTCGCGCGCGCGCGCGCGCTCGCAGGCGCCCTCAGATACGGTCGTCATCACTCCAGGCTTTCCAGGTACGCGATCAGCGCATGCAGATCCTCAGCGTTCAGCACCACCGGCGGCATCCGGTTGCCGGGCTTGACGCTGTGGGGGTTCGTGATCCAGCCGGCCAGGTTGGCGCGGGTGTTCTCCAGCGCGCCGGCGCCCAGCGTCCTCCGGCTGGCCAGGTGCGTCAGGTCCGGCCCGAAGGTGCTGGTGGCGTTCGTGCCGCGGATGGCGTGGCAGTAGACGCAGGCGGAGCCGAGGAACACCTGCCGCCCGCGCGCCAGCAGCGGGTCGGTCGGCGCGGGCGGCGCCTGCTGCTGCTGCTCCAGCCAGGCCTGGAACTGCTCGGGCGGCTCGGCCACCACCAGCAGCTCCATCCGGGCGTGCTGCGTGCCGCAGTACTCGGCGCACCGGCCGCGGTACACCCCCGGCTGGTCGGCCTGCAACCAGAGGGTGTTGGTGTGGCCGGGGACCGTGTCCACCTTGCCGTGCAGCTCGGGCACCCAGAAGTTATGCACCACGTCCGCCGAGGCCAGCTCCAGGCGCACCGGCCGCCCGGCCGGGATGTGGATCTCGTTGGCGGTCGTGAAGCCCTGCTCGGGGTAGCGCACCTCCCACCACCATTGGTGCCCGGTGACCTGCACCGTCACAGCCGGCTCGCGGGCGTAGGCGGCGATGGCCGTCATAGTCCAGAGGGTGAAGCCGAACACCACCAGCAGCACGGCCGCTGGCATCACGATGCCCCCGCCGACGATCAGCCCCGTGCCGCGCGCTGGCTCGCCCGGCGGCTCCGGCTCGCCGCGCCGCGGGTGGAACAGCGCGAACGCCAGCAGCCCCATCACACCCCCGAAGATCACCGCCGCCAGGGCGAACATCAACCACCACAGATCGGCGATGCGCGCCGCGACCGGCCCCTGTGGGTTCAGGGCCGCCGGCGCCCCGGCACAGCCGCTCAGCAGCGCCGCGCAGGCAAGCACACCCAGGGCACGCCGCGCCGCCAACTCTCCTCGCATCGCTCACCTCTCGGCTGCAACACGTGCGCGCAGGGGGCATATATCTGCTGGAAAGAGGCGTTCTTGCGAGAGGCATCCCCTCGCGCTCCCCTGCGCCTCGCGCTTCTGCACGCCGCGTGCCGCTGCACCCCTGGAATACCGGGCGCGCAACACGCTTTCCGCAGCGTGGGGGTGCGGGGGCCTGCGGCCCCCGAAAACCCCCGCGTGGGGCACCGACCGCGTACGTCCTGAATTTGAGAGGTATTGGCCCTAGAGTTGGTCGCGCTCCGGCGTGCCGCGTGCCTGGCTGTCGCGCGTCACCACGCTGACCCGCCCGTCCCCCTCCAGCGCCGCCTCCTTGACCTGCGAGAGGTCGTCCACCCCCTGCTCGCGCAGTTGGCTCATCAACTCCTCGTCGGTGATCATCTCGCGCCGCATGTTCTGGCGCAGCACCCGCCCCTCACGCACCAGCGGCAGCGCCGGCGGGTGGACAAAGCGCTCCACCGCCGGGAAGCGGTAGCCCAGCCATTCCAGCAGATAGCTCCAGAAGACGATCGTGGCGATCAGCAGCAGGCCGTCCGGGATGGCGCGGTAGTCGTCGGCCATGGCGTTCTGTGCGGCGTCCGCCAGCAGCACCACCACCAGCAGGTCGGTGATGCTGACGGTGCCGGCCTGACGCTTGACCACCACGCGCAGCAGCACGAACAGCGTGAGGTAGACCACCGTCCCGCGCACGAAGATCTCCAGCAGCGGCGTGCTCGGCAGGAAGACAGTCCTCCAGTCGACGTCGAACCAATTGCTCATGCTCCTCTCCCGCTCTTGGGAGCCGCAGGCCCGCCAGGATTGCATGGAGGAGCAGCACAAAGCGTGCCGCGTGCGGGCGCCAGATGCGGAGGTGCACGAGATCTGCCAGTGGACCCATGCCGCAGCGACTACAACGCACTCACCGCCCGGCATGGCGTGCAGCAGCGCGGTGCCTGATGAGTTTTGACAACCGAAATCGGGAACTGGATTCGCGGCTTTCGCCGATCAAGGCCGCCTGAAGACCCGCATCCGGGGAGGTTCGTACCGAACGCGATGGTCAAATGTCATTTGGACACACACACCGTGCGGGCGGTACAATCGGCGCGGCGGTTATAGGGCCACCGGCC